>CAUZJR010000242.1:0-8139 GCA_963580005.1 Planctomycetota bacterium
CAGCGAACCGCTCCGGTCTTGGCCTCCATCACCACCAGCAACCCCTCACCGGTAAACGCCACCACGGTGTCGCCGGCGATCATCGGAGTCGCCCGGGCTCCGTTGCCCATGCCGTTGCGATAGGCCCGGGACACGCTCGACTTCCACAGCACCTTGCCGGTGGCCAGATCGAGTGCCCAGACCTGCTGCTGTCCGGCCGATTCGACCATCGTCACCACGCGGCCGTCAGCCACGGCCAGGCCCGACATGCCGACACCGGCGGCGACCCGCCAAGCCACCTTGGGACCGGTCGAGGGAAACGTGTCGAGCAAACCGGTTTCGGAGCTGATTCCGTTGCGGAGCGGGCCCAGGAACCCGGGCCAGTCACCGGCACGGGCAGTCGATGCAAGAAGTGCGGCCAACATCAGGCCCAGCACAAGTGAGCCCTGCGGGTGAGGAATCCTTGGGATGCGGCTGGTCATCGGGTGCTCCAGGTACTCGGTCTGCAACAGGGACAGCATTCGGGTCGCCCTAGATGTAACCGAGCCGAACCGGCCGGGCAACGCCGTACCGCACGACCCGGCACCCGGCTGACCTTGCCTGTGGCCCCAAGGGAGTCGAGAATCGGAGTACGCCCCCGCCCCCGCTCCCACTCTCTTCCGACGGATTGCCTCGATGCGACTCCTGGCCCTCTCCACACTCCTGCTCGGCCTGGTCCCGAACCTCGCCCCGGCGGCCGCGCCCCAGTTGACGTTCGAACAGGACGTCCGTGGCATCTTCAAGGCCCACTGCTTCGAGTGCCACGGTGAGACCGGAGAACTCAAGGCAGAGCTGGACCTGAGACTGAAGCGATTCCTGGTCGCCGGAGGCGACTCGGGTGCGGCGATCGTGGTGGGCAAACCTGAGGCGAGCCTGTTGATCGAGCGCGTGGTCGCGGGCGAGATGCCGCCGGGGAAAAACAGCAAGAAACTGACCCCGGCCCAGATCGACGTGCTCCGACGCTGGATCGCCGCGGGGGCACACACCCTGCGACCCGAGCCGGAGACCCTGGGTCGAGGCTTCCAGTTCACTCCGCTGGATCTCGAGTTCTGGGCCTTTCAGCCGATACGGCGTCCGCCGCTGCCGCAGGTGAAACAGGCCGCGGTGATCCGCAACGGGCTGGATGACTTTGTGCAGAGTCGTCTCGAAGCCGCCGGGCACTCGCTGGCCGAATCGGCACCGAAACAGACACTGCTGCGACGGGCGACGTTTGACCTGCTGGGGCTGCCTCCGACCCTCGCCCAGCAAAGGCGGTTCCAGGCCGACACGGCACCGGGTGCCTGGTCGCGGTTGATCGAGAGGCTGCTGGCCAGCCCGCACTACGGGGAACGCTGGGGCCGGCACTGGCTGGATGCGGCCGGGTACGCCGACAGCGAGGGTGTGAGCAACACCGACCCGCAGAGGAAATGGGCCTGGCGATACCGCGACTGGGTCATCGACGCCCACAACGCCGACGTGCCCTGGACCCGGTTCCTGGTCGAACAGCTCGCCGGAGACGAACTGGTCAAGCCCCCCTATAAGGACCTCTCGCCCGAACAGGTCAAGTTGCTCACGGCGACCGGTTACCTGAGAACCGCGCCGGACGGGACCGCCGGTGCGAACAACGTCGCCAGCCGCAATTCCGTGATCGCCGAGACACTCAATGTCGTCTCCACCTCGATCCTGGGGATCACCGTCGGTTGTGCTCAGTGTCACAATCACCGTTACGACCCGATCCCGCAGGTCGACTATTACCGCATGCGAGCGATCTTCGAGCCGGCACTGAACGTGGCACGCTGGAAGCAGCCAGGTTCGCGAACCGTCTCGCTGTACACCGACGCCAACAAGGCCGAGGCGACTCGGATCGAGACCGAGGCGAAGAAGATTGATGCCGAGCGGACGGCCAAGCAGACCGTCTTCATCCAGAGCACCTTCGACAAGGAAGTGGCGAAGTTGCCCGAGCCGATCCGGCCCAAGGCTCGTGAAGCCCGTAAGACCGATGCCAAGAAGCGAACGCCCGAGCAGGTCGCACTGCTCAAGAAGTTCCCCAGCCTCAATGTGTCGGCCGGATCGCTGTACCTCTACGACAGCAAGGCCGCCGCTGTGCTCAAGAAAATCGCCAAGCGGGCCAGCGACCTGCGAGCGACCAAGCCCCAGCAGTCCTTCATCCGGGTCCTGACCGAGGATGCCGGTGCGGTGCCGGTGACGAAGGTCTTCTTCCGCGGCGACATCAACCAGCCCCGTGACGAGGTTGCTCCGGCGGATCTCTCGATCCTGGCCGTCACCACCGCCAAGGCGGTCACGCTGCCGAAGAACGACGAGGCCGTCAGTTCCACCGGCCGCCGACTCGCCTGGGCCCGCCGGCTGACCGACGGCAAGCATCCGCTGGTGGCTCGAGTGATCGTCAACCGCACCTGGATGCACCATTTCGGACGCGGCCTGGCTCCCACACCCGGCGACCTGGGCTGGCTGGGCATCCGGCCCACCCATCCCGAACTGATCGACTGGCTCGCCTCCGAGTTCACCGAAAGCGGCTGGAGTCTCAAGCAACTCCACCGCCTGCTGATGAACTCAGCCACATACCGCCAACCCGCCACCGCGTCGCCCCGACTGCACGCCGAGGACCCCGACAACCGGCTGCTGGGCCGGATGAAATTGAGGCGGCTGGATGCCGAGAGCCTGCGGGACGCGGTGCTGGCCAGCAGCGGCTCGCTGATCCCCAGCCGCAACGGGCCTCCGGTGCTGGTGATGGCCGACCGGGTGGGCCAGTGGGTCATCGGCAAGGAAAACCTCAACGCCGGACGACCCGGTGCGGTGATCGGCATGAAGGGTGCCGAGTTCCGCCGGAGTGTCTGGGTGGAAGTCCGCCGCAGCCGACCGCTGGCGGTGCTCGATTCCTTCGACCGGCCCCCGATGACACCCAACTGCACCGAGCGGGTCTCGACGACCGTCTCGAGCCAGTCGCTGATGATGATGAACAGCGATTTCATCGTCACCCAGTCGGTCCGCTTCGCAAGGAGACTCGAAGCCGAGGCGGGCGAGGACCTGGCGGCCCAACTGCGACTGGCCTGGAAACTGGCCTACGCGAAGTCTCCGACGCAGGGCGACGTCGAGACGGCTGCCCAATTCGTCAATCAGCAGACCGAACTGTTCATCGCCATCGCCATCGCCGCCGACAAGAAGAAGGGTGACGCAGCCGCAAAGGCGGCCCGGCGCAAGCAGGCCGCCGGGCAGGCACTGGGAGTGTTCTGCCAGGGCCTGTTGGCCAGCAACCAGTTCCTCTACATCGACTGATCACAACCCGACACCACCCAGGCCTCTTTCGATCCTCACGACTGAAACTCCCATGCCGACCATGCCGACCTTCCCCACCACGACTCATTCCCGCCGCCACTTCCTCGCATCCGGCTCGCTGGGCCTGGGCGCACTGGCGACCGCCTGGATGGCCCAGCAGCAGCAGGCCCAGGCCGCCCCGTCGCGTCCCGAGCTCGAACCGACTCATTTCGACACCGTGCCCAAGAGCCCCTCGGGCGAACCGCGGGCCTCGGCGATGATCTCGCTGTGGATGCAGGGCGGACCCAGCCACATTGATCTCTTCGACCCCAAGCCCGCGATGGCCAAGTGGCACATGAAGGCCTTCCCGGGAAAGATCAAGTACGACAACGCCGCACAGGCCTCTTCGAAAGTGCTCCACAGCCAGTGGGAGTTCCGTAAACGAGGTGAGTGTGGGACCGAGATCTCCGAGTTGCTGCCGTACACCGCCGGGATCGCCGATGAGATCTGCCTGATCCGCTCGATGCGAACCGGAGTCAACAATCACGGCCAATCGATCCTGGCCCTGCAGACCGGCAGGATCACCAAGGGCCGCCCGTCGCTGGGCTCGTGGATGGCCTACGGGCTGGGGACCGAAGCCGATGACCTGCCGGCGTTCCTGGCGATGATCGACCCGGGGCAGTTGCCTGTCGAGGGTGTGGCCAACTGGTCCAACGGCTGGCTGCCGGCCATCTACCAGGGCACGGTGATCCGACCCCGGGAACCTCGGATCCTCAACCTGCAGCCACCGGCTCACCTGGTCGGAGACGTCCAGAGGTCGTTCCTGGAATACGTCCGCAAGCTGAACCAGAAGCACCTGGCCCGTCGTCCGGCCGAAAACGACCTGGCCGCCCGGATCGCCAGCTACCAGCTGGCCGCCCGAATGCAGACATCAGCCCGCGAGGCTCTGGACATCTCGAAGGAGACAAAGGCCACGCAGCAGATGTACGGGATCCACGAACCGGCGACGTCGGATTACGGCACGCGGTGCCTGATCGCTCGCAGGATGGTCGAGCGAGGCGTCCGCTTCGTGCAGGTCTACACCCAGAACCAGTTCTGGGACCACCACGGCGGGATCGCCAAGAGCCTGCCGCGGTCGTGCAAGAAGGTCGACCGACCCTCGGCCGCCCTGGTCACCGACCTCAAGCAACGAGGCCTGCTCGACTCGACCGTCGTGCACTGGGGCGGGGAGATGGGTCGACTGCCGGTGATCCAGAACGAAAAGAACATCGGCCGCGACCACAACACGCACGGCTTCAGCATGTGGCTGGCCGGTGGCGGGTTCCGGGGCGGGCTGGCCCATGGGTCCACCGACGAGTTCGGACACAAGGCGGTCGAGAATGTGGTCAATCACTACGACTACCACGCCACGCTGTTTCACCTCTTTGGCCTCGACGCCGAAAAAGTGTCCTACACCCGCAACACGCAAGAGAAAACGATCCTCGACGGCCAACCCGGCAAGATCGTCCACGACCTGCTCGACGTGTAACTCGCTCGAACGCCCGGCAGGTCACTCGAGCACGACCCGACCCTCGAACACGTCATCGGGACCGACTCGTGCCGCGACATCCCCAGCCGACAGCGCCCAGGCAGGTGTGATTTCCACCTCGGCGGCCTCTCCCACGCGGGCTCCGGCCGCTTCGAGCCAACCTCGGTGCAACGCCACGAGCCCGGCCCGAGCCGACTCGAGCGAGTCCTCGCCGGTGCTCTGCTTGACCGGCAAGAAGTCGCTCCCGCGGTCTCCTTCGACCACCAACCCCGACTCCGCCCGATCGAGCAGGTCGGGCAGATCGAGCAGATCGAAAATCAGTCGTTCGAACACAAACGCGTTGGGCTCGTCCGGTTCGATCACCCGACCCGATGCGTGACCGCACGAGCAGGGGACTTTGCGTCGGACCCGGTGCAGTGGCAGCCGACCGGCATCGGCCGCCCGGGCCAGGAAACGGCAATCGAGAACGTGGACCGCGATGTTCCCGGCCCACAACCTCAGTCGTCCCGCCTCATCAGTCGCCTCGGCTGCCGGGACGGGCAGGTCGACGTATTCCACGATCCGCGTCCGCGAGTCCACGGCCACCGCCACCCCCATCCGTTCCCCGGCCGACCGCCTGGGCACCACCCGGGTCGTCATCTGCCCGCCTTCCAGGTCGTGCCAGCCCACCAGCAGCGGATCGGGAGGCAGCACGGCGGGGTTGTCGACCTGGTGATAGAACAGGGTGTCGACGCCCCGCTGATCCAGCCAGAGGAACAACTCCGCCCGCTGCATCGCCTCGACCATCCCCCCGTGCCCATCCGGGCACAGGGCCACGCATCCCGGCTCGGCCAGCAGTACCCGACCCGTCTGGGCATCAATCGCCGGCAGCGTCCCCTGCTCAAACAGCACCACCTGGTCGGGATCGAGTCCGAAGAACTGCTGCTGGCCGAAGTACTCACGAGTCGCCTGATCGGTTGCCGGGCTGGTCATCACCAGCCACGGGATCGACCGACCTGCCCGACGGCTCCTCTCGGCAATCGACGCCGCAAAGTGTTCCAGCAGCGTCCGCCCGCTGACGGGCATCACCTGCAGCAGTCCCTTGGGCCGATCCGATCCCAGCCGGCTGCCGCGGCCTCCCGCGACCGTCACCACCCCCACCCGACCCGCCTCAATCAGCTGCTCACCTCGCAACCGAGCCGACTGGGAATCGGCCTGGGGCTGGCTGATCAGGTGAGGCAACTCGCAAGACGCCCCGGACTCGACCAGGCCGGCCACTCGCTCGGCCAGCCCGTCACCGGCTGCCCCACCAGCCAGCGATCCACTCGATCGAGCGATCCCCTCCCAGTCGATCGACTCGAGCTGGTTCTCGAACCGTTCACCGGTCGCCTCGTCCAGCGCCTCGATCCCCTCCAGCAGGTGACCCTGCCCCGCATCGGCCAGCCTCTGGCTCAGCGAATCAGTCACACCAGCCCCCGGCTCCGCAACAACAGCAGCAGGCTGTAGATCACCACCACCGACACCACGCAGATCGCCAGCCTCAGCACGAAGTTGGCCCGCCCGGGATGCCGATGGGCGATCGCCTGGGTCAACACGACCACGAAGGCGACCATCGCCATCTTGAAGTAGATCAGCCCGTTCATGTCCCAGTGATCGTAGAAGTACCTCGCCACCGGGTTCGATTCGCGGAACCGCCCGGTGCGGATCAGGCGGTGGGTCATCAGGATGTCAAAGACGCTGACGACGACAAACAGTGTCGTCTCGTAGAGAAACCGGACGGTCCATCGCGAACGTTTTGGCATGGGTGGGACGACCTAGGAAATCAGCTGCCGCAACGTCTTCAGGTAACCGGGAATCTCGCCCAGCGGGTCCGATTCCTCGTACTCCAGGACCACGTAGCCCCGGTAGTCGGCATCGCGGAGGATCCTGATCACCCGCTCGAGGTCGGCCGGTTCCTTCTTGCCGTCGCGGAAGATCGCCACCTTGACCTGGGCGTTGACCGCGTAGGGTGCGATCACGGCCATGTCCCGGTACGGATCATCGGTCCGGAAGTTGCCTCCGTCGAAATTCACTCCGAAGAACTTCGAATCTCTCACCCCCTTGATGATCTTCATCATCTGGGCCGGGGTCGCCGTGATCCCGCCGTGGTTCTCAAGTGCCAGGAACACGCCCCGCTGCTCGGCATGATCGAGCACCTGGTTGATCCCCTCGACACAGCGTTCCACCGCCACCTCTTCGGAGTCCCCCTTGGGCACTCGCCCGGCGAAGATCCGGATCGCCGGTGCCCCGAGCACCGCGGCGTGGTCGATCCACTGCCGGGCATCGGCCAGCTGCTGCTTGCGACCGGGCCCCTCGGCCACGCAGAAGTCGTTGCCGATGGCCGTCCCGGAAATGTCGAGACCCAGGCGGAACGTCAGTTCCTTCATACGCACCAGGTACTCGTGGGTGACCACTTTCGGGAAGTAGTAGGTGGTCGGTTCGATCCCGTCGAGGTCCTGGTCGGCACAGAAGCGGATGAACCCGTCCATGGTCATCTTGGCCGATTTCTCCTGGGCAGGAGTCGGCCGCTTGGGCAGCAGGCGGTTGAACGAGTAGCCGGCGAGGCTGAGTTTCATGTGCGACTTGCCGTTGCGGGCGGGCGGTTCAGCAGCGGTGGCCCGGGAGCCCAGCGGGTCGGTGGTCGAGGCGATTCCGGCAGCAAGCCCCCCGGCCAGGAATCCGCGGCGGGAAGTCAGCAGGTTGGTGTTCATCGAAGAGGATCCTGTTCTTGGTCTTGTTGGCAAGTGTTGGCAAAAGGAGAGACCATCAATAGACTATCGCGCCCCGCCTCGGGTCACGACCATTGCGACGGTTCCCCACCAGCGGGACCCCCACCCGGGAAACACCATGCCCCGCTACGACCCCGCCCGCATCGAACCTCGCTGGCAGGCCTACTGGGACAAGCACGGGACGTTCCGCACCGGTCCCTTCGAACCCGGCCGCGACAAGATCTACGTGCTGGACATGTTCCCCTACCCCTCGGGCGACGGCCTGCACGTGGGTCACCCCGAAGGGTACACCGCCACCGACATCTTCTGCCGTTACCACCGCATGTGCGGCACCCAGGTACTGCACCCGATGGGCTGGGACGCCTTCGGCCTGCCCGCCGAACAGCACGCAATCAAGACCGGCACGCACCCTCGCGAGACCACCTACGCCAACATCGACACCTTCCGTCGCCAACTGAAAATGCTCGGGTTCAGCTACGACTGGAGCCGAGAATTCTCGACCACCGATCCGGACTACTACCGCTGGACCCAGTGGATCTTCCTGCAGTTGTTCGACACGTGGTACGACTCCCAGTGCACTTGGACGGGACCCGA
>CAUZJR010000243.1:0-8133 GCA_963580005.1 Planctomycetota bacterium
CTGGCACGCCGCGGCCAATCGGTCTCCGCCGCCTTGGCCCACAAGACGACTCCCGACAGCATCCGGGCGGCCGCAAGACAGCTCTTCCGCCTCGCCGCTTCACAGGTCACAAGCGACACGGCCCCGGCCGCAACTCGAGTCTCCTCGGCCCAACTGCTCGGCTTTGCGCCCGCAGAGCAGGCGGTGCCGGTCCTGGCCAGTCGGCTCGATCCCAGCCAACCCCCGGCACTGCAACGCGCGGCCGTGGCATCGCTGGGCCGCCACCCCTCGCAGGCCTCCTGGAATGCGTTGCTGAAGCAATGGAAGGGTCACGGACCCACACTCAGAGCCGACATCGTCGACCTGCTCGTCCAGCGGCCCGCCGCGGCACACCTGCTGCTGGATGCCGTCGTCGCCGGGCGGGTGCTGCCCACAGACCTCACGCTCGAAAAACGCCAGTTGCTGGTCAACAATCGAGACCCCAGGCTCAGAGACCGATCCGCCAAGCTGCTGGCCGGCACCACGGCTCCGGATCGAGCCAAAGTGATCAGCCGCTACCGCAGCGCCCTCGAGACACCCGGCGACGCGAAGGCCGGCGCCGCCGTCTTCAAGAAACTCTGCGCCGCCTGCCACAAGGTCGGCTCGCTCGGGCACAAACTCGGACCCGACCTCTCCAGCGTCAGCAACAAGTCGCCCCGTGATCTGCTCGTCAATATCCTCGACCCCAACCGTGAAGCTCAACCCAACTTCATGACCTACACGCTGGTCACCGTCGAGGGTCGTGTGCTGACCGGTATGCTCACCGCCGAAACCGCCGGCAACGTTACGCTGATTCGCGCCGAAGGCAAACAGGACGTCGTGCCCAGAAACCGCATCGATGTTCTCGCCTCAAATGGCAAGTCGCTGATGCCCGAGGGCCTCGAAAAAGAACTCCCCCCCAAGGCACTCAGAGACGTGGTGGCCTGGATCAAGAGCCTCCGGCCACAGCAGAAGAAAGCCGGCCGGTGATCACCACAGCCGCCGGTTGCCCCCCACCCAAGCGACCGATACAGTGCACTCGACCCGGCACGCCGGGCACTTCAACTGAGACTCGCACACCGGAGAGAAGCCCAAATGTTGACCCGTATCGCCTCGCTGCTGCTCGTCGCCACCGCAGTACTGCTGGCCCCCGTCACCGGAATGGCCCAGGACAAGGACAAGGACAAAGATAAGGACAAGGACGGCTGGATCTCGCTGTTCAATGGCAAGAACCTCGAGGGCTGGAAAATCGGCGACGCCAAGCAGGGCAAGTGGAAGGTCGAAAACGGGTCGATCGTGGCCAACGGACTCAGGTCACACCTGTTCACCATCAAGGAGTTCAAGAACTTCGAATTCAAGGCCGAGGTGATGACCACCCCGGGCAGTAACTCGGGGATCTACTTCCACACCAAGTACCAGGCGGTCGGGTTCCCCAACACCGGTCATGAAACCCAGGTCAACGTGAGCCAGGGCGACCCGGTCAAGACGGGCAGCCTCTACGGAGTGGTCAAGCTGTACGAGACGCCGGCCAAGGACAACAAGTGGTGGGAACAGCACATCATCGTCCGCGGCAAGAACGTGGTCGTGAAGATCGACGGCAAGACCGTGCTCGACTACACCGAACCGGCCGGAACCACCGGCGGACGCAAGATCAGCTCCGGCAGCTTCGCCCTGCAGGCTCACGACCCCAAGAGCGTCACGTACTACCGCAAGCTGAGAGTCAAGCCGCTGAAGTGATCGCACCGCAGAAGCGATTGGCTCGCGGGATGACCAGCCCATCGAAAACTCGAGGGTCAGCTTGGCTGAAACCGCTCGAGTCGCCAAGGAACCCCAACGGGGTTCAAGCGCAAAGCCCAGTGTCAGCACGCCGTCAGGCGGGCGCCACGCTGGGTTGACGGTTTGCCCACGTTGTTTCAAACCCCGTCGGGGTTTCACAGATCGAGAGGTTCCGATGTGGAACCCCGGTGGGGTTCGCTGGGGAGGCTTCGCAGACCCAGCGTAGCCCGCCTGACGGCGGTCAACACTGGGCTTTGTGATGGAACCGCTTCGCGGTTCACGGACTGCGGTACTCCGCCAGTGGTGAGCTTCTGCAGAAGAAGCGATCAGGATCAGGGCTCAAGACGGACCGAACTGAAGATCTAGCAGCAACTGCTTGACCTCGGTCATCTCGAC
The DNA here is from genome assembly GCA_963580005.1 of Planctomycetota bacterium. Taxonomy (GTDB): domain Bacteria; phylum Planctomycetota; class Planctomycetia; order Planctomycetales; family Planctomycetaceae; genus UBA8437. The sequence goes on from CAUZJR010000243.1 coordinate 2,170, forward strand.
CCGGTCCCGCGCGATCGATGTCGACGACCCGATCAGCACAGGTCCCTCTTCCGACTCCCGGCCGGCAGTCGGCAGCCGGCCGTGGCTGCCCTTGACGATCGAAGCATCCAGCCCGATCACGTCCATGTAGTACCTCATGCCCATCATCTTCTTCAGCAGCCGCCGCGCCACCCGCATCGCCGGCCACCGCAACTGCGGATCGAAAAACAACTCGACCGGGTCGTAGCCCGGCTTGCGGTGAATGTCGACCGTGCGGGCGTAATCGGGAGCCAGGTCGTCGTCGAGCCAGAAGTAGTAGCTGAACCAGGCCCCCGCGGCCGCCACCGCGAACAGGTCCCCGCTGCGTGAGTGCTCGAGCCCCGCGTCGGCCAGCGACTGACCCCCAAGGACCCGCTCGACTCCCTCGGTCCGCTCGAGCAATTCGCGGACCTGGGGCAGGTCGGCGGGGTCGTTGACGTAGACATGAGCCACCTGGTGATCGGCAACGGCGAAGGCCCGGGAACCACCCGGGTCGAGTGTCTCCCAGCCCAGCGGCTCTTTACGCACGCTCAACAGCCCCGCCTCGCGGAGCACCCGGTTCAAGGCGACGGGGCGATCGACCGCGGTGATGCCGTATTCGGAGAGCACCACCACGTCGGCCCCCAGCTCTTCGGCGGCGTCGATCACCCGGCCGGCCTCGGCATCGACTTCCGCAAGGTCCAGGGCGATGGCCGGATCGTCGGGGCCCAATCGCTGCAGGTTGTAGTCCAGGTGAGGCAGGTAGGCCAGAGTCAGCGAAGGGCGATGCCACTCGAGGATCCGGATCGTGGCGTCGGCGATCCAGCGGCTGCTGGCGATGTTGGCACCCGGACCCCAGAACCTCATCAACGGAAACGTGCCCAACTCCGCCTGCAACCGGTCCTTCAAGTCCGCCGGCTGGCTGTAGCTGTCCATCACCTTGCGGCCGTCGGCCGGGTAGCTCGGCCGCGGCGTCACCGACCACTCTACCGGAGCGTGCATGTTGAACCACCAGAAGAGCTTGGCGGTGGTGTACCCGGCATCCCGGTCCCCGGCAGCCTGGTAGATTCGCTCGCCACCCACCAGACGGTTCGACTGACGCCAGAACAGGATCTCGGCCAGATCCCGCTCGTACCAGCCGTTGGCCACCACGCCGTGATCTGTAGGCAGCAGCCCGGTCAGCAGCGTGGACTGAGTCGTACAGGTCACCGCGGGCAGCACCGTGCCCAGCGGACAGGCGAATCCCTTCCCGGCCAGGCCCGCCAGGCGGGGCGTGTGTTGGCCGAGCATCGAGGGAGTCAGTCCGACGATGTCCAGGACGACCAGCGGGCGAGTCATCGGCGGGGGCTCGTCGGGCTACTCGGCGTCCACACCGGCCGAGGCATTTTCGGGAAAGCGAAAAACGTCCGGTGGAGTGAACTCGAACCGCTCGCTGCCGCTGAAGAACTCGATCGGATTGTCGTAGACAATCTTCTTGATCTGAGACTCGGCACGGCCGCGGCGACGCAATTCCATGATGAAGTCGGGCACCGCCGTCGGGTTCGAAGGACCCCAGTCGCCGGCCGAATTGACCATGATCCGGTCGTCACCGTACATCTCGATGATGTCCGCGGCCCGCGACGGAGTGCACTTGGTCACCGGGTACAAAGTCATCGCACACCAGAATCCCTCCTCGCGGGCCAACCCCACCGTGTGCTCCTCGACGTGATCAATCAGGACCCGCCCCGGATCGACCCGGTCGTCCTCGAGCAGCATGTCCACGATCATCCGCGTGCCCTTGTACTTGTCGTCGAGGTGCGGAGTGTGGATCAGGATCAACTCGTTGGTCCGCATCGCCAACTCGACGTGCTCCCGAAAAATCGTGCACTCGTTGGGTGTGTTCTTGTTCAACCCGATCTCGCCAATCCCCAGCACCCCCGGCTTGTCCAGGAACTCGGGAATCATCGCAATCACCTCCCGCGACAATTCGACGTTCTCGGCCTCCTTGGCGTTGATGCACAGCCACGAGTAATGCTGCACACCCGACCATCCCGCACGAGTCGGTTCGAACTCGGTGAGCTGGCGGAAGTAGTCGCGGAACCCGTCGACGCTGCCGCGGTCGAAACCGGCCCAGAAGGCCGGCTCGCTGATACCCACGCAACCCATCCGAGCCATCCGCTCGTAGTCGTCGGTGACTCGCGAAATCATGTGGACGTGCGGGTCGAAGAAGTACATCGGTCTCCTCCGTCAGGTTCAGGCGTCGTCGCCAGGTGAAGCGGACGTGTTCCAACCAGGCGTGTAGGGGTCGCTGAAGAGGACCTGGATCTGCTCGGCACGGTTCACCCCCGCAGCGGCCAGAATCGCAAGACCCTGATCGATCCGCTCGCGACGCAAGTCCTCACCGATCCGCTCGGAGCCCTCGCAACGGTCGACCCGATCCAGCGACGCAGCCAGCACCAGCAATCCTGCCCGCAGGTCCAGGTACACCTGGTCAAATACCTCGGTGGCACTCTGTATCGATTCCATCTCAATACACCCCCAGCCTCAATCCGGCTCCTCGATCCCTTGTCGGCTATCCGACACGGCTCTAACTAGTCTCGCCACGCGGATAAGGGAATTCAAGAGGCCGGCGGCGAGCCACGAGACGGGATAGGCAAGAGTGACCGGACATGACGGAGGCTGAAGACGTGCCAGGAAGGCCGCCTGGGCCGTCACCGCCTGCTCGGTTTAGTCAACTTGGTCGACCGTGGCAGCCACGTTGTCGGGAATCCGCTGCACCTGGCCCTGGGCATCGACACAGGCCAGCACCGAACGCGCCGTCGCCAGCAACTCCTCATCACGATACACCGCGTACTCGTGCTCGAGCTTCGCGGCGCCGATCTTGACCAACGTCGTCACCAGCCGCAGCACGTCGTCGTAACCGGCCGGGCGATGGTACTTTGCCTCGAACGACACCACCACGAAGAACCGACCGTCTGCCTCCATCTGGCGGTAGTCGCCTCCCTGGGACCGAAACAGCTCGGTCCGTCCCATCTCGTAATAGTTGAAGTAGTTGGAATGGTGCAAGAAACCCATCGCGTCGGTCTCGCTGTACCGCACCCGAATCTCGATTTCGTTCTCCGAAGACATGCTGATCCTGATCTCCCTGAAAGCCTGCACCTCAACGGTGCTCACACGGTGCCGAGGCAGGTCGGTTGATTATCAAGAATTCCTCGAGCGCTGCAAAGCAGGCTCTGTCAGCGACTCGGTCCTTGAGGAAACCGGATGAGGGGCTACTCTAGTGACTCGATCGGCCGGCGATGGACCGACCGCCCGTTGGGTTCTCCTCGAAGCGACACGTCGTGCTCAGAATCCTGGTCGCCGATCCGCTGGCCGAAACCGGACTCGATGTCCTGCGTCGACGCGACGGCATCGAGCTGGATCTCCGCGACGGCCTCGACGGCGAGCCGCTGCGTGAAGCCCTCCTGCAGGCCGATGGAGTCATCGTCCGCAGCGGCACCGAGTTGACGTCCGCTGCCCTGGCCGATCAACCGCGGCTGCGCGCGATCGTGCGGGCCGGTGTCGGAGTCGACAACATCGACCTCGAAGCCGCCACCCGGGCCGGGGTGGTCGTGATGAACACCCCCGCCGGCAACACCACCAGCACCGCCGAACACTCGATCGCGATGCTGATGGCCCTGACCCGCAACATCGCTCCCGCCGCCGACAGCCTCCGCAAGGGCGAGTGGGCCCGCAGTCGATTTGTCGGCACGCAACTGGCCGGCAAGACCCTGGCCGTGGTCGGACTGGGCCGGGTGGGCCTGGCCGTCTGCCAACGGGCTCGAGGCCTGCAGATGCGGGTCATCGGCTTCGACCCGTTTCTCTCCAGCGAACGTGCCTCGGAATTGGGAATCGAATTGTACGAGGACCTCGATCAGATCCTGCCCGAGTGCGACTTCCTGACCGTGCACACTCCGCTGACCGAACAGACCAGGGGCCTGATCGACGCGAAGCGACTGGCCGCGATGAAGCCGGGCGTGCGGATCATCAACTGCGCCCGGGGAGGAATCGTCGACGAAACCGCACTCGCCGAAGCACTCACCACCGGGCACGTCGGCGGTGCGGCCATCGATGTCTTCGAACACGAACCTCCCGGTGACCACCCGTTGCTGGCCGATCCGCGGGTGCTGGCCACGCCGCACCTGGGCGCGTCGACCGAGGAAGCCCAGGAATCAGTGGCGGTTGAAGCGGCCGAGATCCTGGCCGGGTTCCTGGTCGATGGCGAAGTCCGACACGCGGTCAACATGGCCCCGATTTCCGCCACGCAGCTCCAGGGCATCCGAGTCTATCTCGACCTGGCCCACCGGCTCGGACTGCTGCTGGCTCAACTCAATCGCTCCAGCGGCGTGCGCTCCGCGGAGGTGCAATACCGAGGCGAGGTGGCCGACAAGAGCACCCGGCTGGTCACCGCCGGCTTCGCCGCCGGACTGCTCAGCGAAGCACTCGATGCCGAACCGAACCTGGTCAACGCCGAATGGATGGCCCGAGAGCGGGGGATCGAGTTGACCGAGTCGAGAACGTCCGAGTCGGGGGACTTCACGACCCTGGTCCGTGCGTCGCTGAGAACCGACGCCGGAACCCGCTGTGCCTCGGCCACCGTGTTCGGCAACCAGTTCCTCCGCCTGGTCCGGCTCGACGGCTTCCAACTCGACGCGTTCCTCGACGGCAACCTGCTGCTCATTCGGCACCGCGACGTGCCCGGACTGATCGGGTTCATCGGGTCGGTGCTGGGCACCCACGAGATCAACATCGCACACCTGTCGCTGGGCCGCGAGCGGGACGAACCCGGTGGCGAGGCCCTGGCGGTGCTCAACCTCGATTCGCCGCCCGACGACGACGCACTCGACGCACTCAGAGACCACGACCAGGTGACCTCGGTGGAACTGCTCTGTTTGCCGGTGGCCGGCACGCCCCTGCCCTGGCTGGGAAGCTCGCCCCGGGGGAGTGTGTTGAAGAACGACCCACAAGACCCGTAAAATGCGCGCACTCTCTGGGAATGGGCGAACGAAGGGATTGCGATGGTGACCGCGGGTGCTGCCGCTCTCGAGGCCCACGTCCTCACCCTCAACCGGGGCTACGTCGCATTCCAGATCATCTCCGCCCGCCGTGCCTTCTGCCTGCTTGTGAAGGACCTCGCCGAGGTGGTCAGCGTCGAGGAGGGTCGGTTTCGGTCCTACGACTTCGAGGCCTGGCGAGAAATCAGCGAGCTGAAACTGGCGTTCGAGGAGCGGGATGAGCAGGAGGATTGGATCAACTCGGTCAACTTCTCCATCGAAGTGCCGCGGGTGATCCGCCTGCTGAGATACGACCGGGTCCCCCAACACGTCGTCAAGTTCAACCGCCGCAACATCTTTCTCCGTGACAGAAACCACTGCCAGTACTGCAACCGCCGATTCCCCGCCTCACAGTTGAGCCTCGATCACGTCATCCCCAGCAGCCGCGGTGGGCGGACGACCTGGGAAAACATCGTCTCGGCCTGCCTCAAGTGCAACGTCGGCAAAGGGGGCCGGACTCCGCGCGAGGCCGGGATGGCCCTGGCCAGCCGGCCCCGAAAACCGTCCCGCAGCCCCCTGCTGGCGCACACGGTTCACTCGCTGAAATACGCCAGTTGGAAGTCGTTTCTCAAGCCCACAGAGTGGCCCGATCCCGCAGACGCGATCCCTCGCCAGCCGGCCCTGGCCGTCGCCGACCCGGCCTGACTCGCCGGTCCGGGCGGTATTGCAAGCCCGTGACCCCGCTGGTAGTCTCTGGTCAGTGGGCCGTTTTTCGCTTTTTTGCAGTCGTTTTGCTCCGTCCCGGTCTCAATTCAGGGAGCTGCAGCCATGAGATTTCTCTCACCAGCATCCTCCACAAACCGACGTTCCGGTTTCACCCTGATCGAGCTGCTGGTGGTGATCGCGATCATCGCCGTGCTCGCAGCACTGCTGCTGCCGGCCGTGCAACAGGTCC
>CAUZJR010000244.1:0-8122 GCA_963580005.1 Planctomycetota bacterium
ACGTGCCGCGGCGTACTCGATCGCCGCCTGCACATCAGTCATCTCGTAATCGCTGAGCCAGTGCAGTGGAGTGTAGTGTTCCTTGAGGTCACTGGATCCGTGGTTGCGGAAGTCGAAGGCGAGGATATCGAAGCCGGCCTCGAAGAGTCCTTCGCAGTAGGCCATCGCGGTCCATTGCGAACCGGTAAATTCGTGGCAGAAGACGACCAGTCCGCGGGGGGTGCTGAGGTGGTGGTGGTAGAGGCTGCCCTGGAGCGTGAGTCCATCGGCGGTGTCGAATTCGAACCGCTCGGCCCGATGATCCTCGTCACTGTAGGGCACCTGAAACGGTGGTCCGTTTTCGAACCAGGGCACGATCAGTCGGACGAGAGCGAACTGGAATACCAGCTCGAGCACGATCAGGCCGAGGACGGCCGATCCCAGCAGAATGACCCAAAACACGTCTAGTCTCCAACGCAACGACCGCCGCGTGTGCGCGAAGGTCGGACCCAGTCGTCTGATTATTTGTCGTATCGACCGAAGAGACTGAATCCCAGCCAGGTCTCCTCAGCCGTTGAACTCCGAAAGGACCAGGGAAATGTTTTGACCGCCGAACCCGAAGCTATTGGAGAGCGCCCTTTGTACCGGAGCCTCGCGGGCCTGGTTGGGGACGTAATCCAGGTTGCAGTCGGGATCGGGAGTCTCGTAGTTTCTTGTCGGTGGCAGCACGTTGTCTCGGATCGCCAGCAGGCAGGTGATCGCTTCGACGCTCCCGGCCGCGGCGATCAGGTGTCCCATCATGCTCTTGATGCTCGAGACCGGAGTCGAATTGGCGTCGGACTCGAGAGTTTTTCTCACGGCCATGGTCTCGACCTTGTCGTTGACCTTGGTACTGGTGCCGTGTGCGTTGATGTATTGGAGTTGGTCGCGGTTGATGCCGGCGTCCTTGAGTGCCATGTTGATGCAGGCGATCGCGCCGCGGCCTTCGGGGTGGATGTCGGTGATGCGGTAGGCGTCTGCGGTCGAGCCGTACCCGAGAATTTCTCCGTGGATGTGAGCTCCGCGAGCGCGTGCGTGTTCGAGTCCTTCGAGCACCAGCATACCCGAGCCTTCTCCGAGAACAAAGCCGTCGCGGTTGAGATCGAAGGGGCGGCTGGCGGCCGAGGGGTCCTGGTTGTGTGTCGAGAGTGCGGTGAGCAGGCTGAAGCCGGTCACGCCGAAGGGGTGGATCATGCTGTGGGCACCGCCGGAGAGCATCACGTCGACATCACCTCGGCGGATCAGTTCGGTCGCCTCACCGATCGCCTGGCTCGACGCGGCGCAGGCGGTCAGGCAGTTCATGTTCGGTCCCTGGGCGTTGAAGAGTCCGGCGAGGTGTCCTGCGGGCCGGTTGGGTTCCTGTTCGAGTTCGGCCTGGGGTTCCATCGTTTCCAGACCGAAGCGGATGAACTTCTCGATGTCGACCGTTGCCCGGGCATCCTCTTCGCCGTTGCTGTCGCTGCGTGATCGTGCGATCACCGACATGTATCGATGAAAGTCCTGTCCCCCTTCGCCGGCCCCGAGGTAGATCCCGAATCGTGGCGGATCGAAATCGCCATCGCTCAACCCGCTGTCGGCCATCGCCTGGCTGGCGGCTCCGATCGCGAACAGGATATTAGGGCTGGCGTGTTCGAACCGGGTGGGATCGTCGACGTAGTCGGCCACCGAGTAGTCCTTGACCTCGGCGGCGAAGCGGGTGGGGAAGTCGTCGGCGGGGAAGTGCGTGATCGGTCCGACACCGTTGGCGCACTGCCGCAGCGACTCCCACATCCGTTCGACGTTGTTGCCGACCGGGGTCACGCAGCCCATGCCCGTCACGACGACACGCTGTCTCATTCGAGGCATTCTCGAGCAGGAGGAATAATGGGGCGGGGGGCGGGGATTTCTGGTGGCTGCCGTTGCCCGGTGTGAGTGTAGCAGGGAGGGGTTGGAGAAATGAAGGGTGTGTTGCCGAGAAGTCCTCGACGAGCCGCCAGCCGGCTCACGGGCCCTCACTCTCGCTGCCGGTGGCCGCTGCTGTCCCGGATCCGGCCCGTCCGACCTCCATCACGCCCATCAGTTTCATCGAGAAGACGAAGTTTTTCTGGTCGATGCTGCCCAGTTGGGGGTCGTTCTGATCCAGGTGCACGAAGACGATGTTGGCCTCGGCCACCAGTCGCTCGTCGACACTGGCCGTGACCGCCACGGTGCCCCCTTCGGGTCTCTGGTCGAGCAGTTGAGCGTCATAGACGAGTGAATCTCCGGGTACGGCCCAGCTGTGAAAGGTCACCTTGGGGACCTTGGCGAGGATCACGATGTGCTGGAAGTCGTGCAGGTCGCCCAGCAGGATGCCACCGGTCTGTGCCATGCCTTCGAGCATCAGGCTGGCGGGCATCACGGGGAAGCCGGGGAAGTGGTCGTGCAGGTGGTCTTCGGCCAGCGTGACGTTCTTGATCGCGCGGGCCGAGACTCCCTTGACGAGTTCTTCGAAGCGGTCGATCCAGATCCAGCGCATGTCAGGAGTTGCCCGGGGGTTATTCGCCGGCTTCCTGCTTGGCGGCGACGAATTTCACGAGCATGTCGACGGTGAACAGATCCTGGATGTTCTCGACCTGCGGATCGGCGGCGAAGGCATCGATGTCGGCAAAGGGCAGTCGTTCTCTGAGCTTGGCCAGTCCGTCCTCGGTGACCACTCCATCGGCGGCCAGTCCATCGCCTTCGGCCGCGAGGTTTTCGGGGAACAGTTCACCTCGCTTGATCTTGATTTCGAAGGTCTTTTCGAGGTTGAAAACGATATCGAGGAAGTCGATCGACTCGGCGCCGAGGTCTCCGACGAGAGTCGCCGACGCGGAAACTTCGTCCTCGTCGGCTCCCAGTGCGTCAGCGAGAATCTCCTGGATCTTCGCGAGAATTTCTTCGTGGGTTGCCATTCCGACCTCTCCCAGCCTCGGTCTTGTTGTCGTACGGTATGAAAACGACCGTATCAGCAGTCGTTTAGTCTCGAGGGCACCTGCCTGTCGAGTCGAATTGTGGTGTCGTGGTGATGCGGAGTGGAGTTTTCAGAGTCCACCGAGCGTGAGTCCTCCGTCGACGACCAGCACGTGTCCGGTGACATAGGAGGCTTCGTCGCTGGCCAGGAAGGCCGTAGCGTGAGCGATATCCTCGGGGCTGCCCAGGCGTCGGGTTGAAATCTTCTTGATGATTTCCTTTTCGGCGACGTTTCGGATCGCCTCGGTCATGTCGGTTTCGATGAATCCCGGTGCGACGGCGTTGACGGTGATGCCCCGTCGTCCCAGTTCGGTGGCCAGGCACCGGGTCATTCCCTCGATCCCACCCTTGCTGGCCGCGTAGTTGGCCTGTCCGGGGTTTCCGAAGTGGGACGCGACGCTGGAGATATTGATGATGCGACCGTGTCGTTGAGACATCATCGGTCGGGTCACGGCTCGGCAGAAGCGGTAGACGCTGCCGAGGTTGGTGTTGATGACGTCCTGCCACTGGTCGTGGTCCATCGTCGCCAGCAATCCGTCTCGGATGATGCCGGCGTTGTTGACGAGGATGTCGATTTTTTCCCACGCCTCGAGCACACTCTCGACCACAGTATCGGCGCTCTCGACATCGGCAACGTCGGCCTGGATCGCCATCACCGTCCGTTGATCCAGCTCGAGGTCCTTGACCAGTTGGTCGGCGGCTTCGGTATTCGAGCGGTAGACGAAGGCGACCTGGGCGCCCTGGCGGGCGAGTTCCCAGACCACTCCTCGGCCGATGCCTCGGCTGCCGCCGGTAACCAGAGCCGTCTTTCCCGCCAGTGTCATGAATCGTGCCTTGTGTTGCTCGTCGAGTCGTGCCCCAAGTGTGGTTCGTGGCCGCTCAGAGCGTGTCGTTTGGGGAAGGTTCCGATGCCGAGGTGTCTTGGGATTCGGGTTGCCAGAGTTGTGCGAAGAGGTCCTGCATGTGGTCGATGGTCCGTTGATCGGAGTCGGCCAGCGAGTCGTCCTGTTCGGAGAGGTTGAATTGTTGCAGGATGATTCGGGCCGAGACGGCCGAGGCATCGTCGACGGTTCCCCGGGCCTTCAGGGTCCACTCGCGTTCCTCGGCCTTGTGAACAGTGGCCGTGACGCACAGGGTTCGCCCGGGTGTCACGAAGCTGTTGAATTTCAGGGCCTTGGCCTGCTTGAGCAGGATCGTGCTGTACTTGAAGTTCTCCGAGTCTCGCATCAGCCATGCCCCGGTCTGGACCAGAGCTTCGAGCATCAACACTCCTGGCAACACGGGGAAGCCGGGAAAGTGATCCGCCAGGTACTCCTCGGCCAGAGACAGGTTCTTGACCGTCGAGATCGACTCGCCTCGTTCGAGCGAGACGATCCTGTCCACCAACGCGAAACGCATGACGCCTCCGAGTGAACCGCGTCGCGGTTCGGGATGTCCCAGCCTGTTCCCAACGTCGGCGTGGCCGTGAGAAGCCTCACTATACTTGTCCACCTCCAGCTTCTCAAGCGGCCCACAACCGCCATCAGGCGTGGTGGTTCAGGGTGTCGAGTTTTCGAAATCTCGTCGAGTGGCTTCGGCGGGAAGCGGCACAACGCGGTCGACTCCCAGCGGGTGCCCCTTGTCAAATAGCCCTGTCGCATCTGCGGTTGGGGGTTGATCGGAGGGGATATCGCGAATCGTGCCGGCGGTCCGCGTCGCTTCTGCCTGATCTCCGGGAACCGGTTCGGGGATCGCCCGGCGAGTGGGTTGTTGGTGGTTGGCTGTGGAGCGTTGGTTTGAGATCGAGCGTGCGGCGGCGCGGATTTCGTCACCGCTGAGCCGTCTCAATCGAGCCAACTCGGTCAACGGCCCCAGCATTCTCACGACTCGCGCCACGTTGCTCTCGAGCAACACCACCTCGATCAGGTCACGTCTCATGCCGCCGAGCGTCTCGACATGCTCACCGATGTCCTGCTGCAGATCGGTGAGTACTTCGAGTGCTTCGACGGCGTCGGCGATCTCATCGGAGCGGTCGCGGAGCGATTCTTCGAGGGTGAGGAGTTGCCCGAGGTTTTTGCGGGCGACGTCGACGTCGGCTGAGTGTGTGTTGAGCGTATCCTGGAGTACGACGAGGTTGTCGAGCGTGACCCTGGCCTCGCGGGTGTCGGTGGCTCCGGCCAGGATGGCATCCCTCAAGGCGGCGAGTTGTGCGATCGACTCGTGGGCGTGGTCGAGGCCACGGGCGACCTGTTGCAACCGAGTGATCTCGATCACGGCTCGATCGGTCCGATCGGATTCGGCCATCGCCACGTCGCGCAGCTGCACCAGCCGGTTCAACTCGGCCAGGGCCTGCTGATTCCTGGCACTCCCCTCGAGCAGCCGATCCTGCAGGGCTGCCAGTTGCCCGACGACCAAGTCTGCTTCTTCGACTGAGGTGGCCTGTTCGAGGACCTGTTCGCGGAAGTCACGGATTGTCTCGAGGGCTCCGCGGGCGGCGTCGATCTGGTCGGATTGATCGCGGAGTCCGCTGAGCAGATTGCTGGCTTCCCAGGCTCCGCTGCGGGTCCCCACCAGTTCGCTCATGTCTCGCTCGACCCGGACCAGGTCACGTTGCACGCCATCGAGTTGCCGGGCCAGGGGCTGCGTCACCAGCAACTGGATTCCCACCAGTCCGCCCAGAAGTGCGGCTGAGACGATCCAGCAGGTCCGAAGCGAGCGGGACCGTGTGTTGCTGGAGACGGGGGCCGAGTCATCGGACAGTTCGTTCGGAGTCGTGGTGACGTCTTGGTGTTCGTAGTGATCGCTCACTGCTGTCCTCTCGTGTTGGTGTCCGTCCGGTGTCCGGCGCGCGTGGTCGCCGCCCCACAATGCCACCTGTTCGGCAAGACCACTCTGACCGGAACATCCGGCCCCCTCTGGGAGCTCTGTGTGCTTCATCGGTCGAAGGGAATCGGCAAATGTTGGGGCTGATTGTTCCGTCCAGAGGTCCTGGCTTACGCTTTATCGCCAGAAGCCCCGACCCGAATCGCGGCTGAATGCTGCGTCGGTACCGGGTCGCACGAATCGAGCGGGTCGGGTCGGACCAGTCGGCTTGGAGTGCGAAACCGCTACGAGTTGAATGACCGGACGCGACGGGGAATGATGGGGTCGGTGGGGGTCGGTGGGGGTCGGTGGGGGTCGGTGGGGGTCAAACAATGATCGAGGAGAGCGAGGTGGAAGCGAGTGGGATCGAGGTTCGCGGGGCGGTTGAGGCCGACGTCGGGAGGCTGGTCGAGTTCAACCGGAGGATGGCTTTGGAGACGGAGGGGAAGGAGCTGGACGCTGCGACGCTGCGTGCGGGAGTTGCGGCGGTGTTTTGTGAGAGCGTGGCCGGGGAGGCTCGCAGGGGTCGCTACCTGGTGGCCACGATCGACGGCCAGGTGGTGGGCGCTTTGATGCACACCTGGGAGTGGAGTGATTGGCGGAACGGGTACGTGTGGTGGTTACAGAGTGTCTACGTGGAGCCGGAATTCCGCCGTCGGGGCGTGTTTGGCAGGCTGTACGAGACGCTCAGGGGTGAGGCTCTGGAGGAGGGGGGCGTGGTGGGCTTGCGGCTTTATGTTGAGGAGCACAACCGGATCGCGCAGGAGACCTACCGGGGCCTGGGTATGGAGAGTGGTGGTTACGTGGTGATGGAGGAAATGCTGGGAGGTCCGGCGGATTCGTCGGGGGCGTGATCTTCGGGGGGACCGGGTTGCTGGCGAAAGCGGCGGTCTTCGGCGACGATCGGGGTGACATGGTCGGAGGGTCTCGAGCCAAACAGGAGCCAGTTGAGATGAGTGACGTGCGAGACGAGCAGGTTTTGGTGGGCAAGCATTCCCGTCGCGAGTTCCGCGAGCGGATGGTTGGTGGCGAGTTGAAGGCGTGCATCATCCCGGTGGCAGCGACCGAGCAGCATCTCGAGCACCTGTCGATGGAGCACGACTGGCGAAGCTGCATGCATGTTTCTGTGGAGTCGGCCAAGCGGCTGCATCCGGGCGTCCTGGTGGCTCCGTCGATGAACATCGGGATCAGCGAGCACCACATGCGTCACCCCGGTACGCTCTCGGCGATGCCTGGCAGCTGGCTGGCGGTTCTCTTCGACACGATCCGCAGCATGCACCAGGCCGGCTTCGAGCACATCCTGGTGCTCAACGGGCACGGCGGCAATGTGGCACCCTGCCAGGGCATCTGGGGCCAGTTCCTGCAGCGGCTGGAGACCAACGTGCAGTTTCACAGCTACTGGGATTTTCTGGACGACGAGGCGGTTGGGCCGTACCTGGAGACAGGACGGTGGCCCGGCCATGCCCAGGAGTTCGAGACGGCCTTTGCGCTGGCGGTCTTTCCCGAGAACGTCCGCGAGGACGCGATGCAGGACCAGGAGGACAAAGAGCCGCTGTTGGCCACTGCCGAGAATGGTGCCGCGATGGTCGAGTTGATCATCGACCGCGTGGCGGCTCACCTGCAGTCAATGATCGACGGCGAGAGCGTGGCCGAGGTGCCTGCGTTTCATTAGGCACTCACTCAAACGCCCTGATCCCTACCGACCCAGTCGGCCTCGTGCCTGAAAGACGCGGTGGGCGGTGGTCGGCTTGAGCGACTGGTTGGCTGCGGGTCTCGAGCTGACCGGTTGAGCATCGAGCGGATTGGGGACCGGGCGTGCGGTGGGCTGCGGTGTGGGCTGCGGTGTGGGCTGCGGTGTGGGCTGATGAACCGGAACTCCGGCCAGCGGATTGACTCGCTGGTACGGCACCACGCGGTAGCCCCTCACCGATTGATAGCTGGTCCGCGGCACCTGGCGGAGGACCGGCCTGGAGACCCAGACCATGCGGTAGCCACCCTGGTCGACCCACTGCGTTTGCCAGGTTGTGACCGGCACACGGCCGATGACCGCTTCACGCTGGTAGATCGTCTGCGGACCGGTGCGGTAGGTCGGAGCCGGCTGGTAGACGATTGCCGGGGTCGGCTTGATGGCGTACCGGTAGGTGGGCGGTGCGGGTGGAGCGTTTCGGAGAATCGGCGCGGTGGGTTGAGCGGCGATCTGCGGGACGGTGTAACGGCGGGTTTGCTGCGGTGTGGGTTGCGGTGTGGGGTAGTAGGTTTGTGGTTGGGGTCGAGGTGTGGGTCGAGGTGTGGGTCG
>CAUZJR010000245.1:0-8104 GCA_963580005.1 Planctomycetota bacterium
GTCCCGTAAAGCTGGTGCGTTGCCGCCGTCTCGCCCACCGAGTTCACGACATCCGGCACCGCCGTCTGCATTCGAAACGCCAGCTCGTACGACTTGATGCGAGCAGCCAATGCCGGATCGTTCGGGAACTCGTCCGCCGTCAGTCGATTGAGCCGACCGAGCAGTCGTTGCGCTTTGAAACGCTCGGCCGAGCCAGCACCTTCTGCAGGAATCGCAAAGGGCAATGGGTTCTTTGGGTCGACCGACAGCGTAACTCCGTCGTGTTGGGGGCCAAGATAATCTGCTCCTTCGGTCGCCTTTCCACCGCAGCAGTCTCCGATCTTGTTCCCCATGACGATGAACTGCGGCAGGCTGTCGTTCAGTGAACCGAGTCCATAGTGCACCCAGGCTCCAATCGTGGGGAAGAAACCGTCGAAGCGGTTTCGCCCAGTATGAAACTGGAGCTGAGCGTCGTGGTTGCTCGCCGTCGTCCACATCGACCGGACGATCGACATGTCGTCAACACACTCCGAGAGGTGCGGCAACCAGTCACTGACCTCGATGCCGCTTTTGCCGTGTTTTTTATAACCGACCTGCAGCGGATACAGCGTGTCGTAAATCTTCCCGTTGGCGTCGCCCTTCACCAGTTCGATGCGGTTTTTGATGTAGGGCGATTCCAGCACGCTGGCGAACGGCGTGTTGGGGATCGTCTTGCCGCCATATTTTGTCAGAAAAGGCTTCGGATCAAACGTCTCGACCTGGCTAACGCCTCCAGCCATGAACAGCCAGATCACGCTTTTTGCTTTAGGAGCAAAATGGGAGAGGCCATCCGGCGGAGCCCAGTTGGTGTCGGATCCGAAGCCGTCGCGCTGGAGCATCGCTCCCAGGGCCAGCGAGGCAAAGCCGGTTCCCAGATCGGAGAGGAATTGTCGTCGAGGTTTTGCGAAGTGTTTCATTGGATCTTCGTTATCGGATCGTCACGAAATCGTTGTGGTTCAGTAGCACCAGTGCGAGTTGACGTCGAGCCTCTGCGCTGCCTTTGAACTCGGCAAGAAACCGGGTGCACTCGACCTGTTCTTTCGGAGCAGGCTCGCGGCTGAGTACGTGTTCGAACAACGCCTTGACGAACTCGCTGCCGCTCAGTGTGCGGTGAGTCTCCGCGATCTTCCGAGCCTGGCTGGCGACAATCTGGCTGTTGAACATCGCGAGGGCCTGTTGCGGAGCGACCGTCGCTTTTCGCTGGTAGCACTCGTTGACCTTTGCTCCGTTGAACAGACTGAGAAACGTCATTTGTCTCTCTTTGTCCTGGCGGAAGTACAGGCTGCGGCGAAGTACTGTTTGCCCCAGTGTGTGCTCGATGGGCGGGCCGCCCATGGCCAGGTCGAGGCTGCCTCCCAGCGACAGCACGCTGTCCCGGACGGCTTCGGCTTCCATCCGGCGCGCATTCATTCGCCACAGCGTCTGGTTGTCGGGATCTGCCGCTCGCGTCGCGGCCGATGCTTTGCTCGATGAAGAACTCAGTCGGTAGATGCCGGACATGACGATCTGCTTGTGAAGCTTCTTCAGGCTCCAGCCGTCTTCCATGAACTGCACTGCCAGCCAGTCGAGCAGCGCCGCGTGACGCGGTTTCTCGGATCGCAATCCGAAATCGAATGCGCGTTCCAGAAGTGGCGCGTCGAAGTGCCGCAGCCAGACATGGTTGACGAGAACTCGTGCCGCCAGCGGGTTCTTCCGGTCGGTGATCCACCGCGCGAAGCCGAGACGACGGCCGGAACTGGTCTTGGGATACTTCGGCCCCAGCGGTTTGTACTCGCTTGAGCCGTTGTCGAGTTGTCCTTTCGCGGTCGCCAGCTTCTTCTGGAGACCAGCAAGCTGCTTTTCCGCGGCCTGCAATTCGCCAGCCGCCTTTGCGCGAGCAGCCTTTGCCGCGGTCTCCTGCTTCTGTCGAGCCTGCTCGATCTTCAGCTGAGCCTGCGCGACCTGCCCGGAAAGTTGATCGACGGCGTGCTGGCGAATGGCACGTCCAGCCGCCGTGGCCAACGTATCGGCGTTGCCTTCGGCCAGTCCGAACTTCACGGTCTCTACCGCAATGCGTGCTTCGAGCGCGGCTGCTGCGGATTGCGTGACACGGCGATGCACAACCGCATTTTTCTTGGCGGCTTCGGAGACTTTCAAAGCCAGCTGTAGATGTTTTTTCGTGAGCAATTTCGGCGGCGGTGTCGAGCCTCCGCTGGCCGGCTCGAGCTGTGTTCCCGGTGGCAGTTCCGTCACGTCGAGCTGGTCCAATTCGGCCGTCGCCGAAAACGTCCAGACCACAATCTGCCCTACCCTTCTCGTCGGAAGCTTGTACGCAACCTTCAACTCCCCATCGATCAGCACGTTGAGCAGCTGATCCTGCACCGCAACTTCGAGCACGTAATCCTTGCCGAGTTTCAATGGGGTCGTGACCCTTCCCGCGGCCGGATAGACCCAACGGCCATCAGCGCCCTGGCGAGTAAACTGCACCTTGGGCACGGACTCCTCCAGGTAGACACCGTTCATCGCCTTTCCGTTGACGTCGAAGCCTAGGCCGACTGAGCGATAATTCTCGCCGCCAGTGATTCGTAGCCGCAGTTTGGCTCGGAAGTTTCGAGGATGTTTTGTCTTTGAGATCAGCCGATGCAGAACGCTCGCTCCATTTGACTGGAGAACTCGCCCATTCTTCACCGACCACGTTCCGCCTTCGACTTTCCATTGATCGAGATTCAGTTTCGAGAAATCATCGCTCAGCACGGGAGTGCCGGGATCGGTGGACCTTGCCGGGGTTGGCTTTTTGGGCGAGTCGTCGGGCCCGGGGCTTGGTTCCTGGAACTTCGAGAGCTTCTTTCGGGAGGCAGCAAGCACCGTCCTCGCGTTTTTGAGTCCGGTTTCGGCGGCCGAGATTGCCGCTCGTGCGGCCTTCACTGCCGCATCGCGATTCTCTCGTCGCAATGCCGGATACCAAACGGTGACCGGGAGTGAGACAGGTTCGACCGACAGTTCGCCGAGTATCTTCGGCAGTCCGGGATGCAGCGGATCTTCGCCTGGGCGATCCTCTTTGCCTTGCAGAAACGTGAAGGTTTTTCGATCCAGGTGAGCATCGTAGGCACGAACGAGCATTCCGTTTGCCGGGCCAGTCGACGTGGGTTGCAGCGGATCGTCGCGGAGGTCATGCGTCTCAAAAATCGCCCGCATGCGGTAGTAGCTCACCTGCTCGAACGGGTCGTATTTGTGATCGTGACAACGAGCACAGCTCACAGTGATTCCGAGAAACGCCTTCGAAGAATGCTCGACAATATTGTCAAGCCAGAAGTTTCGGCTGAACTTGTACCAGTTCCGCGCGAGGAACCCGGTCGCCCGTAGGGACGACTGATCCTCGGGCGACACTTCATCCGCGGCGAGCATCTCGACGATCATCCGGTCGTAACCCTTGTCGCTGTTGAGCGACTCGATGATCCAGTCCCGCCACCGCCAGATGTGCTGGCGGCTGTCGCGGATGTCTTTGCCGTAGCCGGACGGATCGCTGTACCGCCAGATGTCCATGAAGTGCCGGGCCCACCGCTCGCCATAGCGGGGACTCTTCAGCAGGCAATCGACTGCATTTTCGAATGCCGCTGGCGATTTGTCGTCGAGAAACCCGCGGCGTTCCTCCAGGGTCGGCGGGAGGCCGGTCAGGACAAGAGAAGCTCGCCGGAGCAGCATTGACCGAGACGTTTCGCCGACCGCGGTAGCACCGACCCGGTGGTGCTCGGCCGCGAGAAACCGGTCGATGTCACTGCGAATCCAGCCAGCCGAAGTGCTCGGCACGTCGGCTTTGACGGGTGGCAGAAAGGACCAGTGTCGGGACGGATCTTCGGGAATCGCTTCGTTGGGCGCTGGGGCTCCGGATTTGATCCAGGCGGTCAGCTTTACGACCTCTTTCGCCGTCAGTCGCGCGCCGTCCTCCGCGGGTGGCATCCGGTTGTCGTCGTCCGCGGTGACTCGTTTCAGGATGAGGCTCTTGCTGGCCGATCGGGTGACGTAACCAGGACCGCTTTCACCACCCTTCCGAATAAGACTCGCCGCATCCAGCCGCAGTCCGCCTTCCTGTTTGCGTGAGCTGTGGCAGGAAAAGCACTTGTCGCGCAGTAGCGGCTTGATTTCGGTCAAGTAGTTGACGGTCTTTCCACGCGGCTCTTCCGTTTTCGATTCACCCAGAGCACGAGCCGTCTGCGCTGCAAATATGCCGGAAAGAACAAGCGTCAAACAGACAAGCCGTCGTTTCATGGCAGCACCGGGTGGTCGTAAGAGAGTCGAGCTGACTTGATTATAGCCGCTCGCCAACGGCGGCAGCAAATGGGCGATAGCCTGGTCCGAGCTCCTCGCTAGCGGCCCACTTGAAGACGCGCTTGATACGGCCGATCTGTTGGTTGATGTACCGCTTCCGTTTCACGGCTCGATCCTCCGTTTCTAGAATGCAAGTTACCCGAAACACTCACATTCCGCGTGGATCAGGAAACGGAGGGAACGTCAAACCACTCTTACCGCCAGGTCCTGTCCTTATCCCGTACCGCAACGGAATGAAAGATCTCTGCCATGCGGAACCGATTTCCCGGCGGTGCTTCCGTATGATGCTTCGATTCCTTGGCGATGGCGAAAATGTCAATCATGTCCGTGCGATCTTTCAGGATCTTATGCACTTGATCAACAAACACGAAAAACACGCCCTCATGCTTCTCCTCGGCTGCCATGGTTTTCAGCGCGGCGATGGGATCCATTCCCACGGCTTGCAGGGTCGTCTTGTCCGTATTTGCAATATGGGCCAGCACCACGGCTGCACGCCAGCGTTGCCCAGGGGTGGTTCCGTTGGCACTTGAATCTGCTGCCAATTCGTAGCCGCTGATGTCGCCCAATTCGGCCAACACCTTGGCCACCTCCAGGGCGTGCTCCAAATGTTTCCGGTCAGCTGAAAAGGTCTTGAGATCTTTCTTCATCTGCTCCAGTCCACTCGCGTCATTCAATGTGCCGAGCATGTCGGCTGCGGTCCAACGAACCTTGGGATTGGTATCCGCGAGGGCCTTCTTCAGGACCGGAATGGCCTTCTTTCCATCGCGTTCGGCTAGCAATCCCAGTTCTCCATGAAAGTGGTATTCGAACGTGTCGTTCATGGACCGATACGCTGCCTGACGCGTTTCCCACGGAAACCGATGCTGGGCGCCGGGCTGGTGAAACTGAAACTTCTTCTCCGCACCGTGGGCCTTGAAGAAGGCTTTGACATGCGATGCCGCAGCCTTGGGGCCCCAGCCGGGAAACACACCGTCGTTGGTCGGCGAGCTGGAGAAAAACACGCGTGGTGCAATGGCCGCAGCTACTTCATGAAAATCAAACGGGAACTGTCTGTGGTCCGACTTGTAGAGCGTCTCCAGCGGCGGCATGTACATAGGAAGTGCCCAGGTCTTGAGTCTGCCCTGTTTCGTTTCGTAATACTCGAATGGTGTCCAACCACAACTGGAGACGGCGATCTTGACCCGATCGTCGAAGGCCGCCAGAAACATGGCATTGTGTCCTCCCAATGAATGGCCAATCGTCCCGATCTTATCGGGGTTGACATCCGGATGGACCTGCAACAAATCGACGCAAGTCATGTGGTTGAAAACCCCTTTGATTGTTCCCGAGCCGTATCGGTCGGAGTCGAAATCGTAGGGCTGTGAATCACCAAAACTCGGATAGTCCGGAACGATGACCACATAACCCAGCATCGCCAATTCAATGGGGAAATTGCACAGAGGCCAGCTTTCGAAACAACCCTTGCCCGCCTGACCGGTCGGGTGCATGCCAACAACGCCGGGGCGCTTCTCGCCCGGTTTCTTGTTGAGCGGCTCGTAAAGAAAGGCATGGACGACCTCACCTTTCGCCGCCTCAAAACTGATCGTCTTTTTGGTATACCGACCTCGTACCTGCGAATCGACCACGCGAATGTCAAAGTCTTCGAGGCTGTTGCGGGTGGGGCGATCAGGTAGCTGACCCATGCCCTGTAACATGCCGTCGATGATCTGCTGACGCTTTTTCTTGAAATGCTCCGGTTTCGCAATCGGCTGGAAGAGATCGTCTTCGTCGTAATAGACCAGTAACTCGTTGAGCTGCGGGGGGACCTTCTTTTTGTCGCAATTCTGGGGATTGGCTGGCGTTTCTCTCAACAACTTGAAGTTGTCTGCCCAAACTTGAACCCCAAACCTGTTGACGGCGTTCCTTTCAAACACCCTGAAGGTGATCTTGTAGCCTTTTTCCGCCCGGTACGTGTTGCGCCCAATTCTCGTACGTTTTCCCTCTTTCAAGTAGCGGGTCAGATCCAAGGACACTTTTTGCCACTCGGCATCTCCCCCAGCGACGTCCGCTTCCCAGATCACCTCTTCGTCCAGGAGCAATTCCATCCAGTGATACCGTTTGGTCTTGCCCATGTAATTGTCTTTGACAAAGAACGAAATGCCTTTGTCGGCATGCGTCAGCTCAACGACCTGGACAATCCCAGCGAAGTCCTTCTTCTTCGTCGGAGATTCCCAACCAAGTGAAACCGCAAAGCTCTTTTGGCCAGTTTGGGATGTATCATCGCTGAAAGCAGCCTGAAACCTGCTGCCTTGCGTGACGACTTGCCAACCGCAGGCTTCCTCAAAACCCGGGTTCTTCAGGCCCCCAGCTTGCAGCGGAACGACGCTCGCAAACAGCACGAGCGATGACAACCAGGTGCTTGGCGAGTACGTCATTGGGTCTTCCTTACTCCCGATTCTACTGTGGATCGTCGACCAGCCCCGAAACGATCGTCCCGCATCAGCGAGCTTCCGCTAACACCCGGTCCGAAGTGTGGGTTGATTGTGCCACAGTGCTGATATCACGCCGGCCAAGGTTCGTCATTGCGAATGTAGATGCCGTTCTTGAACTCACTGAAGAAGTGCGGCAAAAGTGGATGCTCGATCGGCAGTCCGCTCGCATCGGCAACCAGACTTTCCGATGCTGCATAGGTACAACTCAACGTCCCGTGGGCCAGTACGTGGTACCACGGCTGATCGCGGTCTGGCTGTGTCTGGTTCTTGGAGTACCATTCCTCATCGGCCTGACAGAATTCGTCGCGGTCAACGACAACTCCCCGATAGCCATAACGCCGATGGCGAACCAATTGGCCGGGTTCGAAAACCGGTCGGATAGGATCTGGCGGTGGACGATTGATCGCAATCATGGGCGAGAGGTTGTGGAAAGGATCGACGACTCCAGGATTACCAAGGCCGAACGACAAAAGGACCTGACCTACCCCCAGATCTTGTACCACCCCTAATGAGAGAGTTTCAGGTCAGTGGTCGTTCTGTGTTCTGGTGGGTGGAGCGTAGCGGAATCCTCCAGAACACAGTTGGCCGCGAACGCGGCCGGGGTTTGGTAGCCGAGGGCACTATGTCGCCGCCGGTGGTTGTAGTCAAGACGCCAACGGTCAATCACCCAGCGAGCGTCCGCCAGGCCGAGGAACAGCTCCCCGTTGGGCAACTCGTCACGGAACTTGCCGTTGAATGACTCCAAGTAGCCCGGTGACGTACCCAGCTGTTCTGGCTGCCACCGAGTGACAGGCGACGCTTGCTGTGCTGTTTTCTCGGGACTTGCATGCTTTCCTGTTTCCACAAACGGTGAACCCGCTTCGAGTTCACTCGCCAACCTTCGGCCTTCAACTCTCTGGAGATCCGAGGAACTCCGTAGCGGGGATTCGCTCGACTGATCCGACGCATCTCCAGCAGAAGACGCCGGTTCCCCGCTTCGCCCTTTCGCGAGTGACGACGGTGACGGTACGAACTGCGAGGTTGCTCCAGAACCCGGCATGCACGACGTTCCGATACACGATCCGGCCCCAAACGACGACGAACTTCCGTGACCGCCGCAATTCGCCTGCGGCCTACCAGTTTCCCTGGGCGGCCTCGCGAAGGATCTCCATATCCAGGACCTGGTCGGCAACCACCTTCTTCAGGCGAGAGTTCTCCTTCTGCAGTGCCTTCAACTGCTTGGCCATCGCCGGCTGCATGCCGCCGTACTTCTGACGCCAGCGGTAGTAGGTCTGCACGGTGATCTCCAGGGCCCGACAGGCTTCTTCGAC
>CAUZJR010000246.1:0-8091 GCA_963580005.1 Planctomycetota bacterium
GTGCTCCGATCGGGCAGCCGTAGTGGTCGGTCGCCTCGGTGTAGAAGGCCTCACCGTCGGCAGCGCGTTTCCAGTACGCGCAGCCAGCCGCGGCCATCTGCTCGGTTCGCGGAAGAGCCTCGGGTGGTGTGTCGAGGAAGCTGACCGCTACCGGTTGGCGTTCCAGTTCGAGCAGTTCGGCGAGTTGACTGGCCGCACTCATGGTTCAGGGCTCCTGGTGGAGTTGAGAGGGTCGAACTGACCCTCGGTCGGCTCTGCTCAGCAGAACCACGATTCTGACAGTCGGGGTGCCCGGCGGCGATCGGGAGCGAGCGCCGATTCTGCCTCGGCCGGAGACCGGCCGTGAGCCAGTTCACGGATCCGGACAAACGTGGTCGCCGGATCAACCTCCCCGGTCGCATCCTGCTCGACCAGCGCGGCGACTTCCCTCTGCAGCCGGTCCATTCGCGGGTCGGGATGTGTCCAGGTCCAGGTCAGGGCGGTTTCATCGAGCCGGCCGCGGTAGGGCAGCGTGGCCGGGTGCTCGGCCAGCCACGAACCCGGCGGGATCAACAGGCGGATCGAGAACTGGACCGGGTCGACGTGATCGACCAGGTCATTGGTTTCGATGAAGTCGAGGACCTGGAGGTAGTCGTCGAGGGTGGTCCAGGGTGTGAAGGCAACCCAGGTCGGTCTCAGGGTCACCCCCGCCTGCCGGCATCGCTTGAGTGCGGCGGTGACATCGTCGGCGGTGTGTTGCTTGTCGAGGATCTTGAGCACCGTGGGGCTGAGTGATTCGACGGCGGAGATGATGAACAGGCAGCCGAGTCGGCCGAACTCGGGCAGGTCGTCGCCTCGCGACAACAGGTGTTCGATCTTGGCCGTGAAGTCGAAAGTCAGCGTCGGGAACCGCTCGTGCATGGCCCGCACGACCTCGATCGAGTGCCGGGGTCCGTTGAGGAAATCGGGATCACCGAACGTGATGTGCGTGGCACCGGCCTGGACCTGCTGGGCAATGTCCTCGACGACCACCTCGGTTGGCACCACGAAGAAGCGGCCGCCGTAGACCGGCGGGATCGGGCAGTGGGTGCACAGGTGCAGGCAGCCTCGGCTGGCTTCGGTGTAACCGGCCGTGTGGCAGTCGTCGTCGTGGATCAGGTGTGCGTACTCGGTCAGCGGCGGCAGTCCTGTTCGCGACGGCACTGCGAACTCGAGCCGTTCCAGGTGCGGAGTGGCGGGCTGGTCGCGGCGGATGACACCGGGCAGCGGGTCGGCCAGGTGGTCTGCCGCGAGTGCTTCCACGAGCGAGACCAGCGGGGCTTCGTACTCGCCCCCCAGGCAACTGTCGGCGCCCTGGTCGAGCAGGTAGTCGGAGTTGAGTGCGGCGTAGAGTCCGTAGAAGCAGATGTGGCAGTCGGGGTTGACCTCACGAATCCGCTGCATCACCCGCACGCCCAGTCGCAGTGCCGTGTGCATTGGCACCGAGATACCGACGAAGCGAGCCGAGTTGACGTGGTTGTCGTCGAATTCCGAGACGGCGATGTCCAGGGCACGAGGTGCGAAGCCGGCTCGATTGAGAAACCCCATGGGCAGCGCCACGCCGATGGGCTGATGTCCGAGTTCGTAGCACGAGACGAGCACGATGGCTCCGTCGGCGTGCCAGTCAACTGGCTGGCTACCGGGCTGGGCGGTGGCGTCAGGCGGTGATGTGCTGGGGCTGGCCATGGTTCACAGACAGTATAGTCTGCCGGGCCGGGTCGAGTCGAAGGCCAGTCCGGCGAACGGTTCTTCACCGCTTCCGCAGCACGAACACCGTGTCGGTGATGGTGTTGTCGAGTTTCAGCGGGTCGTCGATGTCGTACCAGAAGTCGTAGACATCGAGCAGTTGGAAGGCGGGGACTGACTTCAGCAGGCGGCGGAACTGTGCCGCGGTGTACATCCTCAGCGGGAAGTCATCCTGGTACCGCATCCGTCTCTGAGGCAGGTCGCCGGTGGTGACGCTGAGCCGGAAACGGATTGTCTCGATCCGTTTTCTCCGGTTCGAGTCGAGCACCTTCAGCGAGAACACGACGCGGGTACTTGCGTGGCGTGCCGACCATCGCTCGGTCGACTCGGGATCGATGTCTAGTGGCAGCAGGTGCAGCCCGAGCACGTAGATGCCTCCGTTCCGCAGTCCGCCGGCGATCGACTCGAGATGTCTTTTCGCGTCGCCTTCGCTCTGCAGGTGTCGAAACGTATTCATTGGGCAGATGGCCAGGTCGACGGGTGTGTCGAGCCGATGTGTGATCATGTCGTCCTGAAACACGGTGGCCTTCAGGCCACGTCGTTTCAGCCGGCGTTTCAGGTAGCTGATGCAGGCTGCACTGAGATCGAACCCGGTGACGTCGTAGCCTCGCGAGGCCAGCTCGACCACCAGTCGTCCTCCTCCGCAGCCGGGTTCGAGCACTGTTTTGACGGGTCCGTCGCAGTACCTGGCGGCCACGGCATCGACGAAGTCGGCCTCGAGACGCGTTTCGTCTCGAAACGCGAGGTCCCAGTACTGCGGGTGGTCGTAGCACGATCCGGCCACGGCTAGCCCACGTCTCGGTTGGCCTGCCGCAGCAGGGCTCTCATGTAGGCCACGCAGTAGGCGGCTCCGGCCTGCTGCAGGCCGCTGTCGTTGATCATCTTCGGGATGTGGTCGCCGATGGCCGAGCCGTTGAAACCGACCTCACGCAGCGTGCGCATCACCTTGGGCATGTCCTGGTAACCGTCGTCCGGGAACGTTTCGAAGAACTTCGGCAGCGTGCCGCTGACGTTGCGGAAGTGGATGGCGAAGAGCTGCTTCCGTTTGCCCCAGTACCGGATCATCTCGAACACGTCCTTGCCCATCTTCTTGCCTCCTTCCGACCAGGTCCCGATGCACAACAGCACGCCCCAGTGCTTGCTGTGGCCGGCGATCTCGTCGGCTCGACGGTAGCCGTCGAAATGCGTGAACAGCTTGGCGACTCCGTTCATCATCGGCACCGGAGGATCGTCGGGGTGCAGCGCCATCCGCACATCGGAATCTTCAGCCACCGGCAGCACCCGCTTGATGAAGTACTCGTAGTGGCCCCACATCTCCTCGGCAGAATACTCGCGGCCGAATCTCTGCTTCTCGATCGACTTGCGGAACAGCTCGAGATCGAACACGCGCACCGAGTAGCCACGATGAACCACTCGACCGGTGCTGTAGGTATTCCCCGGATGAAATGCGTAGCCGGCCACGGGGATCTTGAGCCGTCCCAGGGCCTTGAGGAATTCCTGGTACTCGCGGATCTCGGCATCTCGTTTTGGTCGGCCCAGGCCGATGTTGACCGATCCCTGGACCGGGTGGACGGCCGAGTAGATCTGGATGTCGTGTTTGGCAAACCGTTTTTGCAGATCACGCAGGAAGGCCAGGTTGGCCTGTTGGCGGGTCAGGTCGACTCGAACCGATTTCAGCCCGACCTGCTGCAGGAAGGTCATGTCGTCGTCTGAGAGCGAGCCAGGCACGCGGCGAGCGAGCTTGACGTTTTTGGGATCGTACTCGTCGATGGGTGCTGGGCTTTCGGCGGCCCAGGCGTGCTCGGGGGCCAGCAGCGAACCGGCACCGAGCAGTCCGGCGGTCTTGATGAAGTCGCGACGGGGAGTACGGGGCATGGGGTCAGGCCTCGATGCGGGGCAGGGGCAGGGGCAGGGGTAGGGGTCAGCTAGGCGATCAGTTCCTTCAGCACGCGTCCGTGAACGTCCGTCAGGCGGTAGTCTCGGCCGCTGAACCGATAGGTCAGGCGCTGGTGGTCGATACCCATCTGGTGCAACAGCGTGGCGTGCAGGTCGTGGATATTGACCCGGTTCTCGACGGCCCGGAACCCGAACTCGTCGGTCGCTCCGTGGGCCACTCCGCCTCGCATCCCGCCTCCGGCCAACCACGCGGTGAACCCATAGGGGTTATGGTCGCGGCCGGTGCCGGCTTCGGAGACCGGAGTTCGGCCGAACTCTCCGCTCCAGATGATCAGCGTTTCATCCAGGAGCCCTCGTTGCTTCAGGTCGGTGATCAGGCCGGCACAGGCCCGGTCCATGTCGGGGCAGCGTTGCCGCAGGTTCTTGTTGATGTCGTGATGGTCGTCCCACGGCTGGCCCGGACCCGAGAAGACCTGCACGTATCTCACGCCCCGCTCGACCAGCCGCCGGGCCAGCAGGCACGAGTTCCCCAGGGGGTTCTCGCCGTACAGCCGTCGGATCCCCCGGGTCTCGCCCCGGATATCAAACGCCTCGCTGGCCGCAAACTGCATCCGGAAGGCGGTTTCCATGGCCTGGATTCGACCCTCGAGGAACTCATCTTCGCGGCGCTCGGCGAGGTGCATTCCGTTGAGTTTCTGGATCAGGTCCAGCTGCTGTCTCTGTTCGGTCTTCGCCTGGCGTGGGTTCTTCAGGAACCGGATCATCTTCTCGGGAGCCGTCTCGTCGGGACTGAATCTCGTGCCCTGGAATTCCGACGGCAGGAAACCTGATCGCCACAGTTTGCCGCTGCGGGGGTGGCTGATCGCGACAAAGCCGGGCAGGTTCTTGTTCTCGGTCCCCAGCCCATAGTTCAGCCAGGCCCCGATCGTGGGGCGGGTGACCGCGATGTTGCCCGACTGCATCAGATTGCGGGCCGGTGTGTGAGTGGGGTTGAAGGTGTGCATCGAGCGGATGACGCAGATCTCATCGATGACCTTGCCCAGCTCGGGCAGCAGCTCGCTGACCTGCACCCCCGATCGACCTGACTGGTGGAAGCGGAACGGCGAGGCCAGGATCCCCTTGGTGACTCTCTCGGTCCGCAGGTCGACCGTGCTGGGTCTCTGGCCGGCGAACTTCTGCAGTGCGGGCTTGGGGTCGAAGAGGTCCATGTGAGACGGACCGCCGGTCATGAACAGGAAGATCACGTGCTTGACCGGGGCGTCGGAACCGGTCCCAGCCTGGCGGTCCCGGGTCTCTTCGGCGGCCAGGAGGCCGGCGAGGCTGGTGAGTCCGAAGCCGCAACCGGCGGTTGCCAGGGCCTGTCGCCGGGTGGCCAGGGAGGGGTATTGCATGGGAGTCACCGGGACGGGAATCAGTCGACGAAGATCAGTTCACTGGTGGCGAGCAGTGCCTGGCAGTAATCGGCCCAGGTCGTCTGGGGGTGGGTTTTGCGTCGGGCCGAGAGGAACTGCGTTGCCACGGCGGTTTCCCTGGGTGACGGTTTGCGAGCGAAGACGCGGCGGTAGAGAGTCTCGATGTTGACGCTGTCGTTTGCCGCGGCATCGACGGACCTGGCCAGTACGGTGGCCTGGCTGATGAAGAACGGGCTGTTGAAGACGAACAGTTGTTGCAGCGGTGTCGTGGTGATCTCGCGGCCGGGCACATGTTGTGCCACGTCGGGGAAGTCGTAGAGTCTCATCAGCGGGCTGACCTCACGGCGGCTGACGCTGGCGTACATGGTGCGGCGGAGGTTCTTGGGATCGGCGATGTCGTGAGAGGGTCCCAGCAGGCTGGTGTCGAGCGAGCCGGTGACGGCCAGGATCGAATCTCGCCAGGTCTCGAAGTCGACTCGCCGCGGCGTGAATCTCCAGAGCCAGCGATTGACCGGGTCGGCGGCCGCGGTATCGGGTCGCAGGCGGCTTGATTGTCCGTAGGTCGCCGAGAGCAGAATCTCGCGGTGCAACCACTTCAACGACCAGCCGTGCTTGATGAATGCGGCGGCCAGATCATCGAGCAGTTCGGGGTGCGAGGGAATGCTGCCCTGGGCTCCGAAGTCGCTGGCGGTGGTCACCAGCGGTCGTCCGAAGTGCCAGCCCCAGGCCCGGTTGACGAACACTCGTGCGGCCAGGGGCGCGGCGGTGGTGGTGATCGAGCGAGCCAGTTCCAGGCGACCGGAACCTCGGCCAAAGGGGCGTGGTCGGTGGTCTCGGCTGAGCACCTTCAGGAATCGGCGCGGCGTGATCGGGCCGGGGGTGGCGACGTTGCCCCGCAGGAAGACGGGCAGGTCGCGGTGCTGACCGATCCGGAAGTCCATCCAGGTGAAGTCGGGATCACTGGCATCGATGAACACGGCGGCGTCGTAGACGGCGTGAGTGGCCGGGGCGTCCAGGAAGGGGGTCAGTTTCAGCGTCGCCACCTCCGCCTTCATCGCCTCGATCTCCTTGGGAGTCGAAGGCGTGGCGGGGTCTTGCTTGAGTCGAATGGCGACCTCGAGCCGCCAGATGCGGTCCTGGGCCCAGATCACCCTCCGTTCCTCCTGGGCGGTCAGCTCGATCAACGGCCGCTTCACCTTCCAGTTGCTGGCGAACACTCCGGCGAGCGAGTAGTAGTCTTCCTGCGTGAGGGCATCAAACTTGTGTCGATGACACCTCGCACAGGCGACGGTCAGCCCGAGCAGGCCTCGGCTGAGAGCGTCGACGCGTTCGTCCCAGTCGTCGCTGGCGATCGTTTCGATCACCGTTTTCGACAGGCGGGGGTCCTTGTGATAGGTGGGCGCGGTGCCGAGGTATCCGAGGGCACGGAGGTCGGATCGCTTGAAGTCGGGCAGCAGGTCGGCGGCCAGTTGCATGACCAGGAACTGGTCGTAGGGCAGGTCGGCGTTGATGGCCTCGATGACCCAGTCCCGGTACCTCCAGGCGTCGGGGTGAGGTCGATTGGTGGCCTCGCTGGTCGGGTTGTCTTCGGCCCACCTCGCGACATCGAGCCAGTGACGCCCCCAGCGTTCTCCATAGTGCCGGCTCTCGAGCAGCCGATCGACGAGCCGGACGGTGGCATCGGGTCGCCGATCCGCTTGGAACTCTGCGATCTCCTGCTGTGTCGGCGGCAGTCCGAGCAGGTCGAGCTTGAGTCGTCTCAGCAGTGTGCGGCGTGTGGCCGGTGGCGAGGGTTCCAGGCGATGTGATTCGAGTCGAGCGAGCACGAAGTGGTCCAGTCGCCGGCGTGCCCAGCGGGCCTGTCGGGTCTTGGGAAGTGGGTGGGACTTGGCGGGTTGAAATGACCACCAGTTGCGGGCGTTCTCGAAGGTCATCCCGGTTTGTTTTCCGGAGTCCTTGATCGCGGGAGCCTTGTCGCGGGGGTCGGGGGCTCCGAGTTTGATCCAGGTTTCGAAGTCGGCGATGACGCGGTTGGACAACTTGCCACCGGGTGGCATCTCGAGCGATTCGTAGCGGATGGCCGCCAGCAGCAGGCTGGAGGCCAGCTTACCGGGCACCACTGCCGGCCCGGTCTCGCCTCCCTTGCGGATCAGTTTGCGGCTGTCGAGTCGAAACTTGCCCTCGAGTTTTTTGGCTCGTCCCGAGTGGCACCCGTAGCAGTGCTTGACGAGAACCGGTCGGATCTTCTGTTCGAAGAAGGCAACGCCGGCCTTGTCGGGGGACGGGTCCGCAGCGTGACCGACAACCGTAGATGCCAGGACGGCGGCCAGGGTGCCGACGCCTGCGACAATCCGTCGCGGGCCCGTTGACGCCAATGCGGTGAGCATCAACCCATGCTAGGCTACGCCGCCAGAGAAGGCGAAGGACCGGGCGAGTGGTCGTGAGGCCCGGAAACGGCCGGGACAGTTGCGAAGAGCGGAATCAGGAATCCAGAGCATGTCACGAATCAGCGAGTTGGTGGGTCGGATCGAGCAGGTCCGCGAGTACACGGTGAGCCTGGTGGACGCGGTGCCCGAGTCGCAGTGGTTTCGCCAGCCGGCAGAAGGTGTCACGCACATCGCCTGGCAGGTGGGTCACCTGGCGATGGCCCAGTACCGCCTGGCGTTGGATCGGGTACGAGGGGTCCAGCCCGGTGACGTGGAGTTCATCGGCGAGAAGGTGTTGAGCCTGTACGGGAAGGACTCGGTTCCCGACCCCGATCCGTCGGCCAACGCGACACCCCTGGAACTGCGGACGGCCTTCGACGCGGTGCACGCGCGGGTGGTGGAGGAGATCGGTGCGATGGACGACAGCATCCTGTCGGAACCGTCGACGCCGCCGCACCCGGTCTTCGGTACCCGGGGTGGTGCGTTGGAATGGTCTGCCCAGCACGAGATGCTGCATGCCGGGCAGATCGGTTTATTGAGGCGGCTGTTTGGCGAGGACTGGTTGCGCTAGTTGTCGCCAGTGTTCGGTTCGT
>CAUZJR010000247.1:0-8087 GCA_963580005.1 Planctomycetota bacterium
CGCTTGAAGTCGCTCACCGGAGCCTACATCTACGGCGACTACGTGACCGGCAAGATCTGGTCGGCGCGGCACGACGGCAAACGACTGCTTGAGAGCAAGGAGCTGGTCGACACCACGCTGCAAATCGTCTGCTTCGGCACCGACCACGAAGGAGAACTGTACGTCGTCGACTATGTCGGCGGCGGCCTGCACCGCCTGGTTCCCGGCGACCCGGAGGCGGTCAATCGCAACTTCCCCCGTAAGCTCAGCGACACCGGCCTGTTCGCCTCAACCCGCCACCAGCGGCTGGCTCCGGGAGTGATCCCCTACTCGGTCGGCGCCGCCCCGTGGGCCGACCACGCCGTCGCCCACCGATTCCTCGCCCTGCCGGGCACCTCGAAACTGGGCATCCACAAGTCCTCGAACATCCAGATCGGAAACGTCGCTGGAGGCTTTGCCTTCCCGATCGACGGCGTCCTGGCCAAGACCATCTCGCTGGACCTCGTCGCAGGCGACCCCCGCTCCCGGCGTCCCATCGAAACCCAGCTGCTGCATTTCAACGGCCAGTCCTGGCAGGCCTACAACTACATCTGGAACGACACCGGCTCCGACGCGGTGCTGGCCGAGGACACCGGCAGCGACAGCCTGTTTACCGTCACCGACCCCTCCGCTCCCGGTGGCAAGCGTGTCCAGGCCTGGCACCATGCCAGCCGGACCGAATGCATCCTCTGCCACACCACCCGCGGCGGGTCGCTGTACGGATTCACCCCCGCCCAACTCAACCGCGACCACCGCTACGGCACTGTCACCGACAACCAGTTCCGCACGCTCTCCCACATCGGCCTGCTGACCGGGCTGCCCGAGAAGCTGCCCACAGCGATGCCCGACCCGGCCGACTCGAAACTGCCGCTGGCACAGCGGGCCCGAGCCTACCTGCACGCCAACTGCGCGACGTGTCATCGTCGGGGAGGAGGCGGGACAGCGGCGATGGACATCCGTTACGAGTTCTCGCTCAAGCAGTCCAACCTCCTGGGAGCCCGCCCCACGCAGGGCACCTTTGGCATGCTCGCCGCACGAGTGATGGCGCCGGCCGGGCCGTATCGCTCGGTCCTGCTCTACCGCATGGCCAAGCTCGGCCGGGGCCGCATGCCGCACTTCGGCTCACAGGTCGTCGACCGCCATGGACTGCAACTGGTCCACGACTGGATCGCCTCGCTCGACCCCAAGCTCGCTGCCCAGGGCACCCGAGACGCCTCGGCCGCCACGCTCCGCAAACAGCACGACGCCCTACTCGCCACACTCGCATTTCCCGACCTCGATGCCGCCGCACAGGCAGCCGCCATCGACCAACTGCTCCTCTCCTCCAGCGGGGCCCTGCAACTGGCACTCGCCGTCGATCACCCGGCCACGCCGCTGCCGAAGGCCGCCGCACGCGTGGCCGTAAAGGCAGGTGCCGGCCACGCCGATGTCCGAGTCCGAGACCTCTTCGAGAGATTCCTGCCGTACGAGAAACGGGTCAAACGACTCGGCAGCACGGTCCAGGCCCAACAGATCCTCAAGATCCCGGGCAACGCCGGCGTGGGACGCCAGCTGTTCACAAAGGCGGCCGGGTTCCAGTGCCGCAATTGCCACCGGGTCGCCAAACAGGGCAAATCGGTCGGACCCGATCTCGACGGGATCGCCAAGAAGAACGACCGCCGAGCACTGCTCGAATCGATCCTGCAACCCTCTCAAAAAATCGACCCCAAGTTCCGTGCCTACCTGGTCGAAACCGCCCAGGGTCGAGTGCACACCGGGCTGCTGATTTCGAAATCCGACAAGGAAGTTGTGCTCCGCGACGCTGCGGGCAAGGAGATCCGGGTGGCCGGCGACGACGTGGAGATGTTGATTGCTCAACCCAAGAGCCTGATGCCCGAGTTGCTCGTCAAGGACATGACCGCCCAACAACTGGCCGACCTGCTCGCCTTCCTGGAGTCTCTCAAGTGAGTTCTGCCCGACCCGCGTTGACACGATTCTCTCTGCTGGCAGCCCTGCTGGCCGGATCACTGCTCGTCGCTGACACGACGCACGCACAGGACAAGACCCAGAAGAAAGTCAAGAAGCCCCCCCAGCGGAAGGTGGGCTGGACCACCTCGAAGGTCGTCGGCACTCCCGAGCCCCCGTCGCCCTTCCTGGTCGAGCACCGGTTTGAGAAGCTGAAGTTCAAGAACCCGGTCGAGATGAGACCGATCCCGGGCACCGACCGCCTGCTGGTCATGGAACTCGCCGGCCGGATCGTCTCGTTCCCCGACCGCCAGGACGTCGCCACGCTCGATCCGGTCCTCGATCTCAAGCAGCACAAGCCGGCGATCTCAAACGCCTACGGCTTTGCCTTCCATCCCAAGTTCCTCAAGAACCGCACCTGCTTCATCTCCTACATCCAGGGCCCCCAGGCCACCGGCACCAAGGTCTGCCGGTACCGTTTTTCGAGCATGGAT
The DNA here is from genome assembly GCA_963580005.1 of Planctomycetota bacterium. Taxonomy (GTDB): domain Bacteria; phylum Planctomycetota; class Planctomycetia; order Planctomycetales; family Planctomycetaceae; genus UBA8437. The sequence continues at coordinate 2,457 of CAUZJR010000247.1, forward strand.
CCGCCGACGATCGACCCCAAGAGTCGGCAGGAAGTCTTCCATTGGCCCTCGGGCGGGCACAACGGAGCGGCGATGCGATTCGGCCCCGACGGGTACCTCTACATCACCGCCGGAGATGGGGTCGGCCCCAACCCGCCGGATCCCCCGAACAATGGCCAGGACTGCAGCAACTACTTCTCGACACTGATCCGCATCGACGTCGACCGAGTCGACCCCGGCCGCAATTACCGCGTGCCGCCGGACAACCCGTTCATCAACACCAAGAACGTGCTGCCGGAAATCTGGGCCTACGGGTTCCGCAATCCCTGGAAACTCTCCTTCGACCGGAAGTCCGGCGACCTGTTCGTCAGCGATGTCGGCTGGGAGCTGTGGGAGTTCATCTACCGGATCCAGAAGGGCGGCAATTACGGCTGGAGCATTGTCGAGGGTCGTCAGCCGGTCAACACGCACTTCAAGCGAGGCCCCACGCCGATCCTGCCCCCCACGGTCGATCATCCGCACAGCGAATCGGCCTCGATCACCGGCGGCGAGTTCTACTATGGCAAGCGATTGCCCTCGCTGGTCGGTCAGTACGTCTACGGCGACTACGAAACCGGCAAGCTGTGGTCCTTCGGCTGGGACGCCAAGACCAAGAAGGTACTCGACCAACGAGAACTGGCTGATACGTCGCTGCGAGTCATCTGCTTCAGCTACGACACCTCCGACGACCTGCTGCTGATGGACTACACCGGCGGCACGATCCACCGCCTGCTGCCCAACCCCAAGCGAGGCCAGTCGAGCCGATTTCCCAGGCAGCTCAGCCAGACCGGCCTGTTCGCCTCGACCGCCTTGACCGCAAAACACCAACTCGCCCCCGGGGTCATCACCTACGACGTCGCCGCGGCACCCTGGCACGACGGTGCAACCTCGCAACGAGCCATCGCTGTGCCGGGCACCCAAGCCATCACCGCCGCAGGCAAGTGGCAGTTCCCCGCCGGCACCGTGGTCCTCAAGACACTCTCGCTGAACGTCGCCAGCAAAAGCGACAGCGGGCCGAAACGTGTGGAAACCCAGTTGATGCACTACGACGGAGACGCGTGGCGAGGCTACGGGTTCCGCTGGAATGACCAGGGAACCGATGCCGACCTGGTCGAATCGGCCGGAGTCGACGCCCACTTCCAGGTCCCCGACCCGGCCGCTCAGGGCAAACCCGCCACCTCGCTGCGACAGACCTGGCACTTCGCCTCGCGAGTGGAATGCGTCCGTTGCCACAACCCCTGGAGCGGCCACGTACTGGGGTTCAACGCCGCGGGTCTCGATCGAGCCACCCCCGGCGACTCACCGGGCAGCAACCAACTCGTCAGTCTCTCTGGCCTGGGCCTCTTCGACCGACCCCTCACCGGTTCCAAGACCCCAGTCCTGGCCGATCCCTACGACACCTCTCAGGCGACCGAGCGGCGGGCGCGGAGTTTTCTGCACGTCAACTGTTCGCACTGCCACCGCCTGCACGCCGGCAGCGCCGTGCTGGCCTACATGCACGCCGACCTCTCGCTGGCGGCCACCCGCATGCTCGATGCCAAACCCACCCAGGGCACGTTTGGCATCCGAGACGCACGGATCATCGCTCCGGGTGACCCGCTCCGCAGCATGCTGTACCTCCGAGTCTCGAAACTCGGCCGCGGCCGGATGCCACACATCGGTTCGGAAGTCGTCGACCGGGCTGCAGCCGACCTGGTCCGCGACTGGATCTCCAACCTCTCCGGCGCCGACACACCGATTGCCGTGCTCTCGGATGCCCAGAAGGACACGCGGATCGTGGCGCCCTCGCGGGTCGCTGAACTCGAAGCCGCCGGAGACCGCATCCCGCCTCCGCTGCTGGCACGCTCACTCGCCTCCACCGCCACGGCACTGCTGCTTCAGCAGCGCCTCGATCGGTCCGGTTCGAAATTCTCCGCAGCCGCACGCAAGCAGATCATCGCCTCGGCCGTCGCACATGATGACATCACCACGCGAGACCTCTTCGAGAGGTTCATACCCGAAGAGCGACGTGTGCAGAGACTCGGGCGAGTGATCCGGCCGGCGGCCTTACTGGCCCTTTCCGGCAATGCCGACACCGGACGCAAACTCTTCACCACATCGCAGGCAACTCAGTGCCGCAACTGCCACAAGGTGGCCGGAGCCGGCAAGTCGGTCGGCCCTGATCTGGACGGGATCGGCAAGAAGTATGGCCGCCGCGAATTGCTCGACCAGATCCTCAACCCCTCGCGGAAGATCGATCCCAAGTACCTGACCTATATCGTCGAAACCACCGCCGGCCGCGTGTTCACCGGCCTGTTGGTGAGTCGTACGGACAAGCAGGTCGTGCTCCGCAACGCCAAGAACGAGCAAACGGTGATCCCGGCCGACGAGGTCGAAGAGCTGGTCACTCAGCGAAAGAGCCTGATGCCCGAGCTCCTGCTCAAGGACATGACCGCCCAGCAGGTCGCAGACCTCCTAGCCTTCCTCGCCTCCCTGAAAACCACCAAGTAGTTCCTCGAGGAGCTGCTGCCAGGACCTACGTTCGTGACTGGGTTGGAACTGGCTCTTCAGGGCGGCGCACCGCTTCGAAATCGACTTGTAGAATCGGCCTTCGCTCTCTGCGTCCAGCAACAGCCGCCGCAGGCCGTCGACATCACCCGGCTCGAAGAAGCCCGGATAGTCCTCGCCCAACAGCCCGATCGAACCGCTGATCCGTGTCGAGAGCACCGGCGTGCCGACACTGATCGCTTCACCCACCACGTTGGCCCCCCCCTCCATGTGACTCGAGAGCACAAGAACCTGGCTGCGGGCCAATTGACGCATCACCTGCCAATGAGGCCGGTTGCCCATCCAGCAGTAACGCCCTGGCTGCCGCTGCATCTGGGCCTCGGCCCGCTCACGCATCCGCTGCTGGAGCGCACCACCCAGATGAACCACCCGGATCCTCGACTCCGAAGGCAAGCCTCTGACCGCTCGAGCCGCAAGGAACGGGTCCTTGACCGGCCTGAGATGCCCGACCACGGCCACCTGCCAACTCCGCCTGGCCCTGCCCGGCAACCGCTTCGGCACCACCACCGATTGGTGAATCACACGGCACCGCTTGTGCAAACTGCGATCCAGCCGTGTCAGACCATGCCGCTGCAACAGCACGATCCGGTCGGCAGCACCCAACGCCTGGTGACCTCGCGGTGATCGATCCAGATCGCGGTAGAGATCTGTGCCGCTGAGTGCCACGACCAGTCGGCCCGAGGGGCACTCGTGGCGGTACCGCAACGCCGCCGCAGCACTCCGATGAGCATGCAGGGCGATCAACACATCGCAACGACCGCCTCGGTACTCGGTCTCAATCGCCACGCGGTGACCCAGCGACTCGAGCAACCTCCGCCACCGCACCGCGGTCACGCGGTTGCCACTGCGTCGACCGGCCTTGGCGGGAATCACGATCTGGATTCGCTGACCTCGCACGTCACCGCCTAACCGGTGAAGACCAGGAAGACATCCGCCTTCTCGGCGACCGAACCGATCACCGCGGCCGCTTCGGCACCCGAATCGTAGCACAGCCCGACCAACTCCTCGGCCCGGATCGGATCGACACTGATCAGCAATCCACCGGACGTTTGTGCGTCGAAGACCATCTCCAGACCCATCGCATCAGCAGACTGACCGACCCGCATCAAAGACTCGACGGCCGCGCGGTTGGTCTTGCTGGCCCGGGTGTGGTTGCCCGAGGCGGCCAGTTCGGCGGCACCGGGCAACACGGGCAATTTCGACGTCTCGATCGTCAGCGTCACGCCGCTCGATTGAGCCATCTCGCCGGCATGCCCGGCCAGCCCGAAACCGGTGATGTCGGTCGAGCCGGTTGCCAGGACCGCTTTGGCTGATTGGCTGGCACCGGCGTTGAGCATCGCCATGCTGGCCGCGGCTGTCTCGAGCACCCCCTGCGGGCAACGATTCTTCTTGAACGCCGTGGTCACGAACCCCGTCCCCAATGGCTTGGTCAGCACCAACGCGTCTCCGGGTCGGGCCCCGCCGTTGGTCATCAATTCCTCGGGCGTGGCCACCCCCGTCACGCTCAGGCCGTACTTGATCTCGGTATCCCGCACCGTGTGGCCTCCGGCGATCACCGCCCCGGCCTCCAGCACCCGCTCGGCACCACCGGCCAGGATCTCGCCCAGGATCGACAGGTCCAGCCTGTCGTCGGGGAAGCCGACGATATTGAGCGCCGTCCGCGGCGTCCCGCCCATGGCATAGATATCACTGAGACTGTTGGCGGCTGCGATCTGGCCGAACAGGAACGGGTCGTCAACCAGCGGAGGAAAGAAGTCGAGCGACTGCAGGATCAGCAAATCGTCGCGCAGTCGATAGACTCCCGCGTCGCTGAAGTCCTCGGCCCCGACGATCAGGTCCGGGTCATCGAATTTCGGCAGTCCACGCACGACCTGCGCGGTCCCCTCCTGGGGCAACTTGCCGGCTCACCCGGCGCAGCTGGCCCAATCCACCAGCCGCTTCTTTCGTCCGAAGAGTGCCATGCGAGGCTCCGTGGGGAACAAACAGCACATTCTGCCGACCGGCGGATTGTAGGCCCCCTCGGGCGACAAGCCAACGCAGCCCTCCGCAGGTATGATGCTCGCATGTCACTCACCGACCAGGTCGCAGTCGTCACCGGAGCCGGGCGAGGTATCGGCCTGGCCTGCGCACGGGCCCTGGCACGCGACGGAGCGGCTGTCGTCGTGGCCACCCCCGAAGACGACGAACGGGCCGAGGTGATGGCCGAACTCGAGGCGGCCGGGCACCAGGTGCTCGGAACCTCAACCGATGTCACATCAGAAGACGACCTCGCGGAGATGGTCACCGCCACCCTCGACCGGTTCGGACGTCTCGACATCCTGGTCAACAACGCCGGGGTCATCGGACCCACCGCCGCGCTCCAGGACGTCGCGAGATCCGAATGGGAGGCCGTGATGGACGTCAACGTCACCGGCGTCTTCCTCGCCTCCCGAGCCGTCCTGCCCACCCTGCTGGCCCAGCGATCCGGACGCATCATCAATATCGCCTCGGCTGCCGGACAGATCGGGTTTCCACTCCGCAGCCCCTACGCCGCATCGAAATGGGCCGTGATCGGGCTGACCAAGACGCTGGCTGTCGAAGTCTCCGGCGACGGGATCCTGGTCAACGCCGTCTGCCCCGGACCGATCGACGGACCGCGGATGGACGCGATCATCGAGGCCAAGGCCCAGGCTACCGGGATTCCAGCCGACGAGGTTCGAGACCAACTCCACGGCGAAACACTGCTGGGCCGACTGATCCCCGCCGAACACATCGCCGAAATGGTCGCATTCCTTGCCTCTGAGCGAGCCGCGAGCATCACCGGACAGACACTCGACGTCAATGCCGGGTACAGGGTCTGAGAACCCGGCGACGCACCTTCACAAGAGAGCATCCATGCCCGAAAATCATGACCCCGCCGAAAACAGCCTCGAACAACGGCAGGCTCGAGGCCGACGGCTCGTTGAGGAGATGCTGGGCGAGGAGACGGCCGCAGAGACCATCGCACACTGGGACGCGATCAGCCCCGAATTCAGCGGGTACGTGACCGAGTTCCTCGCCGGTGAGATCTGGAGCCGAGACGGGCTC
>CAUZJR010000248.1:0-8085 GCA_963580005.1 Planctomycetota bacterium
AGCGGAATCCTCCAGAACACAGCTGGCCGCGAATGCGGCCGGGGTTTGGTAGCCGATAGCACTATGCGGTCGCCGGTGATTGTAGTCAAGACGCCAACGGTCGATCACCCAGCGAGCGTCCGCCAGCCCGAGGAACAGTTCCCCGTTGAGCAACTCGTCACGGAACTTCCCGTTGAATGACTCCACGTAGCCATTCTCCCAAGGACTGCTCTTGGCAATGAACAGCGTGGTGACGCCAGCCTGGACCAGCCAACGGCGGATACCCTTCGCGACAAACTCCGGCCCGTTGTCGCTACGTATGTGCGCGGGAACACCGCGAATCGCGAACAGATACTGCAGCACACCGATCACATCATCCGACGTGAATCTTCGACCCACCTCGATCGCCAGGCATTCACGGGTGAATTCGTCGATCACCACCAGCATCCGCAACCCGCGACCATCCTCGGTCCGCTCGGCAACGAAGTCGTAGCTCCAGACGTGGTTCCGGTGCATCGCCCGGTGACGTACGCAGCTGTTCTGGCTGCCACCGAGTGACAGGCGACGCTTTCTGTGCTGTTTTCTCGGGACTTGCATGCTTTCCTGTTTCCACAAACGGTGAACCCGCTTCGAGTTCACTCGCCAACCTTCGGCCTTCAACTCTCTGGAGATCCGAGGAACTCCGTAACGGGGATTCGCTCGACTGATCCGACGCATCTCCAGCAGAAGCCGCCGGTTCCTCGCTTCGCCCTTTCGCGAGTGACGACGGTGACGGTACGAACTGCGAGGTTGCTCCAGAACCCGGCATACACGACGTTCCGACACACGATCCGGCCCCAAACGACGACGAACTTCCGTGACCGCCGCAATTCGCCTGGGGCCTACCAGTTTCCCTGGGCGGCCTCGCGAAGGATCTCCATATCCAGGACCTGGTCGACAACCACCTTCTTCAGGCGAGAGTTCTCCTTCTGCAACGCCTTCAACTGCTTGGCCATCGCCGGCTGCATGCCGCCGTACTTCTGACGCCAGCGGTAGTAGGTCTGCACGGTGATCTCCAGGGCCCGGCAGGCCTCCTCGACGGTCTTGCCCTGGCCCAGTTCCACATCGGCCTGACGCAGCTTGCCGATGATCTGGTCCACGCTGTGACGTCTTCTGGACATCTTGAGAATCTCCTTTCCGGATCAGTCAGATCCGGGTGATCCTCTCATTTCCACTGGTACAACGGGTGGGGGTAAGGTCACTTCGAGCAAGAGCGCAGCTGGGGTCATCACCACTTCCGCTGCTGGCCCGGATCCCTGGTAGTTGCTGACGCAGTGTGCGGCCAGGAGGTCGCCGCATGCCTGGCTTGAAGCCCTGGAGTTGGCCTCTTGGCGGGTGCTTTGACGAGCTCCCGGGAGTTGTCTGTACGGATCCCGTTCTTTGAATGGATGACAATTTCGACGACCGGTTTGAGCTGGCGCACGAAGAAAACCCCGGCAGAAGTCTTTCACATCCGCTGGTACAATTTCACGGGATAAGGTCACCCGTATCGTAGTTGGAGGGCCTTCTCGTCGTGGGTTCGATATTCATGCCCCAAAGCGATCTGAACACGATGCGAGGAAGCGTCCTTTTCCGCCATGACTGCAGGGTAGTCTGCGGCCGAGATTCGATCGAATGAGCTCGGAAAGAGGAGTTGAGTATGTGGCGAGTCCATGTTGTTGCAGTGTTGTCGGTCATCTTGTGCTCCGCCGACAGTTCTGGCCAGCAGCCGAACCGTGCGGCAAATGCGGATGTCACGGTTGCTGCCCCTGAACCGCCAAGTCCCTATTTCAGTGTGCTCAAGAGCCGCGTTCGGCAAAGCCTGGACGGGCAGTGGCGTTTCAGATTTGACGCAGGCGACACCGGTGAAACGAAGGGCTGGTTTCGCACCGGCGTGCGGGATCGTATCTGCCAGGTGCCGGGCAGTTGGCAAGCGGTGTTCGAGGATCTCAACTCCACGGTGGGTACCGCGTGGTACGAGCGCGAGTTCCGACTGGACGCTCGTTTCCGGAACCGCCGCATCGCGGTCGTCTTCTGCGGGGCCAACTATTACGCCAGGGTCTGGGTCAACGGCCAGCTTGCCGGAGAACACGAGGGCGGTCAGTTGCCGTTCGCCGTGGACATCACACGGCTGGCCCGATTCGACCGGGTTGGTTCGGCTCAAGAAGGTCCCGGTCTCTATCGACGACCGGATCAACTTCCTGGTTGATCCACGCAGCAACGGTGGTGGTGACACGTTGACCCTGCATGCTCGCATCACCCAGTCGAACGATCCGGCTCGAGTCTGGGATGTCGCGAGAGACTGGTCCACGGACCCGAAGCAGAATGGTGAGACCTCCCGTTGGTCAAGACGTTGGATCGAGAAGCCGAAAGACCCGACCGAACGAGATGGAAAATACAAGCTGCTGACACGCAACGGATTTTTTGACCGCGTGTGGAACATCGGCGACGGACCACCGCAATTCTGGACGGTTGCCAGGGACCGTGGACCATTCACCTGGAAGAACGACACGAAAGGCATCATCGGGATCTCCGGTCCCGGCGGTGTCGAAGTGCCTGCGGGCAAGGTCGTCTGGAACCCCGTGAACATCGGTTCGGAACTCTACATGGCCATCCACAGTTGGCTCAGTCCCATCAACGGTCACGTGGAAATCGAGTTTCAGTCGACCCTGATGCAGGCCGGTGGCGATGGGGTGCGGCTGTTTATCGAGAAGAACAACTCGCGACAGACACTGGCCGACATTTACTTGCCCGAGATCATCGGGAGCAACATTAAGATGCTTGCCGGTCACCGTGTGCACAACGGTGTTGATCCCAGAGTGCGTGTTACGCTGGCGTCCGAGTTCTCCGACGCGGTCCGGCTGCACGTGGCCGAGGGTGGTACCGCACTGTTGTTTGTGACTCGCAGCAACCAGCTTCCGGGATCATCAGGACTGACCGTCGGCACCCCCGGCTACGGCTTGGGCGATGGCCGCCAAGGATCGGCTTATGTCAATCCGGCGTCTGGACTGTTCAAGGACCTGGTCTTCGAGAATCCGCTGGGCTGGACGTTTCACAGGGTCCTGGAGCCGTTCCAGGCCATCGGCGGTCTGAGTCCGGACAGCAGAGATGATCTGCTGATCGGCGGCTACTCGGAGTGGCTGCGGTCCCGCATCAAGTCACCCGGGGGCGCGGTGGTGGGGGAATTGAACGGACTGGTTGCTCAGTTCCGATACAAGGACGGACGGCTGGTGATCACGACGCTGGACCTGCTGAGCAATTTGCAGGCCGACCCGGTCGCCACCATCATGTTTCACGATCTGGTGGAATACTGCCACACCGACTTCCAACCGACGACCGTGCTTCGCATTGGCGGCGAGCGGTGAGTGCACAATGTGGAACCAGGTTTCCCCTGATGATACCACTTCAGTCAAGATGGGCACGAGACGTCGCACATCCAACACGATGGACGCAGAAACACCACCATGCCCCGCGTCACCGCCTGCTCCACGTTGACCTTCGCCCTCTCTTCGCTTCAGACGGCCCTCGAGCACATTGCCCGCTACGGATTCGACCGGGTCGAGATCGCGGACATGCTCACTCACACGAAGCACTTCTCGGCTCACAGCTCCCGGACGGTCGATCCGGTCGCGGTTCGAGAGCTCCTGAAGCGGAACGGGCTCGCCGCGATCGCCGCCAACTGTGCGCTGGTCACGATCTACCAGGAGGGGCTCGGCTACGAGAAGGTGGCCGCGCCCAGGCAGTCGGCTGCGGAGCGAGAGGACGTGCGGGAGGCCAAGGAAAACATCGTGTTCTACAAGTTGCACGAGCCACGGCAGGCCGAGGCGTACAAGGCCCAGGCACGCGTACATCTCGACAACCTGTCGGTCGTCGGCGTGCCGATGGTCTGTCTCAACGTCGGCCGCCGGGCGCAGATGCAGGACCCTGATGGGGAGTTGCAGGCGGCCGCAGCGGTGATCGACGAGGTCGCCGAGCACGCCCGAAGACGGGGCATCCGGGTGGTCCTGGAGATGCCCCACGTGTGGCAGCTCTATTACGACGTCGACCGGTCCCGACAGATGCTGTCTCTTGTGAAATCCGACAACGTGGGCGTGGTGCTGGATGCGACCCACTGGCACACGAGCGGGTACGACGTAGACGAGTACGTGAGTTTCCTGGGGGATCGCCTGTGGAATGTGCATCTGCGTGACGCGGCGGGCAAGGACTCACCCGGGGGCGACTTCCTGCTCGAAGCCACACCGGGCAAAGGCGAGGTGGACTTCGGTCTGCTCGGGCGAACCCTGGACAAGCACGACTACCGTGGCAACGTGACACTGGAGACCGAATACAAGAACTACCGGGAAGAGTCCGAGGTGGACGCCGAAAATGCGTCTGCCCTGGCTCATCTCGAAAGCGTCGGATGGGAAGTTCCCAAGAGTGACTGACCGCTGACGTTCTTCCCGATCAATCGCGAAGCGGTTCATCGCCCCAGTCCGCGAGGGCATATTGACTTCGGTGACCCGCCACTCCCACGACCGACAGGACATCCTCATGCCTCGCTCGTTGCCAATGACCGCCGCGTGGTTTCTGCCACTGGTGATCTGTGCCCTGGACGTCTCGTGCCCCCCCGAGACGCACGCTGCTGTCCGCAGGACATTCGTCAACTCGACAGGGATCAGGATGATCTCGGTCACGGGCAAGCGATTCGACCCCTGGACTCCCAGCGCCAAAGAGTTCTATCTGCCACTGAAGAACGGCAAGCGCCCCACAGCCGCATTTGCCCTGAATCGCCCCAGGGTCACGGCGGCGGTTTCCCTGAAAGACTACTGGCTCAGCGAATTCCCCATCACCAACCGGCTGTATCGACAATTCGTCAAAGCCACCGGTCACCGGGAACCGTGGGGCAGGCTGGTCAACTTCTACTGGCGTCCCAGCAACGGGGAGACCTGGAACCTCGAGAAGTTCCAGGCAGACCAGGTGCCGGTCACCGGGGTCAACGACAAGGACATCGAGGCGTTTTGCAAGTGGCTCTCGACCCGCGACGGCCGTCGTTACCGGCCCCCGACGATCCGCGAGTTCGAGTTCGCCAACCGGGCCGGGACCAGCACGCGGTTCTGGTGGGGTCCGCGGCCTGACGTCCGCAAGATGAACTTCGGCCTGTCACTGATCGGACATCCGACACCGGTCGGATCCTATCCCCCCAATCCCTGGGGGTTCTACGACATGCACGGCAATGTCTGGCAATTCTGCACTGACGCCGGCCGGTACTCCGCCATGGGCAGCGCCTTCAACTGTCCTCAACGATGGACGGGCATCGACGCCTGGGGCAATTTCTACGAGGGCCCAAACACGATGCCGCTGTTGTCGACCGGCTTCCGCGTGGCGTGTGACGCCGACCAGGGAACATCGCGTCCCGGTGACCTCGAGAAACCAGCCCTGGCGGCCGCCGGCGGATCCGGTCCGCACTACCCGGAACTGGAAATCACCATCGGCAAGCGGATCGACATGGGAACGATCCCCACCAATGCCGCCTTCTTCATGGTCACCGGCAACGGAACCTGGATCCTCAACAACAAGCGGTCAACCGACCGTGGCAAGACCTGGCACCCCTGTTCCCAGCTGGGCGAAGCGTTCTGTCAGTTGAAGGACGGCACGGTGATCTCGGTGCCCAGCGTCGATTCCGGGGGCAGCGTGGTGAGGTTCGCCGACCCGCTGTCGGGGAAATCGACCCTCAAGGTGAAGACATCCGGTGACAACTGGAAGACCGTGAAAACTGAGACGGCCAGCATCCACGTACCGCTGGCGGAGTTCTTCTGGCCAGTCCGGGGCTTGGTGGAACTCGACGACGGCCGCCTGCTGATCACAATGTACGGACGGATGAACGGCGACCGGGTGCGAGAGGATTCGCCGGTGGGATACGAGATGGGCAACCCCTGGATCAAGACTCGTGTCATCCTGGTGCAGTCCAAGGACCGGGGCCGGAGCTGGCAGTATCTCTCGACGGTCAGCTACAACCCGCAGCTGGGCTTCGAGGGCCAGAACGAGAGCGACCTGATCCGTCTGCCCAACGGCCTGCTGGCGGCTTTCATGCGGACCGGGATCCACGGCTACATCGATCCACACGGACGCCGGAACCTGGACCAGCCCCTGCTGGTCGCCTGGTCGGCCGACAACGGTGTCAGTTGGAGTGAACCGCAACGGATTCATGTGGGCGAGCGAATCATCCCCGGCATTTATCCTCGAGCCCTGGTGACCAGCCAGGGAGTGCTGGCGGTTCTGCGGTGTCGCCCCGACGGCAGTGTCATCTTCAGCCCCGACGGCAACGGGGGGTTCTGGAGCGACGAACACGTGCATTACGATCTTGGCGATCGGGTGCAGCACGCCAGCATGCAGGACATGGCCCTGATCGGCCCCGACACGATCCTGGTCACCGACATTGTCCGCCGCGGCGGCTGGCGGGTGGAGGGTGTGCCGATCACCGTCAAGAAAAAGCCGTCAAAGACCGGTGGTACTCGCTGATCCTCGAAAGGGACCCCGGAGAACTCCTTCCCGATCAACCGCGAAGCGGTTCCATCCCAAAGCCCAGTGTAGCCCGCCGCCAGGCGGGCTACACTGGGTAGGGTAAGCAACCCCCTCCCGGCGAACCCCAGCGGGGTTCCACATCCGAGCCTCTCGATGTGTGAAATCCCGGTGGGGTTTGGCACATCGTGTGCAACCGGCCAACCCAGCGTGGCGCCCGCCTGACGGCGGTCTGACACTGGGCTTTGCGCTGAAACCCCGTTGGGGTTCCTCTCGGCCGGGGGCTGCTGCCGAGTGCGACGTGGTGCCAGTGACCGGAGTGCCCCCGCAAGGACTCGAACAATCAGAGGATTCCCCGAGACGTGTGCAAGTTTCAAGGACAGGCGGTGCGAAATCCGGTGCAGTTGACCGCGAAAACGCCCGAATCGACCCCGAACTGGTCCAGGTGATCGAAGTCTGGGACACCCTGCCGCCGGCGATCCGCGAGGCGATCCTCGCGATGCTCAGGGCAGCCGAGTGAGCCAACCAGTGGCCTACACTCTGGGGCCCCATTCGCCCAGAAACCGAACCGACCCCCGGGGGTCTTTTGCGTGGAGTCCCTTACTTAGCCGGTCTTCGCGGTGACGCGATTTCGGCCTACCGCTTAGATCTTCCGGGAAGGACACGCCACCCCGAGTCTCCCCACCCCAGCCCCGGCGTTCAACTCAGGGGCGGTAACCGCCAGATCCGAACCACGCCCCCGCCCCTCGCTCGCGGCGTGACGCCGGTTATCGTGGGGGCGGTGGGCGCGGTGGGCTACTTGGGATTGTCCAGCGACGAGAAGTCCCAGACCTTCAGCGTCTTGTCACCGCTGCCGCTCACTCCGCCACCTCTGGTCGCGGCTCCGCTCGCTCCCGGCGGGACTACGCTACCGCCTCCGGCGGCCTACTTGATGGAACTACGGAGCACACGAAAGCCTTTGTAGCTGGTCCGGAGCCCAGGCGCGTCCCCGTCGCGGTCCGCCGAACGGCAGAACCTGGCGTCGCCGTACCAGCCGCCGCCCCGGACCACCCGGAGCGTGCCCGACGACTCGCCGGTTGGATCCGTCGCCGTACCGCTCGGATACGCGCCGTACCCATCCTGACACCACTCCCAGACATTGCCATGCATGTCATGCAGTCCCCAGGCATTCGGTTTCTTCTCGCCAACCGGGTGTGTCTTTGAACCCGAATTGTCATCGAACCAACCATACTCGCTCAACTGACTTGCTGAATCACCAAAACCGTACGACGTCGTTGTCCCCGCGCGGCATGCGTATTCCCACTCAGCCTCCGTCGGAAGACGGTACTCGTAGGCTGCTGCCTTCTCGGCTGGCAGAGCTGACAGCTTCCGGCAAAACCCCACTGCGTCAACCCAACTCACTTCTTCGACGGGATTCTGCGGCCCGTTGAAAGAGCTCGGATTCGTGCCCATCACCTTCTGATACTGCTCCTGCGTCACCTCATAAACGCCAAGCTCGAACGGCGTCGTCAACATCACTGGATGGACCTCAGTGCCCTCACCCATCTTGAATGTCCCGCCCGGTAACAGCTTAAACTGCATGCCGACGCT
>CAUZJR010000249.1:0-8071 GCA_963580005.1 Planctomycetota bacterium
CCAAGGTGCTCACCGGAACCGTCCGGGCCCTGCCCGCCCTGGCCCAGGGACGGCTCTACGTCCACAACAGCCGTACGCTGAAGTGCCTCGAAGTCGGCCGGGCCACCAAGTGAACCGGGTCGTCTCGTGCCTGACCAACAGCTACGGACGCTTCGGCGCCCTGGCCGCCATCGCGATGGTCCGTGATGCGGGGATCGAGTGGATCGAACTGCCGATCCGCACCAACGGCTCGGATTCGATCTTCGGCGACGAGCCGCTGCTGACCGACCAGGCCACCACCAGCCAACTCGCCGACATCGCCGCACGACTCGCCGAACACGACGTCAGACTCTCCAGTTGCAACGTCACCAGCGGAAACCCGCTGGACCCCAATGTGCTGGCCGTCACGCTCAGAAAACTCGACATCGCCGCCGACCTCGGAGTCAGCCTGGTCGTCGGCGGAGCCGGTGAGGCCGACAGTGACCCAGACCTGCAGTCGCTCTACCAGCACCTCCGGCAAATCGGCGACCACGCCGAGACACTCGGACTGACCTACTGCTTCGAAACCCACCCCGGCATCTGCCAGGACCACGGTGGGATGATCGACGTGATGCACGAACTCGAACACCCGCGACTCAAGATCAACTTCGACACCGCCAACATCCTCTACTACAACCAGCCGATCAACGGCGAGATCGCCCTGGCCAAGGTCTGCCCCTGGGTCTCCCACATGCACCTCAAGGACTCACACGGCGAGTTCCACGACTGGTACTTCCCCGCTCTGGGTCGCGGCGGAGCAGTCGACTTCGTGAGAGTGTTGGAACTGACTGAAGTCTGTGGGTTCGAAGGACCCTACAGTCTCGAGATCGAGGGGATCGAGGGCGAGGGGGAACTGACTCTCGAGGACACTCACCAACGGATCGTCGACAGCGTCGAACACCTGAAGATCTGCGGCTACTTTGACTGATCTCAACCGACGACTTCCCAGGATCACCTCGTCATGACGCTTCTTCGAACCCTCTCGATCATCGGCCTGGCCGCCGTCTTGTCGTCACCGGCCCCGGCCGCGGGCAACAGGTACAACCACGTCACCCACGGCCCCATCCTCGGACGACTCAGCGCCCACGGCATCGGCATCTGGGCCCGCACGCTTCGGACCGGGCACTTCGCCGTTCGCTACGGCACCGCACCGGGCCGGCTCGATCAGAAAACCCAACCCGTCGCCACCCGGCTCGATCGAGACAACACAGGCTGGGTGCACATCACCGGCCTCGAGGCCAACACCAGGTACTACTACCAGCTGTTCATCCCAGAACAGACCGGGCTGACCGGCAAGCGGGGCTCGTTCCGCACGATGCCCGACTCGAAACAGATGGTCGACGCCAAGCTCAACCCGCGGGGACTGTTCAACTTCAGCTTCGAATTCGCCTGCGGCAACAACCAGAATCCCGGCCACAGCAACGGGCCGGGACTGCCGACATTCGCCACGATGCTCAGGCAGGTCAAGGATCGAGTCAACTTCGCCATCCTCAACGGCGACTGGCTTTATGAATCGAGGCGAGAGTTCCAGCCCGGCCAGTGGCTGAAACAGGTCGACATCGCCGACCAGGACGCTCCCGACGTGGTCCGCATCGCTCCCTCGATCGTCGGAGTCTGGCAGAACTACAAGCAGTTCCTCGAACAGGGCCAGCACCTGAGGACCTGGCACCGCCACGTGCCCAGCTTCTTTACCTACGACGACCACGAAATCCTCAACGACGTCTGGGGCGCCGGGTCGCCGGGACTCAGAGATCGCCGGGCGGTGTTCCGAGATGTCGGAGTGCGGGCCTGGTACGACTACCTCGGCTGGAGCAACCCGACCGGGTTTCCTCAGTCGGTTCACTTCGGACGCGGCAAGGTCCGCCGTGGAAAGAGCGTGATCGAAGACGAGTCGGCCGATTTCACCAAGCTCGATCTCAAGCAGGTCAACAACCTGCACATTCACTGGGGGACCGCGACCGACGGGATCAACGACAACTCCCTTGATGGAGTCGGCGGCACTCCCAATGCCGGCGTCTATCGCATCGTCAAGGTGCTCGGCAAGCACCGCATCAAGGTCTTTCCCGAGACCGAGCTCGACGAGACCGTCTCGTACTCGATCGGCAGACGTTCGTACTACCGAATCCGCGTGTCCAACTGTGACCTGTTCTTCACCGATACCCGCGGGCAACGGCAGATGCACGACACCCGCGACCCGGCCAAAAAGGGACTCTCGATGCTGGGGCCGATCCAGCGAGACTGGTTGCTCGAAGGGGTCCGCAACAGCGATGCCGACTTCATCTTCGTCATCTCCAGCGTCAACTTCATGGTGCCGCACGTCGGAGGAGGCAAGGTGCGGGCTACCAACAAGGATGATGCCTGGACGGTGTTCTATGACGAACGAGAAAAACTGATCAACGCCTGGGACAAGCTCGACAAACCGGTCTTCGTACTCACCGGTGACCTGCACAACTCGTTCGTCTGCAAGATCACCGACAATGTCTGGGAATTCGCCTCCGGACCCCACAACTCCAACAACCACTGGGTCAGCGACGAGGGTGATCGGCCCGCCAACGGCAGGTTTCAGTACGGACCCCGCGCGGTGGACATCCGCTGGAGCAGCCACTTCCGCGCCGATATCCCCCGCTTCAATCTCAGGCACCCCTACTTCTGCGTCGTCCAGCTCAACAACGTCTACAACAACCCGATCAAACCCGACGGGACCCGCTGGATCGCCTACCCCCGGCCCCAGGTCATCTTCCAGTACTACCACGGCAAAACCGGTCACCTGGCCTACGCCGAATCGGTGCTGGCTTCACCCAGAAAGACACCGCCCAATGCCAAGGGCAACGACTAGCAATCAATTGAACAACGAAGAGCTCAGAGGTCAGACGCCGCCCGTAGCGGGGCCTGACCCCACACTCCAAGTTCTTCGACGGGCTACTGGCACAGGTTTGCACGATGAAGATCACCGATGTCCGGGCCTGCCAGCCGATCGCCGAGTCGTCGCCGGATGACTGGCGGACCACGATCGGCCAGATCCTCGTCGCCATCGATACCGACACCGGGTTGACCGGCTACGGGGTCGGCGGCGGAGGGGCCGCGGGGATCCACGTGATCCAGGCCGAACTCAGGTCGGTGCTGATCGGTCGAGACCCCAGCCCGGTCGAGGAGATCTGGGACGACCTCTTTGACCTGATGCTCCCCTATGGCCAGGCCGGGATCGCCGTCATGGCCCAGAGCGGCATCGATCTCGCACTGTGGGACATCCGCGGCAAGGAGGCCGGGGTTCCGGTCGCACAATTGCTGGCCGAGGACTCCCAGCCACGCATCGGGCAACCGCTGCCGACCTACATCACCGTCTGGGAGGAACTGGCCCAGGCCCACGCTGAGGGCCACCGGGCCTTCAAGCTGCACGTCGAACGCAACGCCGGTCCCGACCGGGTGACCAAGGTGATCGAAAACGTCCGCGAGGCCCGCCAACTGGTCGGGCCCGGTGTGCCACTGATGGTCGACGCCTGGATGAAATGGGACCTGAAGACCACGCTCGAGGTCGCCGAGGGTCTCGAGGGGCTGGGGGTCGAGTGGATCGAGGAGCCCCTGCCGCTCTTCGACATCGAAGGCTACCGCACGCTGGCCACCGAATCGGCGATCCCGATCGCTGGAGGTGAACACGAGTACACGGCTCGAGCGTTTCAGCGGCTGATCGATGAACGACTGCACCAGGTGCTGCAACCGGATGTCTGCTGGTGCGGCGGGTTGACCGAACTGGTCAAGATCTACCGGATGGCCCGGGGCACCGGCATCCGAGTCTGCCCGCACCGTGGCTCGGAACTCTGGGCCCTGCACGCCCTGGCCGGGCTCGACCCCGACCCGCTGCCCGAATCGGGGCGGCCGTGGATGACCTGGGTCGGAGGCCAACCGCCGATCATCGATGGCACGGTCACGCTGTCGGATCGACCGGGACTGGGAGTAGAAATCGACGAGGCGAGCCTGCCTGGCCTGGTCTAGGCTCCGAACAGCTTCGACCGGATCCCCAGCCGGTGCAGCCAGAATTTCGCCAACACCCAAAGTGTCGCGGTCCCGTAACGGATGCTCCGCCACAGGTTGATGCTCGAAGCTTCGTCGAAATACCGCACCGGCACCGGGATGTCTCCCAGCTTGAACCCGAAGTGCACCGCCTGGGCCAGGAACTGGCTGTCGAAGACGAAGTCGTCGGAGTTCTCCTCAAACGGAATCGTCTCCAGCACCTCGCGACGGTAGGCCCGGAACCCGCTGTGGAAGTCGCCGAGGTTCTGGCCCAACGCCACGTTTTCGATCGTCGTCAACACCCGGTTGGCCAGGTACTTCCACCGCGGCATCCCCCCGGCCAACGCCTCGCGTCGGGTCCGGATCCGTGACCCCAGCACACAATCACACACACCCAGTCGCAGGACTTCCGTCGCCACGCTCAGCAGGCGGGCGTCGTACTGGTAGTCGGGGTGGATCATCACAACCACCTCGGCCTCAGATTCCAGGGCCCGCCGATAGCAGGTCTTCTGGTTGGCTCCATAGCCGAGGTTGCTCTCGTGAGTGATCACGGTCAGCCCCAACCTGGTGGCGATCTCGACCGTGTCGTCGGTGCTGTGATCGTCGACCAGGATCACCTCCTCGATCCCCTCACCCGGCAAATCGGCGACGGTTCGCTCGAGCGTGCTGGCCGCGTTGTAGGCGGGCATCACGACCACAATCCGCACCGACTGCGGCACCTGAGACTCTGCGAGCGTCGCGCTGGAGCTGGGTTGCTGGCCGTCCATCCCGTCATTCTGGTTGAGTTCCTTGCGGAGGGACAACCCCCTGCCGGGGCGAACCCGCCTGCGACATCGTCGGCCGCGCCGGTTACAATGATCGCGCCGGTCACAGCGGGACCCACCCAGGACACCCACTCATGCAAGTCACAACCCGTCTCCACGTCGCACTCACCACGCTGGCACTGCTGCTGTGCCTCGGTCCGGCTCTGCCCGCCGCCGAAGCCGTCGCCCCGGCCCCGACCCAGGCCAGTTGGCAGGCCGGAGTCGCACGCACGGTGATCACGCCGGAGAAGCCCATGTGGATGTCCGGCTACGGAGGTCGATCGAAGCCGGCCGAGGACAAGGTGCATGACCTGTGGGCCAAGGCCGTCGCCATCAAGGATCCCACCGGCAAGACCGCCGTCTTTGTCTCCACCGACCTGATCACCGTCCCGATCAAGATGGTCGAAGCGGTGATGGCCGAGATCACTCGCAAGCACGGACTCGGACGATCCGAGGTGATGTTCACCTGCTCGCACACGCACTGCGGCCCAGCACTCGACGAAATGCTCAGCTACATGCTCGACATGAAAGAACCCGACTGGAAGCAGGTTCGCTCGTACCAGAAAATCCTCGATGCCAAGCTGGTCGCCCTGATCTCTTCGGCCGTCAAGGACCTCAAGCCCGCAGCCGTCTCGTTCGGCAACGGCCGCTGCCACTTCGCCGCCAACCGCCGCACCCCCAAGGGGATCGGTCCCTACGACCACGACGTCCCGGTGCTGCGGATCGGTTCCCCCGATGGAAGCACACTGCGGGCCGTCATCTTCGGCTACGCCTGCCACAACACGGTGATGAGCTACTACAAGTGGAGTGGCGACTACGCCGGATTTGCTCAGCTCTATCTCGAAGGCCGACACCCCGGCATCACCGCTCTGTTCTTTGCCGGGTGCGGCGCCGACCAGAACCCGCTGCCCAGGCGTCGAGAAGAACTCGCCGTCAAGTACGGCCGCATGCTCGGTGTCGCCGTCGACCAGGTCCTCGACCGCCGCACCACGCCGGTCACCGGACGCATCGCCACGCGGTTTGAAAACATCGAACTCGCCTTCGACAACCTGCCCAAGAAGGAGGCTCTGCTGGAAGTCAGCAAGACCGGCAACCGCTACAACAAGGCCTGGGCCGGAAACCTGCTGAAGCAGTACGAGATTTACGGGCGACTGCTGCCGACATACCGCTACCCGATCCAGTCGTGGCAGATCGGTTCGAAACTGACCTGGGTCGCGCTGGGGGGCGAAGTGGTCGTCGACTACGCCGTGAGACTCAAAAAGGAACTCGGCCACACCGGAGCCGACCGATCGGTCTGGGTCACCGGATACGCCAACGACGTCATGGCCTACATCGCCTCGGAACGCGTGCTCAAGGAGGGTGGCTACGAGGGCGACACCTCGATGATCTACTACCAGAAACCGTCCAAGTGGCGAGCCGGACTCGAGAAGAAGATCATCGACACCGTGACCGAACTGACCTCCGACAACCGGCGTCAGGCCGCTTTGCCCTACAAGCTGCCCGGACAACTCGTATTCGACGGCAAGAGCCTGGCGGGATGGAAGAAAACCAAGTTCGGGGGCGAGGCCGAAGTGGTGGTCCGCAACGGACAACTGATCCTCGAAACCGGTGCCGACATGACCGGGATCACCTGGAACCGACGACAGCCACCGCCGGACTTCGACTACGAGGTCAGCCTGGATGCCATGAGAGTCGAGGGGCACGACTTCTTCTGCGGGATGACGTTTCGGATCGGCAAGGATCCCTGCAGCCTGATCCTGGGCGGCTGGGGCGGAGGGGTCTGCGGTCTCTCGAGTATCGATGGATTCGACGCCAGCGAAAACGATACCACCGGCTACAAGGAGTTTCAGAACGGACGCTGGTACCGGGTGCGACTCAGAGTCACCCGAGAGCGGGTCACCGCCTGGATCGACGGCAAGGAAATCCTCGAACAGAAACTCAAGGGCCGCAAGATTGGCATCCGCGGCGAAGTCGACCTCTCAAAACCCTTTGGACTCTCGACCTGGCAAACCACCGCCGCCGTTCGAAACCTCAGGATCCGGCCTCTCACCGCCAAGGAAAAGGCGACGCCCCCCAAGTAGAGGGATCCCCGGGGACTCCCAAATCCTCACACCGCCCCGCTTGGAAAATCACCGATCCCGCAACAGCTCATTCCACCACCACGGCGGTTGACCGGGCTCGTGCTCGACACCTACTATTGCCGGTGAAGTCGACCAGAGGGCCAACGCCACACGCTCGACCTGCTGATTACAGAGTGGAACGCACCATGCCCGGCCAAACGCAACACGATCGACGCGACCGCAGCTTCGGCAGCGCCGGCTGGCGGTGGTATCAGTTCTGGTTTACCAGCCCGGGATTCCCAGGGTGGTCCAGCGATTGTTCCAACTAGGCCGGGACACAAGCACACGCGAGACCTCACGCCCTGGAATCCTCTCGAGGATTCCAGGGCGTTTTTTTTGTTCGGACACACCAGCTACCATCGCCCCCCGCGGGCAATCGAGGACAAGCCATGATCGTGGTCATGAAGAAGAGTGCGACCGAGGAGATGATCCAGTCGGTGGCGTCGCGGATCGAGCAGATGGGCCTCAAGGCTCATGTGATCGTCGGCACCGAGCGTACGGTAATCGCGGCGATCGGCGAAAAACGTAACGGCGAACAACAGACGCTCTCGGGGCTCGAGGAGGTCGACAAGGTGGTGCCGATCCTGGCCCCCTACAAGGTCGCCAGCCTTGAGACCAAGGACGAACCGACCATCGTTCGCAGCCACGACCTGCTGCTCGGTGGTGGCCACGTCGGCGTGATCGCCGGTCCCTGCTCGGTCGAGAGTGCCGAGCAAATCCTCGAGTCCGCTCGATGTGTCAAGGCCGCCGGAGCGACCGGGCTGAGGGGCGGAGCCTTCAAGCCTCGTACCAGCCCCTATTCGTTCCAGGGCCTCAAGGAAGAAGGACTCAAGCTGCTCGCAGCCGCCCGCGACGAGACCGGGCTGGCGGTGGTCACCGAGGTCATGACGCCCGAACACGTCGAACTGGTCTCACGCTACGCCGATGTGCTCCAGATCGGTGCCCGCAATATGCAGAACTACCACCTGCTGCAGGCCGTGGGGGATTCCGACAAGCCGGTGCTGCTCAAGCGAGGTCCCTCGGCGGAGATCGACGAATTCCTGCTGGCCGCCGAGTACATCCTCGACCAGGGCAACCCCAACGTCGTGCTGTGCGAACGAGGCATCCGCACGTTCGAAACTC
>CAUZJR010000250.1:0-8037 GCA_963580005.1 Planctomycetota bacterium
AGAGCATCTGGGACTTCGAACACATCTCCCTGGAAGGACTGCCCGCTGGGACCTACCAGGCCCAGGTCGTCGGCTTCGACGGAGCCGTGCACCCCGAGTACGTGCTCGGCATCACCGCACCCAAACCACTCGAACCCGACTTCGCCGAAGACAACGACACCAGTCAGACCGCATTTGAACTCAGAGACGCCAGCGGATTCTCGGCCTGGCACGGATTCTCGATTCACGACTCCGCCGATGTGGACTGGTTCGAATTCGAACTGCTCGCCGAAGCCAACTGGGCTCACACCGTCGGGATCGACTTCTACCACGCCTCAGGTGACCTCGACCTGGCACTCTACAACTCCGCCGGCGAACTCGTCTCGGATTCGTCCGGAGTCCTCGACAGCGAAGAAATCTCGCTGCAGGGACTCGGACAGGGAACCTACTTCCTGGAAGTGACCGGGTACCAGGGGGCCATGGTGCCCGGCTACTCGATCTGGATCGATGCCCCGCATGAACATCACGGTGAGCAGGAGGGTGAGTTTGAACCGGACTGGGCCGAGGTGAACGACTCGGCGGGTGAGGCCACGCCGCTGAGAGAAATCGCCGGGTACTCGGCCTGGGACGGACTCTCGATCCACGACGACAATGATCTCGACTGGTTCGCCTTCGAACTGCTCGCCGAAGGCACCACCCACCATTTCGTGGGGATCGATTTCGACGACGACGAAGGTGACCTCGACCTGGCACTCTTCGATTCCGACGGCGTGTTGCTCGAGGAATCGACCGGGGTGGCCGACTTCGAGGAGATCTCGCTGGCCGGTTGGCCCGCCGGGAACTACCTGCTGCAGGTCAGTGGCTTCGAAGGTGCCAGCAACCCCGAGTACGAACTGGTGATCGACGGGCCCGACTGGAACGAGCACGAGTTCGAAGGCCACTTCCCACCCGACGCTCACGAACCCAACGACTCGGCCGAAGAGGCCGTCGACCTGCGGACCCTCGAGGGACGAACCACGCTCAGTGGACTCTCGATCCACGAACCCGGAGATACCGACTGGTTCCAGTTCACCACCTCCGCCACCGCCACCGCAGGCCACTCGGTGCAGATCGAATTCGAGCACCATCTCGGTGACCTCGACCTGGCCCTCTACGACGCCGACGGGGAACTCGAGTTGTCCGATGCGGTCGACAACTTCGAAGCCATCAGCCTCGAAGGACTGGCCCCGGGGACCTACTGGATCGAGATCTTCGAGTACTCCGGTGAGACCAACCCCGAGTACACCCTGACCATCGACGCACCGCTGGATCACGACCCCGACCCGGATCGGCTCGAGGACAACGACACGCTGGAAACGGCAACCTCACTCCGCAGCGACGCTGAAAGCGGGACGCTCAGCGGAGACATCACCCTGCCGGGACTCTCGATCCACTCCGACACCGACGTCGATTTCTTTTCCTTCACCACCGTCGCCCCGGGCACCACCGCTCACGGCCTGACGATCGAGTACCGCCACGGCGACGGCGACCTGCTGCTGGAACTGCTCGATGCCAACGGCGGCCTGGTCGCCGCCACCACCGGCCACGATGGCCACGCCGACCTCTCGCTCGACGAGATCCCGGTCGGCTCATGGTACGCCCGCGTCAGCGGCCACGAAGGACAGACGAATTCCTACGACATCCAGTTCGATCTGCCGCATGCCGAACCGCCCGCCGGCGGCGAAGAGGGCACCGGGCCAGTCGATTCCGATGCCTGGACCGTGATGGTCTACATCACCGCGAGCAATCTCGAGAGCTTCGCGTTTGCCGACATCAACGAGATGGAATCCGCCGTGGCGGCACTGCCGGGATCGGTCAACCTGGCGGTGCTGTGGGACCAGAGCTCAGCCGGGAGCACCTACGCCACCGGGGGCGGGTCGCAGCCGGCCTGGGGAGACACCGGCCGTGCATTCATCTCAGCCGATGCCAACCCCGACGTGGTCGCGACCGAGTTCGAATTGCTCGGTGAACAGAATACCGGTCACCCCCAGGCACTGGCCGAATTCATCGACTGGTCGGTCGACCAGGCCCCCGCCGAACACTACGCGCTGGTGATGTGGGACCACGGCAGCGGCCTGCAGGGATTCAACTACGACGATCTCGACGGAACCACCAGCGATCACCTGACCACGCCCGAGTTCGTCGAGGTGCTGGCCGATCCGCAGCGTCCCGATTTCGATGTCATCGCCTTCGATGCCTGCCTGATGGCACTGGCCGAAGTCGGCTTCAGCCTCGCCGATTACGCCGATGTCTTCGTCGCCAGCCAGGAAGTCGTCGGAGCCGAAGGACACGACTACTCGACGCTGTTTGACATCCTGCAGGAGGATCCCGAGACGATCGGGGCCCAGGCCCTGGCGACCGGGTTCGTCGACAGCTACCAGGACCAGTACGAGGGCGACTTCTGGGGCTGGGACACCCAGAGCGCAATCTCGACCGACGGCTACCCCCTGCTGCTGGCAGCACTGAGTGACTTCGTCGACGCGGGAGTCGCCGGTACCGACGACGACATCGACGTGCTCCGCGAAGCTCGCGCCGATGCGATCACCTACGACATCGCCTTCCTGCGCGACCTGGGCAGCTTCGTCGACCCCGTCGCCGACAGCCCGCTCGTCTCCGAAGGACTCCGTCTGGCCGCCGAAGGAGTCCAGCAGGCGATCGATGACATGACACTGGCCCGCTCTGATGACAACCGCGACAGCTCGGGCATCTCCATCTTCCTGCCCGACAACGCCACCACCGCCGGTTCGTGGTACACCACGCCCTACTCGGACTTTGAACTCGAGACCGGCTGGAGCGACCTGATCGAGACGATGGGGGGCAGCGGACGCAGCGGGTCGGGCAACAGCGGAGGACGCTCGATCGCCGGGCCCGACTGGAGTGAAGCCAACAACGTCGCCGCCGCAGCACACAACCTCAATACACTCGTCGGCGACGGACACGCCTTCGCAGAACTCAACCTCCACACTCCAGACGACTCAGACTGGTTCCGGTTCGAGATCTCAGCCGCGGGCACGGCCACACACCGCGTCACGGCCACACCCTCCGGTGGCGCCACCGAAACCATCCGGCTGGAACTGTTCGACTCCAGCGGTAACCAGACACTCGAAACCTCCGACAACGGGCCCGGACCCCAGCAGGTCAGCCTCGCAGGACTCGACGCCGGGACCTACCTGGTCCGAATCGACTCGCCCTCGGCGATGACCGTCACCGGCTACGACCTGCTCGTCGATGCCCCCGATGGCGACGCCGCCGCCGATTGGGCCGGTGACAACAGCAGCCAGCCCAAGGCGTTTCACCTGGGCACCATCGGCAGCAATGTCGTCTTCTCCGGACTCGGAGTCGCCGCCATGGCCGACGACTGGTTCACCTTCGACACCCCGCGCCGAGCCTCCTCGGCACTCTATGCACTCGATCTCTCGATACCGATCGGCCAACCGCTGACCGTGCTGCTGAGAGACTCCGCAGGGAGCCTGGTCGACCAAGCCACCGGCGACGGCACGCTGGGACTCGATTACACAGCCAGTGGCGGAGGCGAACAGCTGACACTGCAGGTCACCGGGGGCGACAGTACCTCCTCGTACTCGATGCACTTCACTCCCATTTCGGCCACCATCGCCGTGGACCTCGACCCGGCCGGACACCTCGTCGTGACCGATACCTCCGCCGAGGGACAGGACGATCATGTGCTGATCCGGACCGAAGGAGACCAGATCGTGATCGAGACGCCCGGGCACGTGATGGCCGCCACGGTCGGATCGAGCACCGATCCCCACACCGTCCGCGTGCCGGTCTCCGAGATCACCGGGGAGGTGCGGGTGGTGGCCGGGGCAGGCAACGACCGGATCGATGCCTCCGGAAGCCTCGTGCCCGTCAGGCTCCTCGGTGGAGCCGACGCCGATACGCTCACCGGCGGAACCGCCTCCGATGTGCTCAACGGTGGCTCCGGCGACGATCAACTCATCTCCGGAGACGGAAACGACCGGCTGTTCGGGGGCGGCGGTCGAGACCGGCTCGAGGGAGGCGCCGATGACGATTACCTCGCCGGACAAGGTGGCCAGGACATCCTCTACGGCGGCCCGGGACACGATACCGTCAACGGAGGTGCCTCAAACGACAAGCTGTTTGGAGACTCCGGAAACGACCGGCTCAATGGAAACGCCGGCCACGACGTGATCAACGGCAATGGCGGCAACGATACCGCTCACGGGGGCGACGGCAACGACGTGCTCCGAGGCGGAAGCGGCCGCGATTGGCTGGGCGGCGGAGCAGGTGGCGACCGGCAGTTCGGACAGGGCAGCAGCGATACGCTTCAGGGGGGCGCCAGCAACGATCTCCTCAATGGAGGTCCCGGCAGCGACCTGGTCTATGAGACCGGCAACGGCAACTTCACACTCGAGGCTCACCAGCTCCAGGGACAGGGACGAGATGACCTCGTCGATGTCGAACGCGGACGGATCGAGACCGGCGATGCGGATAACATCGTCGATGCCTCGCAGTTCCCCGGCAGCGTGGTGTTGATCGGAGGCGCCGGGAATGACCTGCTCCGAGGCGGCAGCCACATCGATCGACTCATCGGTGAAGACGGCGACGATACCCTCGAAGGACTCGCCGGAAATGACCGGATCTTCGGCGGAAGAGGCGCCGATCAACTCGACGGCGGAGACGGTGATGACTTCCTGCGAGGCCAGCACGAGGCCGACTTGATTCATGGAGGCGCCGGAAACGATACGCTCAACGGTGAAGCCGGCGATGACTCGCTGTACGGAGGCGATGGGAATGACGTGGTGCGAGGCGGAAGCGGGAATGACCACGCCGCGGGTGAAGCCGGAGCCGACCGGGTCTTTGGACAGTCCGGACTCGATGCACTCTGTAGCGACGACGGCGACCTGCTGGTGGGCAGCGCCCAGGAAATCGACCTATGTGCCGTCGTCTTCACCGACTGGGCCGACCAACTCGACTAGCAGCCCCCCGCCAGAGGCGAGCTAGCTCGCCTCTGGCCCCGTGCGACGACGATGCTTGCTCTCGCGACGACGCGTGTTGCGACACAGGCGGCATATGCGGCCCAGGTATCGCTTTCGCCCCGAGGCGGTCTGCTTCTGGTACAGCACGTAAAATGGCTCCGACGCAGGCCAACGCCGGCGACAATCGCGACAGACACGATCGCTCAGGGATCGGCCCCGAGACCGGGCGCGGCGACGCTGACGACGAGCCTCCTGCCGCAACTGCGACTCCTGCAACTCGCGGTAATCGTCCCAACGACGTTGGCTGGCCAGCGAGGCCTTCTGAGAAACACGCCGCTGCTTCGCCTTGGAAAACGGCATCTGCATCACCTCGGCCCACGACCGCTTGATCCCCAGCTTCTGAAGGTGATAGACCACCCGCCGACGGGAAACCAACGGAGTGTGCTTGCGGTTCCACAACAGGGCAATCTGCTCGGGTGTGCACCGCGAAGCATGAGCCAGCAGGAAGGTGTGGAAGTGGTCGAGCTGATCAGAGGTCAACCGGATCGCCTCGCGGGCACGACGAGACCGACTGCGGTCGATCAACTTCAGCCGACCCAGCTTCTTCTGGATCGCGTTCCGCGAATAGCCGGCCAGGAGTTCCACATCGACGGAAACCGCCGCCGCGGTCCCTCCGCTGCGGACCAGCCGCTTCAGGATCCGCTCGGTTTCCGCCGTCCATCGCTTGCGGGGAATGCCGTCGCCGACAAAATTCAGCCGCGCAGCCTTGTTCTGGATCGCAGCAGGTGACCGCGCACCGATCTGCATCTCGCTGGCCGAGAGCCCCCGCGACAGGAGATCCCTCAGCTGTTCGATCTCGTGTTCGGTCCAGAATTGACCCGGCATCCCTCTCGCTCGCGCCTCGACCGTCGTCGGTGACCGTTGAAGTTTCTGCTTCCAGCAGCTATCTTGACGCGTTTGCATGGTAACGAGCGAGCGCGAGTTTCCCAATCGAACAGATCAAATTGAGTTGATCCATCGCGAATTCCCCAGTGGCCTCGTCCCAGATGTTTTCAGGCCACCGGATGCCCCGAACCACGCCCTGCACCAGAAACCGACCCAGAACCCAAACCCGGTCCAGCCACCATGTCCGCCAGCCTGCAGATTGAACTGACCGGTCGTACCGACGAAGAATCGGGGACACGGGCCTGCCAACGCCTCCGCGATGCCGGTCAGACTCCCGGCGTCGTCTACGGGAACCAGGCCGAAACCGTCTCGGTCAAGGTCAACACCAACCAGCTGAGGCTGCTGGTGGACCGTGGCGTTCGCGTGTTCGATTTCGAGATGGAAGGAACAGCCCAAAAGGCGATGTTCCGCGAATTGCAGTGGGACACGTTTGGCATCGTGCTGAATCACTTCGACCTGCTGAGGATCGACGCCCACCAGCGGATCGACATCGACGTGCCGATCGAACTGAGAGGCACAGCGCCGGGCACCAACAGCGGCGGACTGCTCGAACAGCCCCTGCACGCGGTCCGGATTAACTGCCTGGCCGCCGAAGTGCCCGAAAAACTGACCCTGCGAGTTCATCAGCTCGAAATCGGTGACTCGATCACCATCGCCGAGATCGAACTCGAAGGCGATGCCACGATGCTGCTCGAACCCGAGACCGTGGTTGCTCGAGTGGTGGAAATCCGCGATGAAGAGGAAGAGGAACTCATCGTCGACGGAGAACTCGAAGCCGGGCCGATCGAGCCGGAAGTCATCGGGCGGGCGGCCGACGACGACGAAGACGACTCAGACGACGAGTAACCGGCCATGAAGGTCATCGTGGGACTCGGCAACCCCGGATCTCGCTACCAAAGGACTCGCCACAACGTCGGCTTCGATGTCCTCGAAGAACTCGGCCGACACTTCGGAATCGTCCCCGCAGGCAATCGCTTCAACGCCCGGACCGGTGAAGTGACCTTCCGCGAAACCCGCTTGCTGCTGGTCGCACCCCAGACCTTCATGAACAACAGCGGCCAGGCCGTCGGACCACTCGTCGACTTCTACAAGCTCCAGCCCGACCAGGTCCTCGTCGTCTGCGATGACCTCAATCTGCCGCTGGGACGCTTGAGACTCCGTCAACAGGGGTCAGCCGGTGGCCAAAAAGGACTCGCCGATGTCCTCCGAAGACTCGGCACTTCTGAAGTGGCCCGGTTGAGAATCGGGATCGGGCAGCCCCCGCCCCGCTTCGAAGCCACCAACTTCGTGCTCTCCCGGTTCTCCGCCGATGAACGGCCCGTCATCGAAACCGCCGTGGCCGACGCCGCACAGGGAGCTCTGGTCTGGGCCGAACTGGGACCCGATGCCGCCATGAATCAACTCAACCCCAACCCCAACCCCGACCCCGCCGAGAAGCCGGATGCGGCCGACGGGATGGCCGACGGCGAGTGAACTGCTGCTGTGAGCTTCAACATTGCAAATCGCTGCGGAGACGATACAACGGAGTGTTCGCGGTAGGCGTTCGCGGCTCAGGCCAGACCACGCCGCTTCACCCGTTTGCCATTCGCTCCGCACATCTCCGTCCCCGGATTAAGGAACAGCACCCGTGGCGCAGAATCACTATGAAGGCATGTTCCTGATCGATAGCGGCAAGTTCGCCAACGATCCCCCCGGCGTGATGACCCACGTCCGCGATTTGCTCTCAAAGACCGGAGCCGCCGTACAGTCGGACCGAGTCTGGATCGACGGAAAACTCGCCTACCCCATCGACGGACGACGTCGCGGTGTGCACTTCCTCGTCTACTTCCAGGGCGACGGAAGTGCCAATTCCGAGATCTCCCGACAGGTCAGACTCTCGGACCTCGTGCTGAGACACATCGTTATCCGACACCCCGAAGTCATGTGGGATCGACTCGTGGCAGCCATCAGCACCGAGGAAGAAAAGGAAGCCGCGGCAAAGATCGCGGCTGCTGAAAAGGCCGCCGAGAAGACGGCTGAAGAGACCGCTGAAGAGACCGCTGAAGAGACCGCTGAAGAGACCGCTGAAGAGACCGCTGAAGAGACCGCTGAAGAGACCGCTGAAGAGACCGCT
>CAUZJR010000251.1:0-8022 GCA_963580005.1 Planctomycetota bacterium
ATCCTCGCCCTGGCCCGCGACATGAACGAGCACACCCGTTGGAATGCCAAGCCGATGCGGGGCCACGGGAACGTGACCGGAGCCGACAACGTGGTGAGCTGGTCGACGGGATTCCCGTTCGGCGTCCACCTGGGCAGCGGGTTTCCGAGGTTCAATCCTGGCGAGTTCACTGCTTCGGACGTGCTGGCTCGCGGCGAGGCCGATGCGGCATTGATCATTGCCAGCGACCCGATGTCGAATTTTTCTCAGCCGGCACGAGATCACCTGGCGAGCATCCCCAGCGTGGTGCTCGATCCCAAGCTCTCGGACACCGCCCGCACCGCCTCGGTCGCCTTCACCGTGTCGACCTACGGCATCAACACCGGCGGGACCGTGTACCGGATGGACGACGTGCCGATTCCTCTGCGACCGGCCTTCGAGTCGCCCTACATGAGTGATCTCGAGATCCTCCGCGGGATCGAGTCGCGGATCAGGCAGCGGCAGTTGGCCGAGCCGGCGAGCGACGCATGAGTTCGCTGCGGATCACCGGCGGGACGATTTACGATCCTGCCAACGGGGTCGACGGACAGGTTGGCGACATCTGGATCGTCGATGGGCAGGTGGTCGAGCCGCCCGTTGAGGCCGACTCGTCGGCCGACCGGACGCTGGATGCCAGCGGATTGGTCGTGATGCCCGGCGGCATCGACATGCACTGCCACATCGCCGGTCCGAAGGTGAACACCGCCCGGAAGATGATTCCCGATGACAAGCGGACGGCCGAGCCGGTCCGTCGCACCCGCCTGACCCGCTCGGGGTCCGGCGGCAGTGTGCCCAGCACGTTCGCCACCGGGTACCTGTATGCGGGCTTGGGTTACACCACGGCGATGGATGCCGCGGTTCCGCCGCTGGCCGCCCGGCACGCTCACGAGGAACTCGAGGACACCCCGATCATCGACAAGGGGTTTTATGTCCTGATGGGCAACAACCACTACGTGATGAAGCAGCTGGCCGCCGATGAACCGGGGCGGTTGAAGGCCTACATCGCCTGGCTGTTGCACTCGACCAAGGGCTACACCGCCAAGCTGGTCAACCCCGGCGGGGTTGAGGTGTGGAAGAGCGGAGGCGGAAACGTCAGCGGGATCGACGACACGGTCGAGCACTTCAATGTCACCCCGCGACAGATCATTCGCGGCGTGGCCGGTGCGGTCGAAGAACTCGGATTGCCGCACCCGGTGCACATCCACTGCAACAACCTGGGGATGCCGGGCAATCACGCGACGACGATGGAGACGATGACGTCGCTGGAAGGTCACAGGGCCCACCTGACTCACATCCAGTTCCACAGCTACGACGGCGATCCCGACGACCAGTCGACGTTCGGGTCGCGGGTGAGCGAGTTGGCCGAGTATGTCAATTCGCACGACAACCTGACCGTCGACGTCGGACAGGTGATGTTCGGCAATACCACCTCGTTGACCGGCGACGGGCCGTTGGGCTACTACCTGCACCAGGTCACCGGCCGCAAGTGGTTCAGCGGCGATACCGAGATGGAGTCCGGATGCGGGATCGTGCCGATCGTCTACAAGCAGAAGAGCCTGGTGCACGCACTGCAGTGGGCGATTGGGCTCGAGTGGTACCTGCTGGTCGATGATCCCTGGCGGATCGCGATGAGCACCGATCATCCCAACGGCAGTTCGTTCTTGGCCTACCCCGAGATCATCTCGCTGCTGATGGATCGCGAGCTGCGTCGCGACGTACTGGCCGGAGTACCTCGGGCCGTGTCCGAGAGGTGCACATTGATGGACCTGGACCGCGAGTATTCTCTGTACGAGATCGCAATCATCACCCGCGCCGCACCAGCCCGCATGCTGGGACTCTCGCACAAGGGCCATCTCGGACCCGGGGCCGACGGCGACGTGACACTCTATAGCCCTGACAAGGACATCCAGCGGATGTTCGAACTGCCACGCTACGTGATCAGCCGGGGCGAGCTGATCGTCGACGATGCTCAGGTGGTACGGGACACGCGAGGTCGCACGCTGTACGTTGCGCCCGACTACGATCTCGAAGCGGTAGACGACATCCAGGCGTGGTTCGAAAAGACCTACTCGATCCAGTTCCGCAACTACCCGGTTGGTGATCATTACCTCGAAAACCCACTGCTTGTGCCCACCCGGTCAGTTGCAAGCTGACCGCCTCTTGCCAAGCGAAGGAAGCTGGGCGAGAATACTCGTCCTGTGAACCGAGTGTTCAATTGTTTTCAGTCTTGATGGACCGATTGGGCGCAACCGCGAATCAGTGCAAACGGAGAGCTGCAATGACCATTTCGATCCGGACGAGTCTGTGGCTGTTGGTGGCCCTGTTGCTGATGTCTGCTGGTTCTGACCCGGTGTTCGCCCAGGGGACCCCGGGAGCCGGTGGGGCCCAGCAATCGCCCCAGATGCCTCCCGGTGGCATGAACGCCGGAGCCGAGAATAAGGACCAGTTCGAGCAGGGTGATGTGAAGATCAAGGGTGATGACGAACCCGGAGTCGGTTCGGGAGAGGCGCTGCAGACTATGCTGCCCTACATTGCGGTGATCGTGGTTGTCGTGGTGGGCATTGGCATCTACTTCATGAAGCAGTCTTCAGGTGCACCGGCCTCTGGTTCGAATGCACCGGCAGCCGATCCGGCGCCGATCGCCGATGATGCAGCCGATGATGCAGCCGATGATGCAGCCGATGATGCAGCCGATGATGGAGGAGGCGACGGCGGCGAATAGCCGGTTCTGGATGCTGAGGAATGCGGACCTGATGTTTTCGAGTTCTCTTTGAGGAGACCGTGATGAACACCGCATTGCTGGTGGCTCTGACACTGGGGACCACTCCCGCAGCCGCTCTCGACCAACCGATCCAGGGTCTGGCCCGGGCCACCTCCGAGGACTCTGCGAGGTTCTCTCGCAAGGCGCTCCGCGGCCGGTTCCTGGACCTGATGAAGCAAACCGTGCGGAACCGTCGTCCGCTGGCCGATCCGGCGGTGGTGGTTCCGGAGTTGGTCCGGCTGGATGAAGATCTGAGAACGACGCGCAAGCTGTCCTTTGCCGAGCGTCGCCGGAAGCACCTGGCGATTCGTGGGCGGCTGAGGGATGTGCTGCCGCGGATGCAAAAGAGGCAACGCGAGTTCGCTCGGGCACGGTTGGGCCGCAGGCCGGTGGTGTCGTCGCGCCGCTCGCTGGCGGGTCCGGCCGACGAGCGACAGGCCTCGGAGTTGATCTCGCTGATCCAGGACACGATCGCGCCCGACAGCTGGGACGTGCGAGGTGGCAAGGGCACGATCCGCTACTACCCCAATTTCTTCGTGCTGGTTGTGAGGACCACGGCGGAAGTGCATGGCCAGATCGGCGGGACGCTGAGACAACTCAAGAAGTAAGCAACCAGGAATCGACAACCCCAGGAGCCTGATTCGTGAGAACAATGCCGAGAATTCTGTTGGCCGTGGCCGTGGTGGCCGGGTCGTACGTTGGTGTCGAGAGACTGGGGGCGGCCGAGCCGGCTCGGGTGCTGTTTGTCACCCAGAGCAAGGGGTTCCGTCACGGCTCGGTCAACCGGGGCGGCAAGAAGCTGGCCGCGGCCGAGATCGCGATGACGCAGCTGGGGCAGCAGACCAGGCTGTTTACCGTCGACTGCACCCAGGACTGCCAGGCGGACTTCACCGCCGCGAATCTCAAGAAGTACAAGATCGTGATGTTCTACACGACCGGCGTGCTGCCGATCGCCGAGAAGGATCGCGACTACTTCGTCAACACGTGGCTGAAGACCAGAGGTCACGGCTACATCGGTTTCCATTCGGCCACCGACACCTACCGCACCAAGGATCCGGGGCACCGCTGGTACCAGGAGATTGCCGGCGGGACGTTCAACGGTCATCCCTGGGGTGCGGGCACCACGGTCACGATCCGCGTGCACGACAAGTCGCACCCGGCCATGAAGCCGTTCGGCGCGGAGTTCCGGATCAAGGACGAGATCTACCAGTATGTGAACTGGGTCCCGAAGAACGTGCGGGTGTTGATGAGTCTCGACATGTCCAAGTGCAATCCGAAGCGGCCCTACCACGTGCCGGTGGCGTGGTGTCGTGATTGGGGCCGGGGCAAGATCTACTACTCGAATCTCGGTCACAACCCGGCGACCTGGACCAACAAGGTGGTCTTGAAGTCGACCGAGAACGCGGTCCGCTGGGTGTTGAATCTCGACGAGGGCAACGCGACACCCAACCCGTCGGTTTCTAAGGCCGAGGAGGCCAAGGCAAAGGCCGCGGTGAAGTGATGCCGCCCAGGGACTGGCTCCAGAGCCCTGCCTGTGGCGGGGCGCCGGTGCCAGTCCCTGGGGGTTAGACGCCTAGTATTTTCAGGGCCCAGTTGCCGATCAGGGCTGCGATCAGCGTCCACGAGAAGGCCAGCTTCAGCCACCGTGCACCTGGTTCGGGCAGGCCCCGGGTCCTGATGTGGTGCAGCATGTAGAACCGGTAGGGGAACTGGATCAGCAGCCCGACGGCCAGCAGCCAGCCGGTGCGATTCAGTCGAAAGCCCTTCGAGAAGTCGAGGTGGGCGATCGCGATGAAACTGCGGGTCAGCCCGCAGCCGGGACACTCGATGTCGAACAGGCTGCGGCTGGCACACGTCTCGGGCATCGGTACACCTCTGAGCCAGGCAAACTCGACCCGCTGGTCGCTTCGAGTTTCGAGCGTCAGAGCGAGCACGATGACGAGCGAGCAGACGATCAGCATGTTGCGGTGGTGACCGCGTCGCAGCACCACCGGATCGCGGGCTGGCGGCTCGGTGGCGGATTCGGTCGTGGCCGGCTGGGACATCCTCTGACCGTTCAACGTTGAGACGGCGTGACTGAGAACTTGGTGTCGCACTGCGAACAGGCGGCGGTGCGACCGATGGTGCTGCTGGGCACCCGGTATTTCTTGCCGCACTCGGGGCAGGCGATCAGCACGTTTTCGGCCGAGGGAGCGGGTGCCGGAGCTGCCACTGGAGCGGGTGGTGGTGTGACCGGGGCGTCGATTTCTTCGAGGATCATGCTGACGGGGTCCAGCGGCAGTTGGTGTGCGTGTTGTTCGACCCAGCGAGCGGCTTCTCCGTTGAGCGGGCTCTTCACGTTGTAGCTCTGGTAGGCAAGAATCTCGCCGATTCGCATCACGATCGACTGCAGCGATTCTCCGGCACTCCAGTGATCACCGACGCAGATGGCGTGGGGAGCGATATTGGGGTGAAAGACGGGCGAGAGCATCCGGCACTGTGGCGGAGTCCTGGGGTAGTTCCTGGGCAGGGCGATTTCAACGATGTGGTTCTTGACGGTTGTGAGCTGGTCATCGACCTGCCTCAGGCTCGAGATGCGGTACTCGATCTGGTACCTCTCGGCCGGATCCCCCTCGGCCTGGATCAGTCTCAGGCGGGGGTGGCGTCGGAGGTAGCTGGCGAGGTTTTGGTGGTCGGATGTCAGCCGACGCAATCGTACCGAGCTCATCGAGTGTCACTCCGAGTGGTCATCATCCGGAGCCTGTTGCCTGGGGACCGCGAAGCGGGCGGGGACGAGTTCGAGCAGGGTTTGAAAGGAGATGGCGAAGCTGAGTCCTTCGGCGACCCGCTTGTCCTGTGTCCAGGTATTGACTCCGACCAGGTGCCCTTGTTTGTCGTAGAGTCCTCCACCGCTGTTGCCGGCATTGATGGCCGTGGAGGTCTGGATCACACGCACTCGCGTGGCACCGGTGGTTTGTCGTCTCAGTTGCGAGACATCTCCCGAGGCGTGTGACCAGCCCAGCCCGTGCGGGTTGCCGATGGCAAAGACCGCGTCGCCGATCTTGATGCCCGGGATGGTTTTCCAGATGGCCGCGAGCACTTCGCTGCTGACGACCGGGACGCTGACCAGGGCCAGGTCGACGCCATCGGGTGCCACCCACACGGCCCGGGCCGCCGTGGCGGGTTGACCGATCATCTTGATCATCAGGTCGCCCAGCTCCTCGATCGTGTTGCCTGAAGATCCCTCGAAACCGGGATCAACGACATGTCGGTTGGTCACGATCAGTGCCTTGCCGTCGGCGATCTTCAGAATCACCCCCGAGCCGATCCCGGTCTGGGTCAGGGTGCTCGACTGGATCAGCACGTTGGCTTTCATGGCGCGGTTGATGGTAGCGGGGAGCTGGTTGAGTGCTTCGGGGTCGGGTTCGAAGTCATCGAGCCGGGTCAGGGTGTTGAAGGGTACGAGGTCGTGGCCGAGGTAGATGGCCCAGCCGATGAAGTCGGCGATTCCGATCACGATGCCGAGCACGGCCAGGGCCAGTCCACGGCGGCGGAACGAGTTCCTGCCGATCAGCGAGACGGCTCCGATCACCAGTGCAACCAGCCCGGTGATGAATCCATAAAGCGGGATCCCCACCAGGGCCACCACCAGCGACACGATGGCCAGCTTGTTCCAGCGGCGGGACTGAGGGTCGGGGCCGACGGGGATCGAGATCGCCGGGCCACTGGCCACGGCGGCGGGCCGGGCCTGCGGCAGCGGAGTGGCGTGGTCGAGGTCGTTGCCGGTGATCCGGATCGGCGTGTTGCCCGTAACGAGCATCGAATTCTCGTGGGTCGTCGTCGACCGGCTCGGAGTGCACTCGTAAGAACCACAATGGCCGTAGGAGTCCCAGCAACCGGAGTGATGCACCGAGCCACACTCGGGGCAGATCAGCGTCTGGTCTCCTGCCGAAATCTCCTGCCGGCAATGCAGGCAGACCGCACCGTGCTCACGCATGCCGGCGACTCGACTGTCGGGAGGCGGCTGGTTCACGGCGGGTGGCTCCGGGGCAGGTGTCCGCGTAAAGCGGGCGGGGGGATGCGGGACGGGGTTGAGTGGCAGGGGGTCGATTCAGTTGGCGAGGGCAAAGCCGAGCAGGACGAGTGACCAGAAACCGGAGATCACGACTGCCGCCCACCCCATCACAGCATACAACGGCCCACTTTTCACCAGTTGCTTGTGCTTGGGGATGACCACGCAGAGGCTGATGATCAGCATCAGCGGGGCGAAACAGCCCACCAGGCTGACCACGAACAGTGCGACCGCCGACTGTCGGACTTTCTTGAGCGAGTCGTCGCGAGCGGCCCGGCGGTGCAGGTCTCTGAGTTGCAACGGATCGACGCTGTCGAAATCGGTGCCGCAGTAGCGGCATCGCAGTGCAATCGACTTGATCGTCTCGCCACACGCCGGGCACTGCTTGTTGTCGCCCCAGGCGGTGTGGGGCGGCTGGGCCGGACCGTCGGTTTCGAGCGAGGGAGCCTGGGTGCAGCCGTAGGTGCTGCAGCCACCGATTTCGACCCAGCAGTCCTGGTGATGAGACTGTTCGCACTCGGGACACGAAACACGCTCTTCGCCGGCGGTGATCCGGGTCTGGCAGATCGGGCAGAGCGCTCCGTCGGAGCCCGATGACAGCTGTCGGGCTTCGACTTGTGCGGCAGGTGGCACGGCGAGTTCGACACGGCACTTGGGACAGCGCAGTGTCCGCTGGCCACGTTGGGCAGGCACCCGCACACTGACACCGCATTCACAGCGGATGATCTCGGCTTGGGTCATGGAGAGTGTCTGCCATGAGCTGGAGCAGCCGGTCTGCTGAGGCCGAATCAGAATTAATTGGGATTGACGGCGTTCTGCAATACCGCGTTGATGACATTCCAGAAGAAGGCAGCGGCCAATGAGACCCCGAGCATCTTCAGTCCCTTGGGTTTGCCCTGGATCATCCAGACGATGCCGCAGATGCAGCCGATCCCCGAGCAGATGATCGCCACGACCCATTCACCGCCCGAGAGATTGGAATCGGCATCCGAGGCGGTTGCTCCTCTTTGCTGCTGCTTGAGTCTTGAGTCGAAGATCTCGCCACAGAACCGGCACTTGGCGGCGGAGGCGACGATCATCTCACCACACTGCGGACACGGTCGCCGTTGCGATCCCGTCGGTGCGGTGGGGCTCTGGTGCTCGGCAGCGGCGTAGTCGAATTCGGCATCGAACCCTCCACCGAAATCGTCAC
>CAUZJR010000252.1:0-7986 GCA_963580005.1 Planctomycetota bacterium
GGATGAGATGGAGCCTAGTTCTGAGGAATCACGCGGGTTGCCGGAGGTGGTGTCGGGCTGGGTATCGGCTGGAGTGTTGGTTGCGGTGTTGGTTGCGGTGTTGGTTGGGTTGAGTTGTCTGCGGGTGTGAGTGGTTCGGGGATGGGCCTGGGGGGGAGTTCACCCGAGAGGTCAGCGGGTTCTTGTATTGAGTTTGGAGGTGGTGTTGTGTTGGCGACCGGCAGCGGGTTTCCGGCGGCGCGGACTTCGCTGGCCATCCAGCCACCGTTTGCGAATTCAGGTCCGAGGTCGATCAGTTCCTGTTGAGCTCGTTGAGCGTGGCCGGTACCGGCGAAGCGTGCGAGGATTCGGTTCAGGTGCACGGCCATGGCCTTGGGCAGGTTCTTCTTCCTGTAGAACTCGACCCGCTGCCATTCCCTCTCGGCTCGAGCTCTCTCGATATCGGCCAATTCGGCCTGCAGCCGTTCCTTCTCCTTGATATCGGGGAACAGTCCCAGCGTGCTGGTTTTCAGCTGGGCGGCTTCATCCAACGGCGTCTGGTCGTAGTGCGAGCCCTGGTATCCCATCAATCGGACGTGAGATCCGAGCAGGAAGGCGGGTTCGAGGTAGGGGCTATTGGGGTAGAGTTTGCGGAGGTTGGTCAGGATCCGATCGGCTTCGCGCGAGTCGCCTTGTTCGAGGTGCGTGGCTGCGGCGAGCATCAGGGCGTCATCTGCGAGGTGTCCGGTGGGGTCATTCAGCCAGATGGTCTTCAGTGCCAGCAGGGCCTGGCCCTTGGTGTCGAAGAACGGCCGGGTGCTGTCCGAGAGGTTGGGGACCAGGGGCAGCCCGGCAAACCAGCCGGCGGGAGTCCCCTGGGACGTGGTCGATGCCGTAGCGGTGGCACCGGCCGGGCGGATCTGGGCGGCCGCTTCGAAGTTCTGAGTATCGAGCCAATAGCGACCGATTTCGAAGAGCCGTTGGCTGGCACGATCGATGTGCCGGGTCGACGGGAAGTCGATCATCAACTCGGTGTAGTTCTCCTGTGCCGCGGAGTACTTCTTCTGGTGGAACCGACTCTCGGCCAGCTGGAACAGCGATTCCTCGCGGAATCCCGCCCTGGGGTCCAGCAGGTTGGGGTTGAGTGCATCACCGATGCGGCGGTCGTCGTCGAGTTTCTTGAGGAAGGTCGTGCGGGTCCGTTTCGAGAAGTCGAAGAACCTGGCAGCTCCCTGGCCCTTGAGGTCGACGAGTAGCGCTTCGGCCTCGGCGTGCCGACCCGACTCGGCCAGCTTGCCCGCCTGCTCGAGCCTCAAACGCTCACCGCTGGTCGGCCCGTTGTCGGCATCGGGATGCCGGTCGCCGTCGACGGTGGTGGCGTCTCTGAGTGCCGAGTAGGAGTTGCTGAATGGACTCGTGATCAGGTCGAGGCCGCCGACATCGATCGAGCGGCAACCCGCGGAGGCGCCCAGCAGGCAGACCGCGGCCAGGGCCGCGGCGTGGCCGACTTTAGATTTCATGGTCATCCCTGACGTGCTGGCTGGTCGGTGCGGGGCGGCCGAAACAAGGGAAGCGAAGGGAAGCGAAGGGAAGCGAATCGGGCTCAGAGAGGCAGAAAACGGTGCATCTTGGGGCGACGCTCAAGGACATGACAGATTGCCGGCGTCATCACTTGACGCAGTTCCGAATACCGGTCCATCGGCACGTCGGCGACCGTGTCACTGGGATCAGCCAACCGGGTCAATAACGACGCGGTCTCGGCCGTGATCGTAGGAGAATTGAACTCCGGTCTCTGGCAGTTTGAACAGATCAGGCCTCCCGAGGAGACCCAGAATGCGAAATGCCGCTTGGATTCTGGAGAGGATTGTTGATCGAGAATCACCGGGGTCTCGCACGCCACGCAGCGATCAACGGCCGGCATATAGCCGATTTCACGCAGCAGAACCACCTCGAACCGCAGCAACACCGGACGTACATCGACGTCCTCGGCAAGCCGCTGCAGCGCAAGCGTGGCCTGGTCATACAGCACCGGGTGAGGGTCGTAGTCTTCGGTCAGCCCCGACAGCAATTCGGCCACGTAGTAGCCGGCATAGAGGCTGTGGAGATTGCGGCCGGGGGGCCGAAATCGGGAGATCAGCTTGGCTTCGGTGAGGAGATCAAGGGCATCGGTTGATTTGCGGAGGAACACTATCTGACACGTCGCGAGCAGGTCAAGAGCAGCCTCGAACGGCCCCTTCAACCGACGACCTCCCTTGGCCATCGCGGCGATTTTTCCGAAATCTCGCGAAAACAGCGTCACCACGCGACTGGTTTCACTGAAATCCGCAACCCGGATCACCATCGCCTCAGTCTTTTCCATATTCGACATCCGCGACACATCTAGCACATTCCGCCGCCCGCGCGAATCCGTGCTACACTTCCTCCGATCTCGGCTCACGATGGACTTCCCACCATGAACCTCACCCGCACCGCTCGCCGCAAAGCGCCGGCATCGGTGTCGAGCCGCGACCGCAGCCTGGCCCGGGTGGCCGCCTGGGCGGTCCAGCAGAGAGTCGCCGTCGACGAGATGGTCGAGACGATTCGACGAGCCGTTGTCGTCGCACTCCTGCAGTCTCGATCTCCCGGCCTGCACCACCCCGAACTCGATGATGTCACCCCTCTGCCGGCCGACATCGCCCAGGAGCTTGTCCGAGTATTCCGCGACGTTGAAATCGGCGAGCTGGCCCAGAAACTACTCGAATGGGAAGTCCGTGACGCGTCCTCTGGCGTCGGAGAGATTCCCCTGGCCGACACCGATCTCCCCCTGGTTCTCGCTCCGGCTCAAACCGCTCGCCGCAACCTCGGTGCCTACTTCACTCCGATCTCGCTGGTCCAGGACCTGGTCCAACGTGCCCTGGCCCCCTGGCAGGACGACCCCGCCGGGCTCGCGCAGCTCACGATTCTCGACCCCGCCTGTGGAGACGGCCGGTTCCTGGTCGAGGCGGCTCGCCAGATCTGGCACCGGCTCGAAGTGCCCGGGTCCCCCGACCCCACTCTCCGTCGACGAGTAATCGACCGCAGCCTGTTCGGCATCGACATCGACCCGCTGTCCGTCTGCCAGGCCCGCGCCGCCTTGTGGCAGCAGGCCGGGCTCGCGGGTGAGCCTGCCGAAGGACTGCTGGCTCATCTGGTCACCGCCGACGGACTGCTCGACCAGGCTCCCGGTGACACCGGCCGCTTCGACGTGGTCATCGGCAACCCACCGTTCGGGTCCTTCTCCGGTCGCGGAGCACTGGCCCTGGATCCGCCGCTCAAACAACGCTATCTCGACGCATGGGGCGGCAGCGGCTGGGAAACCCTGCACGGGATGTTTCTGAAACGAGCCCTCGAGCTCGCCAACCACACGCTCGCACTGGTCCTCCCCACCCAGGTCACTCACCTCGCAGGCTACTCCGAACTCAGGACGGCGGTCACCGACTGCATGTCGTTGCACGAGGTGTTGAATCATGGTGAGGAGGTGTTCGGCGGCGAGGCGGTCGCTCCGGTGACGACCCTCATTGCACGACGGGACCGGGCCGGAGAAGCCGGCTGGGACGAAACGACGCTGCCCGACTGGGTCAGAAGTGTGCGGAGTCGAGGCGAGAGCCTGGGTCGGCTGGTGGGTGATCCCGGAGTGCATACCGGGAACTGTGCCCGGGGCCTGGTGGTCGAATACGACTTCGATGACGGGGACTGCGTCGGGGTGCTCGAGGGACGACAGGTGCAGCGCTACAGCTGTGAGCCTCCGGCCAGGAAGCTGAGGCTGGATTACGAGGCGGGCGAGGGCGAGTACTTCACGATCCGGCCGCTGGAGACCTACCGGCGAGCCCGGTTCGTGATCCGGCAAACGGCCCGGTTTCCGATCGTCGGCCCCAAGCACACGACCGAGTACTTCCGCAACTCGCTGCTGGCCCTCTTCGAACCCGACAACGGATACGACATCCGATACCTGGTCGGACTGCTCAACTCGCGACTGCTCCGCTACCTCTACACCACCGCGGTCCGCGAATCGGACCAGGCGTCGTTTCCCCAGGTCAAGGTCGGCTCGCTGCGAGACCTGCCGATCATCTGGCCCGATCTCGACGACGACCAGCAGCGGCGGGCATACGAAGCGATCGTGGCCGGTGTCGGGCAACTGCTGCAATGGCACAACGGCGGCAGCCTGCAGAGCCGGTCTCAGAGTCTCGAAGAGCTCGAAGAGCAGGTCGAGCAGTGCGTACAGACGATCTACAGCCTCGACCCAGTCGCCCGCAACGACATAAACCAGGGGACTGGCTCCGAAGGTGCCTGTCCCCGGCACCCGCCCAGCCCGGCTTGAACCCCCACGTTCGGTGAGGTGCGGACGGGGGTGTTCGGTGAGGCGGGGACAGGCACCTTCGGAGCCAGTCCCTGGGGGTTGCTCTTATTTTAAAAGCACAGGACCCGTCCGACAAATCGGACGGGTCCTGTGACGCTCCGGCGCCGGATCGACTGATCAGTCGATCCGGTTGAGTAGCTTGGGGCCCGGCGGCCTAGAAGACATCCAGCTTGAAGTGGTTGCCTCGGTGATACGGCCGCTTCATCTGGTGGAAGTTGTGCCAGCCATCTCGCATCACCGGGATCCGCCAGGTCGGCGAGTATCGGTAGTACAGGTGATTGAAGCTGCCCTGGGGCCGCTGGAAGTTGTGGGGGTAGTAGACATAGGGGTAATGGTAGAACCGCTTCCAATCGGTCGGCTGCCCGCGGCCGGCGGCTTCGGCTGGCGTGGAACTCAGCGACGTGGCCAGTGCCACCACGGTGGCAATCAGGACGGCGGTCAGGATTGATCCTCGACGCATTGTCTCACTCTCCAAACGATGCAGGTGCGCACACCTCACGCGGGCGTTCCCTTGACGTATCGACTGCCAGAAGACCGATACAACAGGAAACTTCGCTACAATCGGCGAAACCGGACCTCGTGAGCGAGCCAGCCACTTGGCCGATTCTCTTGGTCCGAGACCTCCTGTTGAGGCTGATGAGGAGTCACTGATGAACCACCTGCTCCGAATCCACGAGACCCGATCACGCTGTGCCGGGACGGCTGGCAGAGTGGGTCTTCTGATCTTGCTGATGCTGGCGGTCGTCTCAACAATTCCGGCAGCCGACAAGAAACCGGCACCTCCGAAAACGCCCACCCCGCCGACTCCGATCTCCGTCAACGACGTGAAGCCTCATGTCCGATGGCTGGCCGATCCGGCGCGTCGCGGCCGTTCGGGAGCCGCGGCTCGTGAATCGGCCAATTACCTGAGGGATCACTTCCGCCGCCTGAAGCTGCGACCGCTTTTCGGCGAGAGTTACTTTCAGGCTCTGCCCGGCCGCAAGGACGAGAAGCAAAAGGCTCGTACGATCGGTCAGAACGTCGGGGCCATTTTGCCGGGCATCAAGTCCGACGAGATCGTCATTCTCAGTGCCCACTACGACCACCTGGGCGTCCGCAAGAACACGGTGTATCCCGGAGCCGACGACAACGCCAGTGGCGTGGCGTTGATGCTCGAGATTGCTCGTCAGCTGGCCAACCGCAAGACGCCTCCGCAACGCACCATCGCCTTCATCGGCTTCGATCTCGAGGAACGCCTGCTGTGGGGGTCTCGCTGGTTTGCCGCCAACCCCCCCTGGCCACTCGAACAGGTCAAGCTGTTCATCACCGCCGACATGGTCAGTCGATCGCTGGGCAACCTGCCGTTGCCGACGGTCTTCTGCCTGGGCAGCGAACACGCTCCTGAACTCCGCACCGTGCTCGACCGGGTCGGTTCGCCGCGGGGGCTGGAGGTGGCTCGGATGGGAGTCGACCTGATCGGCACCCGCAGCGACTACGGCCCGTTTCGCGACCGAAAGGTTCCCTTCCTGTTCTTCTCCACCGGCGAACACCCCGACTACCACTCGCCGAGAGACACTCCCGAGAGAGTCGACTATCCCAAGCTGGCCAGGGTCTCGAACCTCGTGCTCGCTGTGCTGAGCGAGGTGGCCGAGGGGCGAGCCGATCCCGAGTGGACCGACTCGGTCGTGCCCGGCCTCGACGAACCCCGGGCGCTGTTCCGGATCACGTCGTTGTTGATGGAAGAGAAACGGTTGAAGGGGCTGACCGACCTGCAGAAACTGCTGGTCAGTACCACGCGGAACAAGTGCCGACAGATCCTGGATGCCGGCAAGATCACCGCCGACGATCGCAAGTGGTTAGTCCGGGCCAGCGGACTGCTACTGTTCTCGGTCTTCTGAGAACTGCGGCTCGCTGATCCCGGCCAGGCGATCGAGTACCAGCACAAGCACCGGGCTGGCGATCAGCAGCAGCACCAGGCCGATCGTCATCCCCAGGTCCTGGCCCTGGGCGCCCAGTGGCCACAGCACCCGGAGCGAGCCGCACATTGCGCCACACAGCGTCGCCAGGGTCGCCTCGCGGGCTCGCGACAACAACCGCTTCAGCAGCTTGCTGAAGACAATCAGGCCGAACAGGCAACCGCCGGAAAACACGGCCAGCGTGACCAGCGAATCGGTCGTCGCCCGACCCTGCACCAGGTCCGACAGCAAACCGATGATGTAGTCGTAACGGCCCATCATCTTCAACAGG
Organism: Planctomycetota bacterium; assembly: GCA_963580005.1. GTDB lineage: Bacteria > Planctomycetota > Planctomycetia > Planctomycetales > Planctomycetaceae > UBA8437. Next base: position 6,581 of record CAUZJR010000252.1, read on the forward strand.
AACGCGCCGCTGATTCCCGGAAGAATCATCGCGCTGATCGCAATCGAACCAATCGCGAACAACGTCAATCGATCGGCTGCCGGATCCAGGGTGTCCGCAGGAAACCCGACCAGCACGTACGCGGCCACAAACGCGACCACCATCAACGCCGATCGCAGCTTCGTCCAGCTGCCGATCCCCCGCAACACCACCACGCACGAACCGGCCACCAGGCCGAAGAACACCGCGTTGATCTGCGACGGATAGTCTCGCAACAACACCCTCATCACCGATGCCAGCACCAGGATTCCACTGCCGATCCCCAGTGCCAGCGTCAGCAGGAATCCCACCTCGATCCGCTCGGCCGCCTCGCGCCAGCGGCCTCGAATCACCAGCAGAACCAGGGTGGTGTCGCAGCGACTGATGGCCGTCACCAGCCGGTCGTAAATCCTTAGCACCAACGCCACCGTGCCGCCGGACACGCCGGGGATCGCGTCGGCCAAGCCCATCAGCAGGCCGCTGGCAAACCAGCCCATGACGGATCTGCCACGCCGGGAATTCTCGCCAGCCCCCGGACCGTCCAAATCAGGTTCCAGGCCACCTATCGGGTTCATCGACGGTCCCGGGACAGTCTCGACGGGCTTGCCCGACACTGGGCAGTGCCCGAGAATGGATTGTCGGCGCACGGCCGAAGCGGGCGTGCATGGTAGTGATCGCGCCATGAGGCGCGAAGAGGAGCGCGGGGGAGGAACTGGCTATCAAGGGTCCCGGTATCAGGCTCGATCTCGACGTCAGACGCGTCTGGCGCTGCCCCAGCTGCCAACGCGTACTCAAGACGACCGGTCACATCACCAGCCGACGCTGCCCCATCGATGGTGCCTTCATGCAACTCGATGACAGCGCACAGCGGGCCGCCCGACGGTTCAGCTTCCCGCCAATCTCCATCGATGAAGACGAATCAACCAACGACCCGGATCACTCGACTCATACCGACCACGACGAAGACCCGGATCGACCACGCAAACAGTCTCGGAAACAAAAACGACGGGGACGACGAAAACCCACAGAATCCGATGCCGACAGCGAACTCGACTCCGATTCGCTGATCGATGCACCGGTGACCGAGACCGAGACCGAGACCGAGACCGAGACCGAGACCGAGACCGAGACCGAGACCGAGACCGAGACCGAGACCGAGACCGAGACCGACTCGGGGGCCGCGGACGACTCGAAGCCGGATGCGGAAGGCGTGTCGAGAGGTTCGGCGGACCAGTGACGTGAGCCAGACGCGGGCGGGCAAGGGATTGTCAATCGAGGCGGCGGACATCGAGATCCGCGGTGCCCGTGAACACAATCTCCGCAACATCAACCTCACGCTGCCCCGCAACCGCCTGATCGTGATGACCGGGGTCAGCGGGTCGGGCAAG
>CAUZJR010000253.1:0-7976 GCA_963580005.1 Planctomycetota bacterium
GTCGACTCCGCCGGTCAGAAGCTGGTTTCCGTCGATCGAGAGCACCAGCGAGGTGACTCCACCGGCATGCGCGGTGACCATCGCGGTGGGCTTGACCGGTTCGTCCTTCTTTTTCTTGTCCTTCTTGGCTGCCTTCTTGGCTGCCTTCTTGGCTGCCGGTTTCGGCAGCGGCAGAGCCCAGAGTTTCCAGGTGCCATCGGCTCCGGAGGTGACCAGCCGCTTGCCGTCCGGATGCAGGGCGACTCCGGTCACCGCTGTGGTGTGGACGGCCAGTTCGCCGAGGACCGTTGCGTTGGCGGTGTTCCAGATGCGGACCTTGCCCTGGTTGTTGCCGGCGACCAGTAAAGCGGCATTGCGGTTGAATCCGGCGGCGGTGACCGTGCCGGTGAGTCCTTCGAAGGTGCGAATCAGTTTCCCATTTGCGGCTCGCAGCAGACGCAGCTTGCCGTCACTGGACCCGGTAGCCAGTTGCTTGCCGTCGGCCGAGCGAGCGATGACAGCGACGGGTCCGGGGTGGGCGGGAAAGGCGACGGTGGGCTTGGGTTTCTGGGTCCAGGTGCGAACCCGGCCGTCGGCACCCGCGGTGATGATTCTTGTGCCGTCGGGAAACACGGCCATGGCGTTGATCGATCCGGCGTGGGCACCGAGCGTACGTGGCTGCTGGTTTCCGGCGGTCCATTCGAGCCTGCCCATCGTGTCGCCTCGAACCAGCAGCTTGCCATCGGCTCCGACGGCGACGCTGGCGACGGCATCGGGGGCTGCCTTCAGCGTCCGACCCGGCTTGTTGTTGGCGGTGGTCCAGGTCCTGAGTGTCTTGTCGGCGCTGCCGGTGACCAGGGTCTTGCCATCGCCGGCCAGAGCGATCGATGTCAGCGACATGGCGTGGCCGGCCAGCGGGACCGGCGGCCCGGTGAGTGTCCAGGTGCGAACGCTGCCGTCGGCACCGGCGGTGGCCAGTCGCTGATCGTCCTGCGGCGAGAGTGTGATCGCCAGGATGCTCTGCAGGTGACCGCCTCGGCCCGGCTGCATCGTTGCGGTCGCCACGTCCCAGGCCTGCCAGGCCCCGACGGTGTTTCCGGCGACGGCCAGCTTGCCATTGCGGTGGATTTCCAGTGACGAGGTGGTGCCCTGCAGTCCGGCCAGGGGCTTGCCGGGCTTACCGGTGGCTCCATCGAAGAGCTGCAGTTGCTGGTTCTCACTGGCGCTGAGGATGGTCTTGCCGTCGGGTGTGATCGCCACAGCGGCCACGTTGGCTCCGTGTTGCACCAGCTGCTGCCGCGGCACGGGGGGCCAGGCGGCGATCCGGATCACGCCGTCATTGCCGGCCACAGCGATCAGTTTGCCCTCGGGGTTGACCGCGACGGAGTTGATCGGAGCGGTCTGGAAGACGCCCTGGGCCTCGCCGCTGGTGTAGAGCCAGCCCCGCAACGATCCGTCGACGGCAGCCGCCAGCACGGTGCGGGAGGCCGCGATGAAAGTGACTCCGCTGATCGCCGTGGTGTGACCGGGCAGGTCGCGGGCCGCCTTCTTGTTGACCAGGTCGAAGACACGGACAATCTTGGCCGAATCGCCGGTGACGGCCACTCGGCCATCCGGAGAAATCCCCACGCAGGTCGGGTCGCCGCTGAGGCCGGTCAACTCGGCCAGGGCGTTGCGGCGAGGCAAGTCAAAGAGCCGCACCGGGCCCTGCACGCCGGTGGCAGCATAAAACCTGCCTCCGCGAGAAACCGACAGGCTCAACAGAGGACCGCCCGAGGCCTGGAAGACCCGGACCGCCTGGCCCGTCTTGCGGTCCCAGATACCAATCGTGCCGTCGACACTGCCGGCCAGGATCGTCTGCCCGTCGGGACTGATCGCCACCGAGTACGGCCGCTGCGAGAGACCCTCGAGATACTGGATCTGGGGTGGAACGGGCGTGTCCTGCCAAGCCAGGGCGGGGGCCGCCAACAGGACCAGCAGCAGGGACCCTCCACCGATACGCCTAACGTCCATGGCAGGCCTACTTCTTCTTCTTGGACTTCTTGGGAGACTTCTTGGGCTTGGGCTTCGGTTTGGGCACGTGGACGTGCGAATAGAACCCGGCCTTATTCAGAGCGGCGATGGCCTCGTTGAGAAGGATGCTCTTGCCGATCACCTTGACCGTTCTCAACTTGCGGTCGATCTCGATCGCCTGCAGTCCCTTGACCGTTTCGATGGCCTTCTGGGCACCCACGACGCAGGCGTCGCAACAGAGGTGCACTCCGCGGAGCGTATGGGCATCAGCCCGGAGTCCCTTCTTGGCTCCGGTGATCGGGAACTTGATCGGCTTCTTGTCGTGCACCGACGTGCCATAGAATCCGCTCTTGGCCAGAGACGCGATGCCGGCGGTGACCGCCTTGTCGTTGGCGGCGATGAAGCTGATGACCCGCGAGTTGCGATCAACGGCCGCCTTGCTCAGGCCGGGGATCCCCTCGAGTGCCTTTTCGGCTCGGGACTGGCAGGCTCCACAGCAGAGATGTGCTCCCTTGACCGTGACCTGGCCTGCGTTGGCGGAGGTGGCGGTGAACGAGGCGAACACGAGAAAACTGGCGGCGAGCAGTGATCGGGACCAACGCGACATGGCTGCGACCTCGGTTGGGTGCTTGAGAGCTTTGGGAGAGCGGAGTTCGATTCTTATCAGTCGTTCTTGATTATTCTCGATAAAGCAATTCTAGCAGACTCTACGGGGTTGCGCGGTGTTTGGGCGGGGATAGGAGCGTGGCTCTCAGCCTGCCAGCACCTCCTCGTAGACCTCTCGGACCAGGCGGGCCATTTCCTGGTAGCGAAACGTCTCGGTCCATCTCCGGCAGCCCTCGTCGCCGAGCCGGGTTCTGAGTTCCTGGTCACCGACGAGTCGTGTCACCGCGTCGACCAGCCCGTCGACCGATTCGGGTTCGACCAGCAACCCGGTTTCTTCGGGGATGACCACTTCGGGAGCTCCGTCGATGTTGAAGCTGACGACCGGTTTGCCGGCGATCATCGATTGCGGCAGCACCCGCGCCAGGCCCTCCCAGACACTGGTGTGTGCCACCAGCTCGGTGGCATGAATCAGCTCCGGGATCCGTTCCGGCCTCACCAGTCCGGTCAGCACGAAGTGATCGGCGAGTCCATCACGCGAGATCCGTGCTTCGAACTGGTCACGCAGTGGTCCATCGCCGACCAGCAGGAACCTGGCCTGCGGACAGGCCTCGACGATTCGTCCAGCCGCCTCGAGCAGGTAGCGGTGTCCCTTGAGGTCGAAGAGTCGAGCGATCTTTCCGATGACCACGTCATCGTCTGAGAACCCCAGTTCCGCTCTGACCTCTTCGCGTGGCCGGGGCGGATCGAGGAAGGGTTCGACATCCATGCCGCTGTAGATCGTGGTGAACAGTTCTGGTGCGGCGATGTTGGAGTCGAGGTACTGTTTCGTCATGGCGTCGCAGACGCTGATCAGGCGTTGGCATCGTCGGGCGGCCCAGCGTTCGGCCTTCTTGTAGAGGGCCTGGGCCAGTCTTGCTTGTCCAAAGTGGAATGCGGCTCCGTGGATGGTGTGGACGACCGGGATGCGTTGTCGGCTGGCGGCGGCTCGGCCGAGGATTCCGGCCTTCGAGCTGTGGGTGTGGACGATATCCGGATCGATCTCGCGGATCGCCGCGGCGATCCGGCGGTAGCTGCTCCAGTCGGCCCACGGCCGGATCGCCCGACCCATCTCCGGCACCAGTCTCAGCTCGAGACCTCTCTCGAGAGCCCAGTCGAGCAGGCTGCCTTCGGGTCCGGCTCCCGGCCCGGTGACCACGATCACCTCGTCACCAAACTCCTCGACCTGGCCCGCGGCTGTCAGCAGGGTGTTTTCCTGGGCCCCGCCGACGATCAGTCGTGTAATGACGTGGACGATGCGCATGGGTGGTGCGAGTTGAGTTGTGTGAAGCGAAATACGGTCGCGATCTGACACTCGGCGTGTCAGGTCTCATCGGTGGTCCCTGCCGCCGCGGATTCATCATACTCGACCTGCATCAGGTACAGGCCGCATGCCGGAGCGGTCTCGCCGGCGTCGTCCCGAGTGCCCTCTTCCAGCACGCCGGTCAGTTCATCGGGAGTCATCCGTCCGCGTCCGACCTGCACCAGCGTGCCGGTGATGGCACGGACCATGTTGTAGAGGAATCCGTCGGCGGCGATGTCGATCCAGACAAAGGGATCCTCGTCACCAGCGACCTCGCCGTCACCAGGCCACAGCGACCAGATGCTGAACTGGGCGTGGCGAGCGACATCCAGGCGGTGAATGGTCCTGACGCTGCTGGCCCGATTGGGGTGCTGGGTTTCGAAGGCGCGGAAGTCGTGTGTTCCCAGCAGTCGTCCCGCGGCCTGCTGCATCGCCGCGATGTCCAGTTCGGCCTCGTATTGCCAGGCGTAGCTGCCCAGGAACGGGTGGTGGGGCCGGGCGTTGTGGATCACGTAGCGGTACCATTTGCCGAGCGCGGCGTAGTTCGAGTGAAAGTCGTCGGCGACCTCGTCGGCTTCGACCACCACGATGTCGTCGGGCAGGAAGTGTTGCAGTCCGCTGCGGATGTTCTCGATGGGGATTTCCGTCGCGGTACTGAAGTTGGCGACCTGGCCCAGGGCGTGTACTCCCGAGTCGGTTCGGCCCGCGGCGGTGACCCGGGTGGCGGTCCCGGTCAACTGCTCGATCGCCGTTTCGAGACACGACTGTACGCTTGGGCCGTTGGGTTGCACCTGCCAGCCGACGTAACCGGTTCCGTCGTAGGCCAGCCTCAGACGGATGTTCCGCATGGCGGTTGGCCCCCCGGGGCTCAGTCGAGGCTCAGGGCCTGCTGCCAGTGAGCCAGTGAGACGGCGACCGCAGCGGGACCTCCGGAACCTTCACTCCGCAGGACCGCCACCGCGTTGGCGGTTCCCAGGACCTCGAAAATCGACTCGTCGATCGACTCGTTGATTTCCCGGAAGGTTTCGAGTGAGAGTTCGGCCAGCTTCAGGTCCTTCGCTTCGCAGTGTGCCACCAGCCGCCCGACCGTCTCGTGAGCGGTTCTCATCGGGACCTGCAACCCGACGAGGTATTCCATCAGGGCGGTGGCGTCGAGGAACCCGTCCTCGAGGCGTGCGGTGATCGAGTCGGAATTCAGTCGCGCGGTCTCGACGATCGCCGGAGCCAGCTCGAGGCAGGCGACGGAGGTATCGATCGCGTCGAAGAGCGCGATCTTGTCTTCCTGCAGGTCTCGGTTGTAGGCCAGGGGCAGTCCCTTGAGCAGGATCAGCAACTGGTTGGCCGCGGCGATCACCCGTGCCGACTTGCCCCGGATCAGTTCCAGCACATCCGGGTTCCGCTTCTGCGGCATGATCGAGCTGCCGGTCGTGTAGGCGTCGGGCAGTCGGAGCATGTCGAATTCGCTCGAGCACCACAGGATCCACTCCTCGGCCCAACCGCTCAGGTGCACCGCTACCAGGGCCAGTGTCGAGGTGAATTCGACCAGGAAGTCGCGGTCGCTGGAGACGTCCAGGCTGTTGCCCGCCACACTGTCAAAGCCCAGCTCACCGGCGGTCAGTTGCCTGTCGATCTCCAGACTGGTGCCCGCCCCGGCGGCGGCACCCAGGGGCGAGACGTTCAGCCGCGTGCGGCAGTCGGCCAGCCGGCCGCGGTCGCGGGCAAACTTCTCGCAGTAGGCCAACCAGTACTGGATGGCCTGGACCGGCTGGGCTCTTTGCAGGTGCGTGTAGGCCGGCAGGATCACCCCGGCATCGAGTTCGCTGCGGGACACGAAGGCCCGCTGCAAGTCGAGCAGTAAGCCGTCGATCGTGTCGATGCTGTCGCGGACGTAGAGTTTCAGGTCGGTCGCGACCTGGTCGTTGCGGCTGCGGGCGGTGTGCAGCTTGCGACCGACGTCTCCCAGCCGCTGGATCAGTGCCGACTCGATGTGCATGTGCACGTCTTCCAGCTCGGCGCTGAAAGGGAAGTTCCCGGAAGAGATCTCTGCAAGGATCGTGTCGAGTTCGGCAACGATCGCGTCGCGTTCCTGGTCGTCCAGCAGTCCGACCTCGGCCAGCATCCGCGCATGAGCCTGCGAACCGCGGACGTCGACGGCGGCCAGGCGATGGTCAAAACTGATCGATTCGGTAAACGCTTCAACACGCGAGTCAGTCTCGCCACTGAATCGTCCCCCCCAAGCTTTCTCAGCCACCCTCTCTACTCCCCTCGCAACTCGTGATTCCCAGGCGATCCACCTCACACTGCAGGTTGCCCGGGCCAACAATCCACTCTAAACGCCGTTTACGGGGAGGGTCAACCAGCGGTCTGGCGGTGAGGGGGGACTTGGCGTTGCTGAATTCGCGAGAATTCCGGTTGGGTCATGTGCTGGCGGGTCCGCATCGTCACGGATTCAGCTATTTTGGTGTTGAGAGGTGATGAGATGGTCAATGCGAGTGAATGCGAGGAGGGGTCGGTGACTCGACCGGCGGTGGTACTGCTCAGCGGGGGACTCGATTCGGCGACCGTGCTGGCGATGGCCCGCGAGATGGGGTTCGGCCTGCATGCGCTGTCGTTCGATTACGGGCAGCGGCACCGCTTCGAGCTCGAGGCGGCTCACGCTGTGGCCGCGTCGGGCGGGGGAGTCCAGGAGCACGTGGTGGTTCCGCTGGACCTGAGGGCCTTTGGCGGCTCGGCACTGACTGATGACATCGATGTGCCCAAGGACCGCAGCGAGCAGGAGATGGGGTCGGGGATCCCGGTGACCTATGTGCCGGCCCGCAACACGATCTTCCTGGCCGTGGCGCTGGGTTGGGCCGAGGCGCTGGGGGCCACAGACCTGTTTATCGGCGTGAATGCGGTTGACTACAGCGGATACCCAGACTGCCGGCCGGAGTTCATCGAGGCGTTCGCCGGGTTGGCCAACCTGGCGACGCGTGTTGGTGTCGAGGGCCAGGGGCGGTTCGAGATCCACTCGCCATTGATCGCGATGACCAAGGCCGAGATCATCTCGAGGGGGCTGGAACTGGGGGTCGACTACTCACTGACACACAGCTGCTACGACCCCGACGCCGAGGGTCGATCGTGCGGCAGGTGTGATTCGTGTCGGCTGCGGCTGAAGGGGTTTGCCGAGGCGGGGGCCACGGACCCTGTGAGTTACCAGTCGAGTACTTGAGAGCGGGATGGAGGCGGTTGGGATGTGGATAGCCGAGGTCTTTGCATCGATCCAGGGCGAGGGCCAGTACACGGGGGTCCCCTCGGCGTTTGTGCGGACCAGTGGTTGCAACCTGAGGTGCTGGTTCTGCGACACGCCCGAGACCAGCTGGCGGCCTGTGGGCGAGCACCGCGAGTGGCAGGACGTGGTTGAGGAGGTTGTGGGGCTCGAGTGTCCTCACGTGGTGGTCACCGGTGGCGAGCCGATGCTGCAGCCTGGAGTGGTGCCATTGACACGGTCCTTGCGTGAGCGGGGCTACGTGGTGACGATCGAAACGGCCGGTACGGTTGATGCGGAGGTCGAGGCCGACCTGATGTCGATCAGTCCCAAGCTGGGCAACTCGACGCCTCGGGATGACGCCACCTGGGCGTCTCGACACGACGCAACCCGCGATGCACCGGGGGTGATCGAACGGTGGATCGCCGACTTCGACTACCAGCTGAAGTTTGTCGTCGATCGGCCCGGGGACGTGGACGAGGTCGAGTCGTACGTCGGGCGGTTTGCGGCGGTGGACCCCGAGCGGGTTTGGCTGATGCCCCAGGGGGTCACTTCCGAAGAGATCGCCGAGCGAGCCGGTTGGATCCGCGAGGCGGCTGAGTCGCGAGGCTGGCGAGTGTCACCGCGGCTGCAGATCGAGTTGTGGGGCAACCGGCCGGGGACTTGATGATTGGTGGGAAGGGGTCAGGCCCCGCTTGTGGCGGACTTGCAGTCCACCACAGGCGGCGTCTGACCCCCGGGCGGTGGCGGCGTCTGACCCCCCGGGCGGTGGCGGCGTCTGACCCCCCGGGC
>CAUZJR010000254.1:0-7939 GCA_963580005.1 Planctomycetota bacterium
GTTGCATGTCGAGAGCTACCTACAGGCGTGCCGAATCGGGCTGCAGCTGGCCACCGGCGCCGGCTGAGACAATCCGCCGAGATCTGTTCGCAACATTGCCCCGCGTGGTTGCTATTCTCGACCCATGCGGCCACAGCTAGAATGCCGCCGGTTGTTCCTCTCGTTTCCCCGTTCCCCCGCACCAACGACACCCTGTGTCCGCTCAAACGATGACCGCTGAAGAGACCCTGGCCCGCTTCGGCCCCGTGATCGAGGCGGCGTTGCTGGAGGCGTTGCCCTCGAGTAACGACACTCCCGCCGCGCTCCTCGAGGCGATGCACTACAGCCTGATCGCCGGAGGCAAGCGACTGCGACCGAGCCTGGTGCTGCTGGCCGCCGAAGCCTGCGGAGCCGACCCGCGAGACGCATTGCCGGCCGCCTGTGCCGTGGAAATGATCCACACCTACTCGCTGATCCACGACGACTTGCCGGCCATGGACGACGACCAGCTCCGCCGCGGCCAACCGACCAATCACATCGTGTACGGAGACGCGATGGCGATCCTGGCCGGAGACGCCTTGCAGACCCGGGCGTTTGAAATCCTCGCCAGCGAACTCCCCGACCCGGCCGTCGCCGCCGACTGCTGCCGGATTCTCGCGTCCGCCGCCGGAGGCGAGGGGATGGTTGCCGGACAGGTGGCCGACCTGGCCGTCACCAATACCGACCCCCAAGCCAATACCAGCCCCGTCGAAACGCTCGCCAACATCCATCGACGCAAGACCGCTCGACTGCTCGCCGCCAGCCTCGAACTGGGAGCCACCGTCGCCGGGGCCAGTGATCCACTCCGCGATGACCTGGTCGAGTACGGACAGCAGATCGGCCTGGCCTTCCAGGTGGTCGACGACCTGCTCGATGTCGAAGGCCACAGCAGCCGGATGGGCAAGTCCCAGGGTCGAGATGCCGAGCTGGGCAAGTGGACCTACCCGGCACTGGTCGGAATCGATCACAGCCGTACCATGGCCAGGACCTGCATCGAATCGGCCCAGGCAGCACTCTCCTCGCTGGGAGACGCGGGGGAACCGTTGAGAGTTCTGGCGGAGTTCGTCATCGAGAGGGATCATTGATGAGCGAACTCGAACTGCTGCCCCAACTCGAATCGCCGGCACAACTGAGCGAGTACACCGACGAGCAGTTGCTGCAACTGGCCTCGGAAATCCGCGAGGTGCTCTGCACCGTCGTCTCGGACCGCACCGCACACTTCGCCAGCAATCTCGGAGTGGTCGAACTGGCGATCGCCCTGCACCTGGTCTTCGACTTCGATCGCGACCGGCTGATCTGGGACACCGGGCACCAGGTCTACCCCCACAAACTGCTCACCGGACGCTATGCCGAATTCCACACCATGCGGCAACGCGGCGGGCTGATGGGGTACCCCAATCCCAACGAGAGCGACTTCGACCTGTTCATGACCGGCCATGCCGGGGCGAGTGTCTCGAGCGTGCTGGGTCTCAAGGCCGGAGACGACCTGCTGGGCGAGGACGACCGCAAGGCGGTGGCGGTGATCGGCGACGGTGCCCTGCCCTCGGGAATCGTCTTCGAAGCCTTCAACAACGCCGCCGGTCTCGGCAAAGACGTGCTCGTCATCCTCAACGACAACGAAATGGGGATCTGCCCTCGTGTCGGCGGACTGGCCTCCACACTCGACAAGGCCCGCACCGCGCCGTTTTATGACGGGCTGAAACGCGACGTGCAGGCCTTCCTCAACAAGGTCCCCGTCGTCGGGCAACCGGTCGAAAATGTCCTCGGCGGACTCAAGGATGCCTTCAAGGCGTTCCTCCACGGAGGCATGCTCTTCGAAGAACTCGGCTTCCGCTACATCGGACCCGTCGACGGCCACGACCTGTTTGCACTCCGCAGATACCTCGACATGGTCAAAAACGTCAGCGGCCCGGTGCTGCTGCACGTCTTCACCGAAAAGGGGCACGGCTTCCAACCCGCCACGCAGGACCCGGTCAAGTTCCACACGCCCGCCCCGTTCCAGAGGTCTGATGACAACGAAGTGATCGCGGTCCCCTCGGCATCAGCACCCGCCTACACCAACGTCGTCAGCGATGCGATCCATGCCGCGATGCAGGCCGACCCGAAGGTGGTCGTGCTGACCGCGGCCATGTGTGCCGGGAACAAGCTGGATCGAGTCCGGGAAGACTTCCCCGACCGGTTCTTCGACACGGGGATCTGCGAGGCCCACGCGGTGGCCTTCGCGGCCGGAATGGCCAAGGCCGGCCTGAAACCCATCGCCGCCATCTACAGCACATTCCTGCAACGCAGCTTCGACCAGATCTTCCAGGAAGTCGCCCTGCAGGGACTGCCGGTCACCTTCTGCCTGGACCGCTCCGGACTCTGTGGACCCGATGGACCCACACACCACGGCGTCTTCGACCACTCATACCTCAGACCCTTCCCCGGCATGACCGTGATGGCACCCGGAGACTCGCACGACGTCGAACCGATGCTCGACTTCGCGCTGCAGCACGACGGTCCGGTCGCCATCAGGTACCCCAAAACGGCGATCGAGACCATCGAACGCGCCCCGACACGCGTGACGCTGGGCACCAGCGAACGCATTCGCGAAGGCCGCGACGGGGTCTTCCTGGCCTGCGGAAGCCTGCTGGCCAACTGCGTCGCGGCGGCAGACCGCTTGGCCGAAGAACACGGGATCGACGCCGGAGTCGTCAACGCACGCTTCGTCAAACCGCTCGATACCCACATGCTCCAGCAGGTGTTCGCCGAAAACGGGTTTGTGATCACCGTCGAGGAAAACGTGCTGACGGCCGGGTTCGGGTCCGCCGTGCTCGAAGCCGCCGCCGACGCACGACTCGATACTCGACGCGTCCAACGATGTGGACTGCCCGATGAGTTTATCGAACTCGGAGACCGTGGCGAACTGCTGCAACTACACGGACTCGATGTCGACAGCCTGATCGAAGTGGCCCGCTCACTTTCTACCGCACCTACCGCACCTACCGCACCTACCGCGCTCGTGGACGACTGACGCTCTGACGTCGAGATTCAACGATCCAGGGAGGGATCGATGATGAGACACCTGACACAGTACCTGGCGATGCTGCTATTGGGACCGGCCACCGCCGGCCTGGCCCAAGAAGGCCCCGGGCAAAGCGCCGCCACACAGGACGATCCGCAGAAGCCCACGGTCCGCCTGGTCGAGGATCCTCGGGCCGAACGGTTGCTCGAGGTTACGGCGAGCCTTGAGGTCAAGGGGCGTGTGCTGGCCCCGGTGGGAATCGACCGGGTCGTGCCGCTGCCGCTGTTGGGAACCGCCCGGCTGGCATGGCAGACGCGACGTCTGAAACCGGCCGGAGAATTTCACGGATCGCTGCGCGCAGTACGGAGCTTCGCGTCGGCGGTCTCGAGTGTCCGGGTCGATCGGCGGACGACCGAGTCGTCGCTGAGCCCCTCACGTAGGACGATCGTCTCTGAGGGAACCCCGTCGGGACTGCGACACTACTCGCTCGAAGGACCGCTCAGTGGCGACGAAATCGAATTGCTCGGACTCCCGGCCGACCCCCTGGCGCTGCTGGGGCTGCTGCCGCTGGGACAGGTGCCTCACGATCACTCCTGGACACCAGGCCGCTGGACCCTACCCCTGGTCACCGGCCTCGATGCCATCACCGGCGGCACACTCAAGGGACGACTCGTCAAGGTCACCGACACGACCGCCCTGGCGCTGATCGAAGGCACCGCCGATGGGGCCGCCGGAGGCGCACGCTCGAAGGTGACCTTCAGCGGGACCCTGCTGTTTGATCACCAACTCGGGTTCCTCAAACAGGCAACGATCACGATCGAAGAACACCGCCAGGCCGGGCCGGTCAGCCCGGGGCTGGAAGTCGTCGCAGTGGTCCGCATCGATCGCAAACCGGTGACCGGCACCGTGAGACTGAAGCCGGGGGTGGTGCGGTCCTGCCCGAACCGGCCGACCGCAGCACGGCTGGAGCTGACGCTCGAGACTCCCGGCCGGGGCCGGCTGCGGCACGACCGCAACTGGCATATCTTTCACCAGACTCCCGACGTGGCCATCCTCCGCAGGCTCGAACGCGGCCAGCTCGTCGCCCAGTGCAACCTCTCGAAAGCCCCCACGGTCCCCGCCGGGAAGATGACCGGTCGAGACGAATTTCTGAGGGATGTGAAAGCGGCACTGGGGCCTCGGTTGCGGGAACTCGTTTCGGTCAAGCCGCTGCGGTCACCGACCTCACCCAAGGCACAAACCGGCTGGCGGATCACCGCCACCGGCATCGACCACGGGCTGCCGATGCACTGGTTCTACTACCTCTGCACTCACCCCTCCGGCCGACAACTCTCGCTGGTCTTCGCCGTCGAGACCGACCGGATCAAGGCCTGGCGGGACCGCGATCGCCGTATGGTCTCGCAATTGGAAATCGACCCGCCCCGGACTCGGGCCGCCGGTCGCTGAGAGGATCTCGGACCTGCGGACGGGTGGGATCGAGCCGCGGGACGAGGCGCGACGATCGTGCCACCTTGTCCGGTGTGTGGGGATGAGATACCATCCGCGAAGAGAACGGAGGCTCGGCCAGGAATCGACCCCGGCTGCCTCGAAGACTGAGGTGTCAGACCGGCGGGCACCACCTGGTAATTCGCGCACCTGAAACGACTGGAAACCTGGATGTTCAAGTCAAAATGGCGAGTCGCCACGACCTGTTTCCTGGGCCTGTTGCTGCTGGCCGGTGGGACGATCTGTGCCCAGCAATTCGACCAGGCCCCCGAGGACCAGAAGGCGGCCCAGATGGTCTGCCAACTGGTCCACCGCTTCCACATCAGCCAGAAGAAAATCGACGACGACATCTCCCGGAAGACTCTCAAGCGGTACATCGAATCGGTCGACCCGCTGAAGCTGTACTTCATCAAGAAGGACATCGAGGGATTCAAGAAGTTCGAGACGAAGCTCGACGACCAGTTGCTCAAGGGAGACGTCAAGTTCGCCTTTGCCGTGCACCAGGGCTATCTCGAGCGAGTCCGTCGGCAGGCCAAGCTGGCGGCGACGTACATCAAGGCCGAGCACGACTTCACCGTCGACGAGGCCCGTATCGCCAACCCCAAATTCCTCGATTGGTGCAGCTCGACCAAAGAACTCAACGAACGCTGGCGGAAACGGATCAAGGCCGAACTGCTCGCCAAGATTCTCGATGACACCAAGCTGCCCGAGGCCCGCCAGCAGCTCAGCAAACGCTACATCAACGTGCTGCGATTCGCCGAGCAGACCGATCGGTCCGAGGTACTGCAAAGGTACCTCTCGTCGATGACCCACAGCTTCGATCCGCACTCCAGCTACATGTCGCCCCAGACCCGCGAGGATTTCGATATCAGCATGCGGCTGAGGCTGCAGGGGATCGGCGCAGCTCTCAGCAGCGAGGACGGATTCACCGTCGTCCGCTCTATCGTCCCCGGCGGTGCCGCCGACAAGGACGGCCGGCTGCAACTGGGTGACAAGATCATCGGAGTCGGCCAGCAGGAAGGCGACATCGAGGACATTGTCGAGATGAAACTCAGCCGGGTCGTTCGGCTGATTCGAGGCAAGAAGGACACCAAGGTCCGGCTGCAGGTCAAGACCGCCAAGACCAGCGAAACGAAGGTCTATGAACTGACCCGTCAGATCATCGAGCTGAAACAGTCGGCCGTCACCTCGGTCATTATCGACGCCGGCAAGCGGATTGCCGGAACCAGCGGCCGGATCGGCGTGATTAACATGCCGTCGTTCTATCGCGACTTCGACGCCGAACGACGCGGGGTCGCCGATTTTCGCAGCTCGGCTCGAGATGTCCGCAAGGCACTCGAAGCATTCAACGCCGATGGCAAAGTCGATGCCGTGATTCTCGACCTCAGAACCAACGGAGGCGGAGCACTCAAGGACTCCGTCGAGGTCTCGGGACTGTTCATCGACGAGGGGCCGGTCGTGAGAGTCAAGGAACTCGATGGGACCATCACCCCCCACGAAGACCCCGATTCGGGCATCTCCTGGAAAGGACCGCTGGTCGTGATGACCAGCCGCATGTCGGCGTCGGCCTCGGAAATCTTCGCCGGGGCGATTGCCGATTATCGCCGCGGACTGCTCGTCGGCGACCAGACGACTCACGGCAAAGGCACCGTCCAGAACGTGATGGCCGTCCGTACCTCCTCGCCACTGAACTTCTTCGACCGCAAGCCGCCCGGAGCACTCAAGCTGACCATCCAGCAGTTCTACCGGGTCAATGGCGAGAGCAGCCAGGAACGGGGCATCCCTTCGGATATCATCCTGCCCTCGGTCATCAATCACATGGACATCGGCGAGAACGCCCTGGAAAACCACCTGCCCTTCGACAAGATCGCCGCCGCCAAATACGACGCCGTGTCACTGGTGAACCCCAGGATCGTCGCGGCACTGGCGGCCTCGAGCAAAAAACGCGTCGACGCCAATGCCGATTTCACCAAGGACCGCCTGGCCATCAAGAAGTTCCTCGAACGCAAGAAACGAAAAACCGTTTCACTCAATGAAGCCGTGCTCCGCAAGGAGATCGAGGAGAACAAGCAGGACGACGACCCCGACAAGTCCGACCCCGACAAGTCGGACAAGGACGACAAGGACAAGCCGAAGACTCCACCCGTCTTCCGCGATGACCACTACAGCAACGAGGTCCTGCAGATCACCCTGGATTACATCCGGCAACTCAAGCAGGCTGACCTCGTCGGCAAGTAGCCGGACCGCCACGCAGAACCTCACGCCACACGGCATGCCCGCGATCGACGTCCGCAACCTGTCGAAGATCTACCAGGTCTTCCGAAAACGCGAGGGTCTTCGTGCGTCGATCCGGAGCCTGTTTCACCGCGAGTACGAAGAGATCCACGCCGTTGCCGGGATCGACTTCGAGGTCGAGCGAGGCGAAATGGTCGCCTTCCTCGGACCTAATGGCGCAGGGAAAACCACCACGCTGAAACTGCTCAGCGGCCTCATCTTCCCCTCAGGTGGCCAGGCCGACGTGCTCGGACACGTGCCCTGGAAACGCGAAAACGCCTACCGACGACGCTTCTCGCTCGTCATGGGACAAAAGAACCAGCTCTGGTGGGACCTGCCCGCACAGGAATCGTTCCGGCTGCACAAGGAGATCTACCGCATCGAGACCCAGCAGTTCGATCGCAGGATCGATGAACTGACCGAGCTGCTCGAGGTCAAGGACCTCGTCGGCCAGCCCGTCCGCGAACTCTCACTCGGCGAACGCATGCGGATGGAATTGATCGCCGCACTGCTGCACAGCCCCGATCTGCTGCTGCTCGATGAACCCACCATCGGCCTCGACGTCGTCTCGCAACGCAAGGTCCAGCAGTTCCTCAAGTACTACCAGAAGGAACGCCAGATCACGGTGCTGTTGACCAGCCACTACATGAAAGACGTCGAAGCACTCTGCCAGCGGGCGATCATCATCAACGAAGGCCAGATCAAGCACGACGGACCGCTCGAAGAAATCGTCGACCGCTTCAGCCAGCACAAGGTGATCGAACTGCAATTCGCCGGCACCAAGCTCCCCGAAGACCTCGGCCGCTTCGGCGAAGTCTTCGAGAGCCAGCCGCCTCGAGCCAAGATCCGGGTCCCCAGGAACGAAGTTCCCGAAATTCTCAACCGACTGCTCGACAGCTATGTGATCGAAGACATCAGCGTCGAAGACCGGCCCCTGGAAGAAGCCATGGCCGAGCTGTTCACCGATTCGGCGTTCCGGACACCCTCCTGATCCCACCCAGTCCCCCACCCCGCAGAATCCCATGCTGGCTCAAGCCCGCACCAACTGGGTCATTCTCAAGACGTGTCTCGAAGAGAGATTCGTCTACCGGGCTGACTTTGCCTTTGCGACGCTGGTGAGATTTCTGCCGATCGTGACCCAGGTCTTTCTCTGGGGAG
>CAUZJR010000255.1:0-7926 GCA_963580005.1 Planctomycetota bacterium
CCACTCGCCCGAAGTACTCTTCCTGGAACTCTCGAACCACCGGCCGGCCCAGTCGTGCCCACGAGCGGAAGTCGAGCCGGCGGGCGGGTTCGCCCGGCAGGTACTCGCGGTTGCCGATGTACTCGGGTGACTCACCCACCCGCGACGTCATCGCGATGCCCCCGGGCTGGTAGCGGTGGGCCACCGGCAGGTGGATCGACGTCAGGGGGTGGAACGAGGGAACCACCAGCAGGCGACCCAGGTCGACGCTGGTGATGGTGGTGCGGACCAGGTTGAAGGGGAAGGTGGTCTCGACCTGCAGCGGCGGCACGGCGTAGAGGCCCCGGCGCAGGGGTTGCAGCGAAAACGGCAGCCCGATCGACTCACCCGGCGGCAACGTCGCCAGCGACGTTCCGCCGTGGCCTGGCTGGTCCGAGAGGGGAGTCGCCTTGAGTCCGTTGGGGAGATGCAACAGGCGGGTGGCGATGTCCCAGGCGGTGCGGCGGGACCGGTTGCTGAGAGTCACCTCGCCGGTGACGTCCTGGCCGAGACTGGTGCGGTCGGGGAGGCTGGCCGAGGCGACCAGTCGAGGTCGGCAGAGGACTCCGGCGATCTCGACAACCGCCAGCACGGCCGCCAGGGCACAGAAGATCTGGTAGAAGGGGATCAGGACGCTGACGGTGGTCCCGGCACCGGCCAGGGCCGCGGCGGCGACCAGCCAGCGGCCGCCCGGAGTGATCCGGTGCCGCCAGCCTGAGATCGGGGCCATGATCATGCCGGCCAAACCGGCCAAACTGGTCATGCCAGCCAAACCGGTCGGCCCCGAGAAGCGACGGCGGGATGGGGGAGCGGGCGGGTTCACGTCGGCACGGGGACATGGTGCAGGATGTCGGCGAGCACCTCGGCCTGGGTCTGGTTTCCGTAGCGGGCCTTGCTGGTGAGTACGACTCGGTGGGCGAGCACGTGCGGAGCGAGTCTCTGGATGTCGTCGGGCAGCACGAAGTCACGGCCGTCGACAAACGCGGCGGCCTGGGCCGATCGGAACAGCATCAGGGAACCTCGCGGGCTGACCCCCAGCTTCAGGCGGCTGTCTCGCCGAGTCCGCTCGACGAGGTCCACCAGGTAGCGGGCCACCGACTGGTCGACCCAGACGCGGCGGACCGACTGCTGCATGCCGACGATGTCGTCCTGGGAGAGCACCGGGCGGATGTCGTCGAGTGGGTCGGAGTCGGCTCGTGAGAGCAGCATGTCGAGCTCGGTCTCGGGGTCGGGATACCCCAGCCTCAGTTGAAGCAGGAAGCGGTCGAGCTGGGCTTCGGGCAGAGGGTAGGTGCCGTGGAACTCGATCGGGTTCTGCGTGGCCAGCACCACGAACGGGGCCGCCAGTTCGTGTCGAGTCGTCTCGATGGTGACCTGCTGCTCGTTCATCGCTTCGAGCAACGCCGACTGGGTCCGGGGCGAGGCCCGGTTGATCTCGTCGGCCAGCAGCACGTTGCAGAAGATCGGTCCGCGACGAAACGTGAAGGTGCCCTCGACCGGGTGGTAGATCGAGGAACCGAGGATGTCGCTGGGGAGCAGGTCGGGGGTGAACTGGATCCGCTGGTAGGCCACGTCGATCGAACGGGCCAACGCCTTGGCCAGGGTCGTCTTGCCCACCCCCGGGACATCCTCCAGCAGCACGCTGCCGCCCGAGAGCAGTGCGAGGATCAGCATGTCGATGCAGTCGGACTTGCCCTGGATGACCTGTGCGAGGTTGTGGGCCAGGGAGGCGAGCTTCGATTGCGGGTCAGAGTCGGCGGCCCGATCAGCCGAGTCGGTTGGGTCGGTTGGGTCGGTTGGGTCGGTTGGCAACGAGGGATCTGGAGCGGAACTCATGGGTTTCAGGATACCAGCCGGGGTGAGCGGTCAAGTAGGGGGAACCGGTCGCGAGCGAGGATGTGGCCGGATTCGTGAGGGGGTGGGCTGTTGGCGTGGAGATCGGCGGGTTTTCGCGAATCCGGTTACGTGGTGTGGGTCGGAATGGGTTGCTAGGCTGGCGTTTTGAGTTGGTAGCAGCCCAGGGGAGGCGGTCGAGATGGACAGCGAGTTGATCCAGGTGATTTCGCGGATCGTGCATGTGGCCACGGCGATCGTATTGGTGGGCGGCAGCGTCTTCATGCGTTTCGCCCTGATGCCGGCGGCTGCCGGGTTGGGCGATGCCGAGCACGACGCTCTCAGGGAGCGGCTGATGGGTCGCTGGCGGCGTTTTGTCCACGGTGGGATCGCCTTGCTGTTGGCCAGCGGGTTGTACAACTTCCTGGTCGTCACGATGCCCGCTCACAAGGGTGACGGCCGCTACCACATGCTGGTCGGCATCAAGATGCTGCTGGCCCTGGTCCTGTTCTTCCTCGCCTCGGCCCTGGTCGGCCGATCGAGTGCTCTGCAGGGGTTGCGTGACAAGGCTCGGGCCACGCTCTCGGTGATGATCCTGCTGGCGGCGGTGATCGTGGCGATCTCGGGGTACCTGAAAATCCGCGGGGTCCCGGACTCTGCTGAATCTGCCGAAACCACGGTCTCTGAGGCCGATTGGCTCGCGGTGAAATAACCCGGGAACTTTTTCCCCCCGCAAATCGTCTCAGATCGCGTACACTAGGCAGTACGGGGCACACGCAATTCATTCGGTGCCTCTCGACCTCGTCATTCATCCGCTTCATTTGAGTCCATTCCCGAGCGGCGAGTAAGAAAGGAAGCGAGAAACCGACGCGATTCCCCCCGGCGGGCAGAAAGGCAGGACGCAACGGATGGCACGATACCGCAACCCGGCGTTGGCCAAGTTGAGTCGCCAGCAGGTGCAGTATGCTCCGCGGAGCGTACGCCTGAGCCAGATCGAGCGAGCCGAGCGGTTCGTGGACCGATTGCATCCCGAGCGGTCTTACGCGTACGGGGATGTGTGCGAGGAGGTGACCGGTTACCGGTCCGAGCAGTATCCGGACCTGCGGCTGACCGGTTGCGAGGCGATCCGCGACCTGAGGTGTCTGGTCGAGGATCTTTCGGACAGCCTGGACCTGGCCCCCGCGGACGTGGGCGAGCCGGTGTTGAGTGTCGGCGAGGTGGCCTCGAGGTACGGGGTCTCGACCAAGACGGTGGACCGTTGGCGAGACCGCGGGCTGGTTTCTCGGAGGTTCGTGGTCGAGGGTCGCAAGCGGATCGGGTTCCTGCAGTCGGCCGTCGACCGATTTGCTCGGCGACATGCTGCGGAGATCGACCGCGGGACCCGGTTTTCGAAGGTGGACGCGCGTGAGCGTGAGGAGATCGTGCAGGCGGCCCGGCGGTTGGCTCGGGATGGAGAATCCTCGACCGCGATCTGCCGACTGCTCTCGAGTCGGCTGGGTCGATCGGCCGAGACGATCCGCACCACGCTGCGGGACCACGATCGCCTGCACCCTTCCGCGGCGGTCTTTCCGAGTTCCGGGGGCGTGTTGCAGCCCGAGGACCGGCGTGAGATCTACCGCCTGGTCCGCCAGGGTGCCTCCGTCGATGCCCTCGCCCGCCGCTTCGGCCGTTCACGGAACTCGATCTACCGCATCGCCGCCGAGACGCGTGCTGAGATCCTGCTCGAGCAGCCGATCGACTTCATGGACAGTGACGAGTTTTCCGAGCCCCAAGCCGATCAGCGGATCCTGGTCGAGCCTCCCGAGAATCCCAAGGCACGCTTGACCAGGCCTCCGCCCGACTTGCCGGCCTACCTGGCCGCGCTGTACCAGTTGCCGATCCTGACCCGTGAGCAGGAGCAGCATCATTTCCGGAAGATGAACTTCCTGAGCTGGCAGGCGACCGAGGCGCGGCAGGAGCTGCTCGAGGCTCGGCCGACCGGTCGCCGCGGCCGGTCGGCGATGGACCGGGTCGAGGAGTTGCTCGAAGAGAGCGTCGCGGTGAAGAACTTCCTGATCCGCAGCAACCTGAGACTGGTCGTCTCGATCGCCAAGAAACACCTGCGGCCGGGGATGAACTTCTTCGAGATGGTCAGCGACGGCAACCTGTCGCTGATCCGGGCGATCGAGAAGTTTGATTACACGCGAGGGAACAAGTTCTCGACGTACGCCACCTGGGCCATCATGCGGAACTTCGCCAGGTCGGTGCCACGAGAGCATCGGCAGCAGGACCGGTTCCGAACCGGCCATGACGAGTTGTTCCCGGGCCGATCCGACGAGGGGTCCAACCCGTTTCTGGCTCAACGACATCGCCGCCAGCACCGGCTGGTGATCGAGGAGATTCTCGAACACCTGGACCCCCGCGAACGCGAGGTGATCACACGGAGGTACGGCCTGACCGAAGGGAGCGAACCCCAGACACTCGAACAGGTCGGCCGTCGCTTCGGAGTGACCAAGGAGCGGGTGCGGCAGTTGGAGAGCCGAGCGCTGAAGAAGCTCCAGCGGGTGGCCAGTGTCGAGAGTCTCGAGATCCCCGGCCTGGACTGAGGCTGCGGCCTTGAGGGGACCTGGTCTTCAGTGGCGGCGGTCGAGGCGGGCTTGAAACGGGTCAATCTGCCTTGCAAGGCCTCATCGGGCTGCTATATTGACCAACCTGTTGTCCCACGAGGATTACTGGGCTAGCGTAGCTCAATCGGCAGAGCCCCGGTTTTGTAAACCGGAGGTTGTGGGTTCGAGTCCCACCGCTAGCTTCCCGCGCCGCAAAGGGGTGGTCTAATGGGGGACGCAACGGCGTTGTTCGATAGGCCTCTGCCGGTCACTCGCCAGCACAACGAAGTTGATTGAGGGGGAATTCCCGAGCGGCCAAAGGGGCCAGACTGTAAATCTGGTGGCTCAGCCTTCGCAGGTTCGAATCCTGCTTCCCCCATTTCCTGTCCCGTTCCCCACCAGATTTCAGTCGCCTGCCAGAAACCAAGTTGGGCCTTCAGGTCACCCCCCGGCGACTGCGATCTCATCAAGTCGAGACAATTTATTCACACCGGTTTTTACTCCCGCCGGTGACGGACTCTGGCAGAGCGTTGCTGCTGCCAGCGGGACTGACATCAAGACCTCACAGCACACTCATTCCAGGAGACCTCGAACTCGCCGGAGTCGGCACTGTGCATTGCGAACGGTGGGCCCAACAAGGGCCAGACGCGGGCGTAGCTCAATGGTAGAGCTCCAGCCTTCCAAGCTGGTGGTGTGGGTTCGATTCCCATCGCCCGCTCTTGTCCCGGCCTCACCGTTTCGCCGAGCGGCACAAGACGGCAACCCGCTGCTGTAGCTCAGTTGGTAGAGCGCGTCCTTGGTAAGGACGAGGTCATGGGTTCGAGTCCCATCAGCAGCTCCTTCGCACGAGATCTGAAACGGCAGTTTCACGGTCGCAATTTCACAATCGAGC
The DNA here is from genome assembly GCA_963580005.1 of Planctomycetota bacterium. GTDB lineage: Bacteria > Planctomycetota > Planctomycetia > Planctomycetales > Planctomycetaceae > UBA8437. Next base: position 5,329 of record CAUZJR010000255.1, read on the forward strand.
TTTCACAATTGCTGAGTAGCTCAGCACAACAACTCACACACGAATCCTCAAAACAGAAGCAGGATCGGGAGAAACCGGAACGATGGCCAAGGAACTATTTGAACGCACCAAGCCGCATGTCAACGTCGGGACGATTGGTCATATTGACCACGGCAAGACGACCTTGACCGCGGCGATCCTGGCGGTGCAGCAGACCAAGGGATTGGCGGAATTCAAGAGTTACGCCGACATCGCCAAGGGCGGGACGGTTCGTGACGAGAACAAAACGGTCACAATCGCGGTGAGTCACGTCGAGTACGAATCGGACGCCCGGCACTATGCTCACATCGATTGCCCCGGCCACGCCGATTACATCAAGAACATGATCACCGGTGCGGCCCAGATGGACGGTGCGATCCTGGTGGTCGAGGCCGGTACCGGCCCGATGCCTCAGACTCGCGAGCACATCCTCCTGGCCCGCCAGGTCAACGTGCCCGCCCTGGTCGTGTTCCTCAACAAGGTCGACCTGGTCGACGACGAGGAGCTGGTGATGCTGGTCGAGGAGGAGATCCGGGACCTGCTCAACAAGTACGACTTCCCCGGCGACGAGATCCCGATCATCCACGGGGCGAGCAAGCCGGCGCTGGACACACCCGAAGACGAGGGGGCCAACGCGTGCATCGGTGAGTTGATGGACGCCCTGGACAGCTACATCCCCGAGCCCATCCGCGACCACGAGAAGCCGTTCCTGATGGCCATCGAAGATGTGTTCTCGATCGAGGGTCGTGGTACAGTCGCCACGGGTCGGATCGAGCAGGGCGTGGTCAACATGGGCGAGAAGGTTGAGGTCATCGGATTGGAGGAGACTTTCGAGACGACCTGCACGGGTGTCGAGATGTTCAACAAGACTCTGTCGACCGGCCAGGCCGGAGACAACGTGGGGATCCTGTTGCGGGGCACCAAGAAGGATGAGATCCAGCGGGGCCAGGTGCTGGCCGCACCCGGGTCGATCAACCCGCACACCAAGTTCAAGGGCGAAGTCTACGTGCTCTCCAAGGACGAGGGCGGACGACACACTCCGTTCTTTACCGGCTACCGACCCCAGTTCTACTTCCGCACGACCGACGTCACCGGAGCCGCTCACCTGCCCGAGGGAGTGGAGATGTGCATGCCCGGGGACAATGTCACGATGGATATCGAGCTGGGCAAGCCGATCGCCATGGACTCCGGAAGCCGGTTCGCCATCCGCGAGGGTGGCAAGACGGTCGGGTCGGGTCGGGTCGTGGAGATCATCGAGTAACACTCGACCGAGAGCCGGCTCGGGTAGGACTCGATTCGGTTCCCGTCACCAGGGAGACGCGTGATGCCCAGAGAATACATCTGGCTGGAATGCACTGATTGCGGCTCGAGAAATTACCGGGTCCAGAAGGAGACCCGGGGGACCGAGCGGCTGGAATTGAAGAAGTACTGCCGCAAGACTCGTCAGCATACGCTGCACAAGGAGTCGCGTAAGAAGTAGGATCACCGGGTGTGGCCGTCGGCCGGATCCACGGTGCCCTGGACGGGTGTAGCTCAATTGGCAGAGCACCGGATTCCAAATCCGGCGGTTGGGGGTTCAAGTCCCTCCGCCCGTGCTTTGTTCACGATCGCAGAATAGAAATGGCCAAACACAAGACCACCGCAGCCAAGTCCGCCGGCCTCCGCAGTGCCGTGGCCAATACCTTCGCCGTGGGACGCTACAAGCGAGCCCAGGGACGGGTCACCCGGCAGCTGACCGCCGCGGCCGTGTCGTTGATCGTCTTCTTCGGATCCTACACGCTCTACCAAAAACTGCTCACCGAATTGTCGGCGACTGACGGCATGAAGTGGCTTCCCCTCTGGTCGGCCACGGCTGTGACCGTGCTGGGACTGTGGGCCACGTTCCGGATCATTCACTGGCCCCGGTTTGCCGATTTCCTGATTTCGGTCGAGGCCGAAATGGACAAGGTGACCTGGAGCGATTGGGGAGAATTGAAACGATCCACCGCCGTGGTACTGATCACCATGGTCGTGTTGACGCTGGTGCTGTTCCTCTTTGATGTCTTCTGGCAGAAGATCTTCACCAGTACCGGGGTCTTGTTCTGAAAATCTCCTGCCGAATGTCTCAACAGTGGCTCCGCTTCGGACCACTCGGGCGGTAGGCTGACCGGGAACCCACTGCACACTTCAGAGAGTCTTGAATCGAGGGATATTGGGGGGCGTTGCCGATCGCGGCCGAACGTGACCAGGACACGACGTGGACGTCGTGGGGAGCGGGAGGGTGCAGGGAGAGCCGATCGTGGGCTGGTGGCGCGTTGGGAACAATAAGCCAGGCGGTGAAACGCGATGTCGATGTTCGACGATGCCACGATTGAGGAAGACGGCGCGGCAGAGCAGCCGGTTGATGACCTGCTGAACGCGCCGGACGACTCCGCAGAGAATGCCGAAGTCGAGGAACCTGAGGCTGAGGAACCTGTGGCTGAGGAACCTGAGGCTGAGGAACCTGAGGCTGAGGAACCTGAGGCTGAGGAACCTGAGGCTGAGGAACCTGAGGCTGAGGAACCTGAGGCTGAGGAACCTGTGGCTGAGGAACCTGTGGCT
>CAUZJR010000256.1:0-7874 GCA_963580005.1 Planctomycetota bacterium
TGTCGAAGAGGTCGAGCGAGGCGTCGGCCAGCAGGGTGGTTCGGTCGCTGACGTGCCAGCGGTATGCGGTTCCCAGCAGTCCGAAGTCTTCACCGAAGTTGTCTCGATCGGCCCTGGGGAACCAGGTGGCTTCGAGGTCGAGTGTCATCCAGTTGCGGATCTGTTCTCGGCCTGGCGGCCCGGCCTTGGTCTGCAGCCGGTGTCGCCATGCCAATCTCAGGGCCTGCTGGTCGGCCACCAGTTCGTGCCACGGTGCGGTCATTCCCAGTCCGATCCCGCTGCGGACTCCGAAGCTGCGGGTATCGAAACCGGTGGGCAATGAGCCTGAGAAGCTGTTAGCCAGCATCCGGTAGCGGAACCGTTCCTGTGCGTTGTCGTCGATCGGGTTGTACTGCGGGATGTCGCCCAGGCCTTGAGACGTTTCGGTCCAGGCGAGGTCGGTTTCGAATGTCATCTTGTGTGCGAGCCCGTTGAGTCCGAAGATCGAGCTGCGGATGCCGGGGTCGATCCGCGACATCGAGAGACTGCCTCGCAGGCCACCACTGAAGAGGTGCCGGTCGATCTCGGTTCCGGCCATCCCCTGGCTCCAGTAGGCACTCTCGGCCATCACGTACGGAGTCAGCGGTGCCGGTCCCAGCATCAGCGGCATCGAGAGTTCGTGCCGCGACATCAGTACGGCTCCGCCGACATCGGCGGAATCGGCGAGTGGAGAGAAGATGTCGTTGGGATCCAGCGGTGCGTCGGCGGGCCTGAGTCTTGCGTAGCCGGCCGAGGTGTGCGAGGACCAGCTGAGTTCGGGCAGGCCGACGAGTCCGTGGGCCAGGGGTTGCGAGAAGACGAACAGGTCACCTCGCGGCAGCCACTCGGTGGTGGTCTCGAAGTCGTTGAGTTGCGGCTGGGCCAGCAGGCTCCAGGCCGTGCTGTCGCTGCGTTGTTCGAGATACACCAGCGTGTCCTGGTCCTTTTCGCTGTCGAACTCCTGTTCGTAGTACTGTTCGAGCAGGTTGCGATCCGAGACGTAGCCGATTTCGCCTCGGACGGTGAACCCCTCGGGCAGTTGGTGCTGGTGAATCAGCCGACCCCGGCCTCGGTGGGCCGAGTCGAGTCCCAGGGCCCGTCGGTCTCGACCGAGGTTGTCGAGTCCCCGGTCGTGGAGGTACGCCCCGTTGCTCCAGCCGCTGACGTCTCCCGAGAGTCCCAGCAATCCGTTCTGTCGATAGACGAGTCCGCTGCCGATGCGGGGTCCTCGTTTGGTGAAGTAGTCTGCCTGCAGCGTCCAGTCGACTCCCTCGGGCGGTTCGACTCCCAGCAGAGTGAACAGGCTCCAGGTGGTTTCGGCCTGGAACCCGAAGATGTTGTCCTGCCGGAAATTGATGCTGCTGAGTGCGAAGTTGAGATCGGTTGCGGGTCCGCCGAGGTTGGGTGCGAAGAAGACCGGTGTGTCTCCCAGCAGCAGCGTGTTGTTCTGAGAGGTAATCCAGTCGACGGTGTTGTCGGAGTGTGGTTGGGCTGGGGCGCCGAGCCATCTTGGGAGCCTGCGGCGATCGAGGAAGACGTCGCTGGCTCTGAGCCGATAGCCGGGTTCTCCGAAGGGGCTGGTCGAGGCCCAGGCGTTCTGGGCGTGGAAGTTGTGGTCTCCATCCTGCCGGATCTTCTCGGCCCGGATCCTCAACGGCACACGGCCTGCGGGGATCTGAACCCTCAGGTCGGCATCAATCATCAGCGCCCGTCGTTCTCGCGCGTCGTAGAGTGCTCTGCGGGCCCGTGCGACGTGGCCTCCCTGCCGCAGCTCGATGTTGCCCTCGAGGTAAATCTGGATGCCCTTGTTGACGGCCTGGAGGAGTTGCGAGGAGACGTCCTGGTTGTCGCTCATCTGGGCCCAGATGACGGCTCGGTCGGCCGAGAGATCGACGGTGCCGCTGCCAAACAGCGAACCGGTCTTGTTGGTCTCGACCTGGTCGATCACCAGGTTGATGCCTCCGGTGATCACAAACACCTTCTCGCTGGGCGTGGTACCCGTTGCGGTGTCGGTGGTGACGCTGAAGGGTCGATTGGTTCGAGGAAACAGCTGCACCCGCCGGACTCTCTTTTGCGGTGCGCCGCCCAGCGGAGCCCCTGTAGGGGCGGGAGCAGAAGCGGCGGTGGGTCCGGCCTGGTAGGTGGCCAGTTGGGGCTCGTTGCCGGTGCGTCGTTGCCGGTGTGCGGTCGCACGTCGATACAGCGGGTCTTCGGCTAGCACCGAGGGTGTTTTTTGGGGTCGGGCGATGTTGAGGGTGGGGGGAGATTGGGTGAGTGCCAGTCTGTGCAGCAGGGCGGGTCGGCTGTGCGTCTGGTCGGGGCTCTCGAGTCGGACGTTGTTTTCGAGATAGACCGAGACGCGGAACCCGGTTTCCGGGGCCGGTGCCCGGCTGATCCAGGCGATTCCCTGTCCGGCGGTGATCACGGTGCCGGCCTGGCGGATGGTGACACGTCGCCTGAGCAGCACGATGCCCGGCAGGCTGTCCGGACCGCGGGCCCGGGTGGCGAACCCGAAGTCGGCTGAAATCGAGATCTCATCGCTGGCCGCGACGGGTTCTTCACCCGAGGCCACCTCGGGCAGCGCGATTGCCAGAGCGACCACAGCCGCGACGAGGCGACGCCACTTGGGGGCGATGGCCGAGTGCGGGTGGCGGCACGAGAGAGCGTCGGTGGGCGTCCTGCCCGACACGTGGGAATCCGATTCCTGGAGGCACAATGCCGAAGTGCCCGCTGCCGGAGGATGGCTCGAGAGCTGAGCAACCCGGCGGTGGCGGGGAGTTTCCGGAGTGAACCCGTGTCGGCTTGAACACGGGGGCGGGATTATAGGTCCGCATTTTCCGGAGTGTCAATAAGCCTCCGCCGTGTCGGTTTCCGACTCAGCTCTCGGGGCCGGTTTCCCGCAAACTCCCACCGTCCCCAGCAGGAACACCACCGGCATCACCGGGGCCCGCATCCGCATCGTCGACCAGAACACCACGTGCACCAGTGACAGCGCCAGCAGGAACAGCAGAGGTGTTTGCCAACCGGGGTGAACCGTCCAGGGCGCCCGCCACAGTCCCACGAGCATCGCCAACAGCACGGCGGTGTACCAGGCGGCGACGGCCCATTTCAGAGTCCTGGGCCAGGCCGAGCCGGGTGCCGATTCCAGCGGCCACGGTGTCCAGAACCTCAGCACTCTCAACAAACACGCCCTGGCAAACCCGCCGGGGTCATCGGCGGCATGCGAGAGTGCCAGGCGGTACATGAACCGGTCGCGTTGTTGTTCGGCGTTGATGCCACGAGGCGGGGTCGGCAACCGGGCTTCCAGGCTCTCACGCCACTCGCCGGGTCGATGCCCCGGATCGGACGTGGTGTCGTTCCAGGTCGTGCCCAGCGGCCGTCGTACCACCTGGTCGTAGAACTCGGGATTGTTGCCCAGCAGCAGCGTATAGCCTCCATGGGTGCTCGTCAGCACGGGGGCCCCCGAGACGACGAGGTTGCGTCCCAGCCAGGGCCCGATGCACAAAGCGACTCCGGCCAGGGTGGTGGCCAGGGCGGTGGCGAGTGCCCGGGGTCGGTTCGATTGATCCGCTCCTTGTGGTTTCCTGCAGTGTCTGCAGACCACAACGGCGGCCCAGAGTGCGGCGAAGGCCCAGACCGAGGGTCGGCACAGTGCCGCAAGTCCCAACAGGATTCCCAGCAGCAGACGTCTTGAGTTTGACGGTGGCGAGGGCGAGGTGGCGACGGCCAGCAGTCCCATGGCCAGCGCGGCGAACAGGGTCTCGGTCATCGGCAGCGTGGCTCCGACGACCAGCAACGGATCGACGGCGACACCTGCCGCCGGCCACCAGGCACGGCGTGAGAGCCCCAGCTGCAGGCCGATGACAAGGGTCAGGGCGACCGTGGCCAGGCCCAGCAGCAGATGCAGGCCTGCCATCCCGATGTCGCCGGCTCCGGTCCAGCCCACCGCGGCCAGCACCAGGGGGTACAGGGGGGGGCGGTAGGCGGTGGGGGTGCCGTGATCGGGGTGCGTGAGTGCTCCGGTTTGAACCAGCCCCTGAGCCAGCAGCCGGTAGTGGTCGCGGTCATCCTGCAGCGAGTCCATCCGCCAGGCTGCCACCGGGATGCGGACTGCCAGCGCCAGGAGCAGGACTCCGAGTAGTGGGACGAGGTGTGAACGGTGACCGGTCACCTGGACTCCTGTTGGCTCCTCGGGGGGACCGCGACTATCCTTGGGGCCGCTGGTGCCCGCGGGCGGTGCCAGTGTAACCGAACTCCGCGGACGCGCGTGATAGGGCCGGAGATCGATGGACACCGACGGGACCGATCCCGACCAGTTGCAGGACGAGTTTCGAGTGGCACGGGCCCAGGGCGACGCGGTCTCGAAACTCGTCGCCGTCGTACTCCGCCGGCGGTTTGTGCTGCTGGGAGCCACGATCGTGGCGGCGCTGCTGGCGGTGGTTCCGGCCGGGCAGTTGAGATTCGACCAGTCGATCGAATCGCTCTACGCACAGGACGATACGCACCTGGCCGCGTTTCGTGCCAGCCGCAAGTTGTTCGGCGGAGACGAGTTCGTGTTCGTCGCGTACGAAGATCCTCAACTCTTTGGCAGCGACGACCCTGAGTCTGAGTTGTCGAGCGAGTTGAGCGAGGGGGCGAGGTCTCGGATCCTGGCATTCGCCGGGGCTCTGGGTCGGGTCAAGGGCGTCCAGGCCGACAGCACTCAGCACCTGGTGCAGGCGCTGGAACCGGCCGGGCGGCTCGGCAGCGTGATGAAACGGATCAGTGGCCTCAGGCGACGCGTGCTGGAATTGGTCGAGGGGGTCCTGGTGGGGGAGGACCGGCGGACGGTGGCGATCGTGTTGAGGCTGTCGCCGGCGGTCGGGGCCGAGGCGACCGCGAATCGCGCGGCGACGTTTGCCGAGATCCGTCGGCTGGCAGAGGCTCACAGCCCGGTGGCCCGGGTCGTCGGCGAACCGGTGCAGGTGCACGACATGTTCCGGTACGTCGAGGAGGATGGTCGGACGCTGTTCTGGTGGTCGCTGGGCCTGCTGGCATTGGTGATCCTGGTGCTGTTTCGGAATCTCCGCTGGGTCGTGCTCCCCCTGGCAGTTGTGCTCACCGCGATCCTCTGGACCGAGGCCCTGCTGGTGCTCAGCGGGATGAAACTGAGCATGGTCAGCTCGATGCTCAATTCCCTGGTCACGATCATCGGTGTCGCCACCTGCACTCACGTGACGGTGCACTACCGCGAGCACCGCGGGAAGCACGCACCGTTGGAGGCATTGAGCCTGACGATGCGGCAGTTGGTTCCGGCGATCTTCTGGACCGGAGCCACCACCGCGATCGGGTTTGCGGCGTTGCTGTCGAGCAACATCAGCCCGGTGCGGAGTTTCGGGATCATGATGGGCCTGGCAACGCTGCTGGTGTTGCTGGCGGCGCTGTTGCTGCTGCCGGGGGGCATCCTGCTGGGTCGCCTGATGGCGGACCCGGGCCGGGTCCCCGGCGAGGGACAGCTCACCCGAGGGCTGCAGTCTCTGGCTCGAGCAATCCGCCGGCGTCCGGCGGGCGTGCTGATCGGGGTGGGTATCCTGGTCGGCGTGGCGGGTGCCGGGTTGACGCGATTGGAGGTCGAGACCGACTTCAGCGAGAACTTCCGACCCGACAGCCCGATTCGGCTCGGGCTCGACTTCTTCGAGACCAAGCTCGGCGGTGCGGGGAACTGGGAGGTTAACTTTCCGGTCCCCGAGGACTTGGACCAGGATCGCATCGACCGGGTCGAGAAGCTGGCCGAGCGTCTCAGGAGCGAGGTGGCTCTGCGGATGACGACGATCGACGGTCGTCGACGACTGACCAAGGTGATGCCGATCAGCGACGGACTCGAGATGGTCCCCCACGTCCCGTTCCTGCTGAATACTCTCAAAAAACGGCTCAGGGTGCTCGACCAGTCGCAGCCCGAGTACGTCAGCAGCCTGTACAACTCCGAGGCGGGCCGGATGCGGATCGTGCTGCGGTCTCTGGAACGCGAGCAGGCAGGCGAGAAGCGGGAGTTGATCGAGCGGGTGGAGGCGATTGCGCGGGAGGAGTTTCCGGAGGCGGACCCTGGTGGTCGGCCGGTCGAGGCGACGGGGCTGTACGTGCTGCTGACGTTTCTGATCGAGAGCCTGTTGCGGGACCAGGTGGTCAGCTTTGTGCTGGCGGCGATCGGGATTACGGTGATGATGGCGCTGGCTTTCCGCAGCGTGTCGGTGGGCCTGGTGGCGCTGTTGCCCAACCTGTTCCCGATCGTGATGGTGATCGGTGCGATGGGCTGGATGGGTCTGCCGGTCAATATTGCCACGGCGATGATCGCCAGCGTATCGCTGGGCCTGACGGTCGATTCGAGCATCCATTATATCTCGGGGTTCCGTCGTGCCCGTGCCGAGGGCGACGACGTGGCCACGGCCCTGGAACGGACTCACGCGGGAGTCGGCCGCGCGGTGGTGCTGGCCAACCTGGCCCTGGTCGTCGGCTTCAGTGTGCTGACACTCTCGCACTTCCTCCCGCTGGTCTACTTCGGGATCCTGGTCAGCGTGGCGATGCTCGGCGGGCTGGCCGGCAACCTGGTGCTGCTGCCGGTGCTGCTGGCCTGGGTCGAGCGTGACCGGTGATTGGCTAGTCGACGCTTTGTGAGTCGATCCGATCCTCGATCACGTCGACCAGGTCGGGGTGTCGTCCCAGCGGCGGTTTCAGTTCCCAGCTGACCTCGGGAAACCGCTCGGCCAACAGGTCCCGGTGCTCGGCGAGGTGCAGCGAGGCGTGTCGGCCGGGTGAGAGGAAGAAGGGCAGCAGCAGCACCCGAGAGGCTCCTCGCTTTACGCAAGCCGCCCCGGCGGTGGGGATGTCAGGCTCGGCTATCTCCAGGTACGCCGTCTCGACCAGGTCAGCGGGCCGGCGTGTCGCCAGCGACTCGGCCAGCCAATCCAGATCGCGGTTGGCCGAATCGAGTCGGCTGCCGTGGGCGACGAGGAGGATGGCGGTGGTCATCGGGTGCTCTTGGTGATCAGGTCGGCATGTTGACCGTCGGAATTGTCGCACCCTAGACTCGAATCGGCCAGTACCGGGATCTCCTGTCCACCGTACCCTCGGCGACTCTCGATGCCAGATGCTCCGATCACGATCGGCCCGTATGAGATCGAGTCCGAGCTGGGTGCCGGGGGGATGGGGACTGTCTACCGGGCGATTCACGGCGAGACATCCGAGCCGGTCGCCGTCAAGGTGCTCTCGGCGACGATGGCCCGCGAGCCGGGGTTGGTCGAGCGATTCCGCCGGGAGGTCGAATCGCTGCAGAAGCTGACCAATCCGCACATCGTCCGTTTCCTGGACAGTGGTGAGCACGAGGGGACGTATTACTACGCGATGGAGCTGGTCGAGGGTGAGACTCTGACGCAGCGGCTGGGTCGGGTGAAGCGACTGGGTTGGGAGGACGTGATCGAGATCTCGGTCCAGGTGTGCCGTGCTCTGAAGGCGGCTCACGACGCCGGCATCATCCACCGCGACCTGAAGCCGGGCAACCTGATGCTGACCTCCGACGACGTGGCCAAGCTGACCGATTTCGGAGTGGCCCAGATTTTTGCCGCCGGCAAGCTGACCGCGACCGGCGGGATCGTGGGCACGGCCGAGTACATGTCGCCGGAGCAGGCCGAGGGTCGGAAGGCTCACCGCAGCAGCGACCTGTATTCATTGGGCGCGGTGATGTACTGCATGCTGACCGGTCGACCTCCGTTTTTGGGTCGGAGCACCGTCCAGATCATCCAGCAGCAGCGGTACGGGCAATTCGACCCGCCCCGATCGATCGTCCCCGAGATTCCTCGCTGGCTCGACGAAGTCGTCTGCCG
>CAUZJR010000257.1:0-7874 GCA_963580005.1 Planctomycetota bacterium
CGGGTCTCGATTTCAAACTCGCCAGTGTCATCAACCAGGTAGCCGATCTCGGCCAGGAATTCACGAGCCTCTTCGCCGCTGAATCCCGACTCGCGGTGCTCGAGGTGCCAGGCGTCGATCTGTTGCTGCAGTGCGTCGCGACGATCGAGCAAACGGCGGTTGCCCGGTTCGAGGTCGGCGACGATCTCGCCCAGTGAGATCCAGAACTCGTCGGCGCCGACGCCGGTCCCGGGGGCCATCTCGTCACGGACCAGTTGGTAGAGGCCGCGGTCAACCAGCAGGCCGCCGACTTCAACGCGTTCGCCTGTCATCGTGTTTTCCTGAATGTGACGTTGATCGAGATCGATGCTACTGCAAAGTGAATCGAGCCAACACCGAGACGGGAAATCCCGCGTTGGGGGTCAGACCCCTTCGGCCAGCCACCCCGATCGCCACAAAAGGCGTCTGACCCCCTCGCGTGGCATGGGGATGCAACAAACCTCAACCGAGGCGGGCTAGGACAGAATCTCGCTGACCACTTCGCCTTCGACGTCGGTCAAACGGAAATCGCGACCGGCGTGGCGGAACGTCAATCGCTCGTGATCCAGGCCCAGCAGGTGCAGGATCGTCGCATGCAAATCGGGGATCGTCACCATGTCCTCGGCCACGTAGTAACCGAAGTCATCGGTCTTGCCGTACTTGATCCCGCCGCGGACCCCGCCGCCGGCCAACAGCATGCTGAACGCGTGGGGGTGATGGTCGCGGCCGTTGCTACCCTGGGCCGCCGGGGTGCGGCCGAACTCGGTACCCAGCACCACCAGGGTGTCCTCGAACAGGCCCCGCCGCTTCAGGTCGGTGATCAACGCCGCGATCGGCTGGTCGATCTTCTTCGCGTTCTTGCTGTGGTTGGCCCTGAGTCCGCCATGAGCGTCCCAGTAGTTGCGAGGGTAACTATGGTTGACCTGGATGAACCTCACGCCACTCTCGGCCAACCTCCGAGCCATCAGGCACTCGCGGCCGTACTCATCGGTTGGCCCGCCACCGATCCCGTACAACGCCAGAGTCTCCTTGGACTCCTTCGACAGGTCAAACACCTCGGGGATAGCCGACTGCATCCGGAACGCCGTCTCGAAGGCCCGGATCCGAGCCTCCAGCCTCGCGTCGGCACCGGTCTCGACCAGGTACTCGCGGTTGGCCGCTGCCAGCAGATCGAGTTGACGTCGCTGCAGGCCCTGTGGGCGGCCGGGGGTGACATTCGACACGGCGGCGGTCCGAGGAAACTCGCCGTTGCCATCACCGATGCTGGTCCCCTGGAAGCTGGCCGCCAGGAACGCCGAGCCGAAGTTCTGCGTGCCGCCATGATAGATCGATGGGGTCAACGTGATGAAACCCGGCAGGTCACGGTTCTCGGATCCCAGCCCATACAACGTCCACGCTCCCAGGCTCGGACGGTTCAACACCCCGTCGCCGGTATTCAGCCTCAGGCAGGCCGGCCCATGAGACACCTCGTTGCCGCCGCTGATCGAGTTGATCACGCAGATGTCGTCGATCACCGAGCCGATCCGGGGAAACAACTCGCTGACCCGCACACCGCTGTGGCCGTGTGATTCGAATTTCCAGGGCGAGCCCAGCAGGTTGCCCGTCACGGCGAACTCGAAGTCGGGCTTGTCTACAGGAACCGCCTGCCCGCTGCGGCGACTCAACTCGGGCTTCTCGTCGAACGTGTCGACGTGCGACATCCCACCGTGCAGGAACAGGAAGATCACCCGCTTGACCCTGGGGGCAAAGTGAGACGCCCGGGGTGCCATCGGGTCGACACCCGCGGCGATCGAGTCTTCGCCGAGCATCGCGGCGGCCGCGGTGGCACCGAATCCGCAGGCAATTTGCCTCAGAGCATGTCGGCGATGGAACAGGGGAACGGTCGTCATGAGATTACCGCAGGTAGAGGAATTCGTTTCGGCAGAACAGTGTCTGGGCAAAGCTGCTCCACGCCGCCAGCCGCTTCGCCTCAGGTGTCCCCGCCGCCTCGGCCGCCACCACCGCCGCCAGGAACTCGCCGACCCGTTTCAACTCGCCCGGCCGCGGGCCTCGGCCCAACGCCAGTCGATAGGCCAGTGCGATCCGAGCGGCCTCGTCAGCCGCCGGGGCCGACTTTTTCGACTCTGCCGACTTTTTCGACTCTGCCGACAAGACCCGCTTGGCCAGTGCGGTGGAGTTCTCGAGTACGAAGGGGTGGTTGAGCAGGAACAGCGACTGCGAGGGCACGGTGGTGTCGTTGCGTCGAGTGACGATGCCGTTGGGGTCGGCGGCGTCAAAGAGCGTGAGGATGTCGGGCATGGCGTTGCGGACGACCGGCAGGAAGATGCTCCGCCGCCTCGAATCGCTGTAGAACGGATCGTCGGAACGGACCCGGTTGGGCCGGAAGGTCGGCCGCTTCTTGTCGATCACCTCGCCCCGCTCGAACAGGAACTCACCAGTCTCGGACCCACCCGGTGCCAGGTCCAGCCGACCACCGACAGCCAGCACCGCGTCCCGCAACGCCTCGGCATCCAGCCGCTCCAGAGGCATGGTCCACAGCAGGCGGTTGTTGGGATCAAGTTCTCGTGCCGCGGCGGTGGCCTGGCTCGCCGTACGGCTGGCCTGCATGTAGGTGCTCGAAAGCACCATCCGCCGATGCAGACTCTTGATGCTCCAACTGCTCTTCACGAAATCGGCTGCCAGCCAGTCGAGCAGACCCGGGTGACTGGGCAACTCGCCCCGGTTGCCGAAGTTGTCGCTGGTGGCCACCAGCCCGGTGCCGAAATGGTTCTGCCAGATGCGGTTGACCAGCACGCGCGCGGTCAGGGGATGGTCGGGTGAGGCGATCCAGCGAGCCAGTTCCAGGCGACCGCTGGAGGAGGTCCTCAGCGGCGGATTTCCCTCGCCTGCGATCACCTGCAGGAATCGCCGCGGAGCAAAGACGCCGGGGTCCTTGCGGTCACCTCGCTGGTGGACTCGCAGCGTCACCGGAGTCGACTCGACCGGCGCCATCACCATCACCGGCTCCAGCCCCTTCACCTCCAGCTTCCACTCCTGGAACATCGTCGCGTTGCGGTTCTCGTCCTGGAACACCTCGGTGCTGCGGAAGATGCTCGCCAGCGAGTAGTAGTCGACCGTGGGGATCGAATCGAACTTATGGTCATGACACCGTGCGCATCCAATCGTGAGTCCCAGGAAGGCCCGGCCGGTGACGTCGAGTTGATCGGCCACGATGTCCAGCCGCGACTGCTCCTTGTCGGTCTCGGCCAACGCCTTGGGTCCCAGCATCAAGAGCCCGGTGGCCACCACCGCGTCGACCCGTGCCTGGCCGGTCTTGCCCGGCAGCAGGTCACCGGCCAACTGCTCGATCACGAACTCGTTGTACGGCTTGTCGGTGTTCAGTGACTTGATCACATAGTCGCGGTACCTCCAGGCGTAGCGCATCACGGCATTGCCGTCGTTGGCGGTCGACTCGGCGTATCGCACCACGTCGAGCCAGTGCCGCGCCCAGCGTTCACCGTAGCGGGGCGAGGCGAGCAGGTCATCGACCACTGCCCCCAGTGCCTCCACATCGCTTCGCTTGTCGGCCACGAACGCGTCGATCCGGTCGGGAGTCGGCGGCAGCCCGGTCAGGTCGAACGTGACCCGGCGGATCACGGTGACGCGGTCGGCCAGTGGCGACGGCTTCAGGTTCGCGGCCTCGAGCCTGGCCAGCACAAACCGATCGATCGGCGACTTGCTCCAACCGGCGTCGGCGACGGCGGGCAATTTCGGCTGCTCGACCGGCCGGAAGGCCCAGTAGTTCTTCTCTTCGTCGCTGAATCGCCGTGTCGAGGCTTCAAACATCCGGGGCATCGCCACCCCGTACCGCGTCGCCAGTTCGGCCTCGAGACCCTGCCGCTGCCGATCACTCAGCACACGGTCAAACACGATCACCTCGGAGAGGTCGCCCTGGAATCCGCCGGCCCAGGCCTGCGGCCGACCCAGTGCGACGCCGTGCTCGGGCCGCAGTTGTACGTCGGGCACGACCGCGGTCCCCTGGGGGTCTCGACCCCACACCTGCTTCGAGGACTGCCCGTTGAGCCAGAAGCGGGCACCGGGGGTCCAGGGGCCCTGCTTGCGAGTGATGATCAGGATATTGGGCCGGTCGTAGAGTACCTGGGCCGAGCCGGGACCCATCGAGGCGTCGTGAGTCCAGCCGCCGGCCAGATCGAGCTGGTTCTTGTCGGTCTCGAGTTCGATCAGCACCGACAGCGGCTTACCCGGGTTCCCGGCGGCCGCCGGATTGCCCACCATCAGGATGTTTTCAAAACGCTTGGCACCACCGCGGACGAACTGGCCGACAATCACGATCGTGAAGTCGGCGTCTCCGGTCAGACCCAGGCTTCGGTCGGGCGAGGCGGCCAGGCCGTTTTCGTGGACGAACCGCACCGCCGGTGTGCCGTTGACCCGGCTGCGTTTGATCCACACAGGTGCGGTGCCGGTGCCGTTGGTGCGGACTCCGCGAGTGATCGTCAGATCGTGGCCGCGGCCACTGGAATCGGGCCACACCACCACCGGACCCCCATCGGCAAGCTGCAGCCGGTCGGCGCGAAGCCACAACTTCAGCGACTTGACCAACGCGGGCGAGTCCGCCGCGATCAACTCGTCCACCGGCTCCGAAGCATCGGCACACGGGCCACCGAGCCACACCAGCAAGATCGCAACGGCGAATGAGGTCACTTGTGACGGCATCGGTGCATCCACGCCCCCAACCCAGGTCACATCAGGTCGCTTCAATCTAACAAGTCCCTCGACCGACAGACACAAACACCACGCTGCACAGGCACCACGATTTGTCATTCCCAGCGCTACGATTTGTCATCCCGAGCGATACGATTGGTCAACACGAGCAACCCCGAGGTCGACTCATGACGCGTATGGCCATCGCCCTGACCCTGCTGGCCTTGGTTGGCACGAGCGTGCTTCACGTCCAGGATCCCGCGCAGGCAGAACCCACCGCAGCACCCACCGCAGCACCCACCGCCAACCAGCCCCCTGGGCCTCCGGGTCATTCGTCATTCATGAGTCCCCACGCGGCACCGATCGCCCTGGGCGGCGGCCGGGTCTTTGTCGCCAACACGCCGGCTGACACCGTTGATGTGATCGACCCGGCCACTCGCAAGGTCACCGCCCGCATCCCCGTCGGCATCGACCCCGTCGGTCTGGCCCTGCGACCCGACGGCAGGGAACTCTGGGTCGCCAACCACGTTTCCGATTCTCTCAGCGTGATCGACACCGACTTCGACAGCCCGACCTATCTCCAGGTCATCGCCACCGTCCAGGACTTCAACCCCGCCACCCGGGCGACCCGCTTCGATGAACCCGTCGGCATCGCCTTCGCCAACAACCTCAAGGCCTACGTGGCACTGTCCTCGGAAAACACCATCGCGGTCATCAACGTCGCCAGCCGGAAGGTGACCAGGCGACTAGAAATCAACGCCCAGGACCCCAGAGCAATCACGGTCCGTGGCAACCGGCTGTACGTGATCCCGTTTGAATCCAACAACCGGACTCAACTCTCTGGAGGCACCAAGCCGCTCGACGGCAAGCTCAAGACATTTGACGCCTACCAGCATTCGATCCGCGTCAACAACGTGCTGTCACTCGGGCATGTCGTCGACATCATCAAGCACCCGAAAGTTCCCGATCGAGACCTCTACGTCTTCGACACCAGGACCGATCAACTGGTCAAGACCGTCGACACGCTCGGCACGCTGCTGTATGGACTCACGGTCGATTCGGCCGGCGAGGTCTTCATCGCCCAGGCCGATGCCCGCAACGACGCCAACGGCAAGTCGGGCACGAAGAAGCACGGGCTGAAGGAACTCGAAAACCGGGCCTTCCTGAACCAGGTGACCCGTGTCGCCTTCGAGGACGGGACACCGCAGAGGCCGAAGTTCATTGATCTCGAGCCGCTGCCACCCGAGCACCCCGAGCCGGGCCAGGCCCTGGCCACGCCGTACGCGATCCAGGTCAGCAACGACGATTCCACCCTGTTCGTCTCAGCCGCCGGTTCCGACACGCTGTTCACACTCGATGCCAAGACCGGCCAGCTGCTGGGCCGGGCCGATGTCGGTGCGGTGCCGCGAGGGATCGCGTTGGAGTCGTCCGAGGACGGCAGCGCGACCTGGGCCTGGGTGCTCAACGCCGTCGCCAACACCGTGTCGCTGGTCGACGTGGCCGACCCGACTCACCTGGAAGTTGTCGCGACTGTTCCGCTGGAAGACCCCACCGACGCGGCCGTCAAACGCGGGCGGATCGCCTTCAACACCGCCTCGGCCTCGACCACCGGAACCTTCTCGTGTGCCAGCTGTCACCCCGACGGCCATACCGACCAGTTGCTGTGGGTGCTCAACACCCCGATCGTGACCGGCGGCAACCAGATCATGCCTCGCTCGACGATGCCGGTTCGCGGGCTGCGCGATACCGAGCCGTTTCACTGGGACGGCATACCCGGCGACCCCTACGGCGGCAACAACAGCGCAAACATCCGCAAGCACGTCGAACCCAACAGCCGACTGGGCGATCCCCAAAGCAGCGCGCGGCACCTGATCGACGGGGCCATGGCCAACACGATGATGAAGGTCGGAGACACGACGAAGAACGACAAGGGTCAGGCCGGACAGCTGGCCTCCAGCGATCGCGACGCAATGGCCAGCTTCATCCTCAGCGTCACCTACCCACCCGCCCAGAGACGTGCCTACACCAACGTCGTGTCGACCCGGGCGAGAAACGGGTTCGAACTGTTTCACGTCAAGGGGGACAACGACCCCGGAAAACGCAGGCCCAATGTCTGCGGAGACTGTCACCGGATGCCGTTCCAGGTCAGCACCAATACGCCGGGCACCGGCATGGACGCACCGACCTGGCGAGGAGCCTACGACCGCTGGCTGATCCTGCCGCAGGGACGCCTGAATATCATCGACTTCGACTTCTACCGCAGGATCGCCGAACGCGGGGCCCCCGAACGGAGTGTCTGGCGAATGTCGTGGGGAGGCCGGCGACGATTCGATCCGGTCTGGGACATGGTGCTGGAAAACAGTACCGGGTTCTCAGGATCCTTCGCCCGACAGGTCACGCTCAGCAAGGCCACAGCCCGGGATGATCTGACCACCGACCTCCTGGATGCTCTCGAACGCTCGGCCGGCGAAGGTGCCATTGTTCTCGAGGGTCACGGTGCATTTCTCGACGACGCGAAGGCAACACGAGTGAGCCTGAGGTTCGAACGCCGCATCAGGGATGGAGCCTACATCGAGACCGGTGGCGACCGCCGCCGGTTCACTCGAGACAAACTGGTGTCGCTGGCCTCCAGCGGCCGGTTCCTGGGCACCTTCACCGCAAGTCTCGGCACCACCGTCGATCTCAATCACCCCCAACCGGCACTCTGGACACCAGGCCCCATCCACCCGCAACGGGGACGACAGAAGTTCCCGGTCCTGGTCGACGGCAAGACCACTATGACCATCAGCGGACGACACATCCGCAAGGGAGCCCGGGTGGTCGTCGACGGACGACGTGTGCCAGGCTCGATCAAGATCGATCGCGAGGTCGTGACCATCTCGCTGGAGAAATCCCCCGCCGCAGGGATGCACCTGCTGCAGGTCCAGAACCCCGGAGGACTGTTCAGCAACGACTTCATTTTCTATGCGTCAAGAAAGAAGAGCCCAGACACCCCGAAGAAGAACACTCCGAAGAAGAACACCGCAGATGACCTTACCCCCTCCCGTTGTACCAGTGGAAATGAGAGGATCACCCGGATCTGACTGATCCGGAAAGGAGATTCTCGAGATGTCCAGAAAACGTCACAGCGTGGACCAGATCATCGGCAAGCTGCG
>CAUZJR010000258.1:0-7861 GCA_963580005.1 Planctomycetota bacterium
CCAAGCCACGTTTTTCGTATCCGACCACTCGATCGCCACCTCCTGCCCCGCTTCGGCCGAACCGTTGAAGTTCGGACCGCGCCACCAGGGCCAGTCGCCCGTGTTCGCTTTGGGGACCTGGGCCTCAACCGAGCCGGCAACCACCAGGCAGACCGCAACAACGGCCAGCAGCACATCACTTTGAACGCGTACGATTCGCCCCATCAACTCAGCTCCCCGGTTCTACTTCAGCCAATACGAATACAGGTCGGCAGCGGTCAATTCGAACCGCAATTGTACCGACTTCCCCTTCGGAGTTGCTCCAGCGGCCCGAGGCCACTCGATGAGCACGTCGGTGTGATCGCCGCTGACGACTCGAGACTGTTCGAATCCGGCCAGCGGTTTCCCGTCGTCACCCAGCACACTCACGCGGGCCTGCCCCTTTGGGGCATCCACGTTCAGGTGCAACCGTCGCCCGGCCGGCCAGCGGATCGAACCAGTCACCACGTGGCCGGTGTCCTTGCCGGCACGCAGCGACACGAAACCGTCGCGCCGCAGCGTCGCCACCCCGATCGACGACTCGCCGTACTCGGGACGCTCGCGACGACTCGGCCGGGCCTGCTCGTGGTCCAGCGACAAGCCCGAGTAATAAATGTAGATCGTGTCGTCCTTGACCTGCAGCGGCTGGGCGGCAGTGAAGATGCAGCCGCCGTCCCAGGTCCCTTTCTTGCCATTGGGAATCAGCGTGCCGCGGTTCCCGGCACGTCGCCAGTGGATTCCGTCGCGGCTGCTGGCCAGCTGCACATCCAGCCGGTTGCTGGAATTTTCCCAGAAGAGCCACGGCAGACCGATGTAGGCCCCTTCGTAGATCGTCGTCCCCATGCCGTAGAACTGAGGATTCCCGCCGCGGGACTTCGTATCGGTCGCGTCGGCGGCGAAGACCAGTTGAGACGGACTCCAGTTGATGAAGTCGGTGCTCTGGGAACGAGCGATCCGGCGGCCTCCGGCTCCGAAGCGACCGTAGGCCACAAAGACCTTGCGGAACGGATCCCACATGGCCTGGTGACCGGTGTCGCTGGCCTGGGGAATTACCGGGTTGCCCGGATGATCGGTCCAGCTCTTGCCGTCGGCCGAAAAGCTGACCGACATCGCACTGATGTCCACCGCGACCGGGATCTTGTGCGGGCTGCGGACCGAATGCTCCCAGTAGAAGGCCTTGTAACGTCGTTTGGGATCCCGATCGAGGGGATCGTAGACCACCGCCACCCCTTCGGCGTTCTCTCGCGCGAACCGGCAGAGGTTGTTGTGGCGGGATCCGTTGAAACTGACCAGGCCCAGGTCGGGCAACGTCCAGTTCAACCCGTCTCGACTCTCGGCATAGGCCAGCATCTGGAAGTTGGGGATGCGACGCTTGCCATCGAGCGTGATGGCCGCCTCATCGGGGAACCTCGACCCGGCCAGGTACCACATCCTGAAGATCTTCTCCTCGGGGAAGTACAACACCGTGCCGTACAACTGGGCCCGGAACTTCTGCCAGGGCCGCTGGTGATGCCGGATCACCGGGTTCCTCGAGTACTTCGTCGGCTGATGCAGCACCGACTCGACCTTGCTGCGAGACGCCACCATCACGTCGTCGAGAAACAACTCGCGGTAGCCCAGGGCGATTCTGCGAGCCGCCTCGCGAGCACCCGGGCTCACGACTCGCGTGCCGCCCCGGTTCAGATAGCAGGCCGGCTTCGATCCCGAAGGCAGCATGCGGCCGGACAACTCGCCCACCAACCCCGCATCCGCCAGGTCCCGCGGCATGCCCGCTGCTCCCAGCAGCGCCAAGCTCGCACAGACGGCCAGGACGCCCGTCGCCCGGCGTACTTGGTTTTTCTCCATCGGAATCCTATCGTCAGGATCGTTGTCCCAAATCTGTCGCCCAGCTCAGCCGACCGTTCTGCCACAGGCTACACCGACCGTGCCGGCCCGAACAGCGGATCCCCCGCCTCGTCGAATGCCTCCCCACCGAGTCCTCAACATGACACGCCGTTCATTCCCCGTCGCGCTGATCGGTCTGCTCGCCCTGCTGCTGGTCGTTCAGAGTGCCTCACCCCTACAGGCCCAGGCCACCGCGAAGTCGAAGAAGCGGCAGCCGCCGGTCGAAAACTACCCGGTCCATGAAGACTCGAAGGTTCAAGCGGGAGTCCCCCAGGGGACCGTGCATGGCCCGATCCGCTGGACCAGCAAGATCTTCTCGGGCACAGTCCGCGACTACTGGATCTACGAGCCGGCCGGCTACGACAAGTCGAAGCCTCATTGCCAGATCGTGGTACAGGACGGCATGGGAGTCGGCCGCAGGTGGAAGATCCCCACGGTGCTCGACAACCTGATCCACAAGAAGTCGATCCCGCCGATGATCGGGATCTTCATCTCGCCTGGGGTCGTCATGCCGGCCCGCAAGGACGCTCAACCCCGCTTCAACCGCAGCTTCGAATACGACGGGATGGGTCCACGGTACGCTTCGTTTCTCGAGAAGGAGATCCTGCCGGAGGTCGCCCGCCGCTTCAATCTCAGCGACGATCCCAACGACCGGATGATCACCGGCAGCAGCAGCGGCGCGATCTGTGCCTTCACCGCCGCCTGGGAACGTCCCGACCTGTTCCGCCGCGTCTTCACCGCCGTGGGCACCTTCGTCTCGCTCAAGGGGGGCAACGAATACCCCGCCCTGGTCCGCAAGTTCGAACCGCGTCCGATCCGGGTCTTCCTGCAGGACGGCCGCAACGACCTGGACATCTTCGGCGGCAGCTGGTGGGAAGCCAACCAGCAGATGCTCGCCTCGCTGAAATGGGCCGGGTACGACGTCAAGCACGCCTGGGGCCAGGGAGGCCACAACAGCAAGCACGCCACCGCGATCCTGCCGGATGTCTTGACGTGGTTGTGGCGAGACTACCCCAGACCGATCACCAACGTCGCCGGTACACCTCGCCGATCGAAAATCATCCTGCCAACAGAAGGCTGGCAGCAGGTCAGCAGCGGGCACAGGTTCACCGAGGGTCCGGCGGTCAGTGACAGCGGGGAGGTCTACTTCAGCGACATCCCCAACAACAGGATTCACAAGATCGGGCTCGACGGCACAGTCAGTCTCTTTGCCAGCGACACCGGCGCCGCTAACGGACTGATGTTCGGACCCGACGGCAAGCTCTACGCCTGTCAGAACGGCAACAAGCAGATCGTCCGCTACGATGCCAGGGGGCAGGCCGAGACGGTTGTCGAAGACGTCACATCCAACGACCTGGTCATCCTGGGTGACCACGGGTACTTCACCGACCCGCCCAACAAGCAGGTCTGGCACTTCACGCTTGCGGGCAAGAAGAAGGTCGTCGCACGCAACATCGCCTTCCCCAACGGCGTGGTCGCCACCACCGACCACGCCTTCCTGCTGGTCACCGACACGCGTGGCCGCTTCAACTACTCGTTCGCCATCCAGCCCGACGGCAGCCTGGCTCATCGACAGCAACACGGTCACCTGCACCGGGGCGATGGCGACAACGACACCGGAGCCGACGGACTGGCCGTCGACACCGAGGGCCGCAGCTACGTGACCACCCGCATGGGAGTGCAGGTGCTCGACCAGCTGGGTCGGGTCCACATCATCCTCTCCAAGCCCGGACCCGGTTGGCTCTCGAACGTCGTCTTCGGCGGCCCGAAACTCGATACGCTTTATGTCACCTGCGGCACAAGCGTCTACCGCCGCAAGGTGGCCACCCGCGGCGTTCGCCCCTGGAAAGGCCCCGCCAAACCTCCCCGCCCACGGCTGTAGCATCCGATGTCCCTGCTTAGTCTCCGCGGCCTGCAATTCACCTTCGGCGGTGAGCCGTTAATCGACGGGATCGACCTCGAGATCGAACGGGGCGAGCGGATTGGGTTGCTGGGCCGCAACGGGACCGGCAAGTCGACCCTGATGAGGCTGATGGCCGGCGAATTGGATGCCGACAACGGCGAGGTGCTGCGGGACCCCAACCTCACCGTCGCACGGCTGGTCCAAGATGTTCCCGCCGACAGCGGGCTGACGGTGAGGAAGATGATCGAGGAGGCTGCGGCCGTGGTTGGGGTCCGCAGCGAGGAATGGCAACTCGAGCAGGCGGTCAATCGAGTGCTGTCGAGGATGTGGCTGGAAGGCTCGGCGCTGTTCGACTCGCTCTCCTCGGGCATGAAACGACGCGTGCTGCTGGCCCGCACCCTGGTCCATGAACCCGACCTGCTGCTGCTCGACGAACCCACCAACCACCTCGACATCGATTCGATCACCTGGCTCGAACAGTTCCTCAGCGTCTACGACGGCACGCTGATGTTCGTCACCCACGACCGCGTCTTCCTGCAGGCGCTGGCAACGCGGATCATCGAGATCGACCGCGGCCATCTCTTCGACTGGCCGTGCGACTATCAGACGTTTCTGAAGCGTCGCGAGGCGTTGCTCGAGGCCGAGGAGAAACACAACGCCGGGTTCGACCGGAAACTGGCCGAGGAAGAGGTCTGGATTCGCACCGGGATCAAGGCGCGTCGTACCCGCAACGAAGGCCGTGTGCGGGCATTGGAGCGGATGCGCGAAGAGCATGGCAGTCGGCGGAAACGCATCGGCGATATCCGCATGCAGGCGACCGAAGCCAACAAGTCGGGCCGACTGGTGCTCGAAGCCACCGACGTCCAATTCCATTACGACACCGACACGGGACCCTTCCCGGTCATCAAGGACCTCTCGCTGCTCGTCTCACGCGGCGACCGCATCGGCATCATCGGACCCAACGGATCGGGCAAGACCACGCTGCTGAAGCTGCTGCTGGGACAACTCGAACCGACCTCCGGATCGATCCGGCACGGGACCCGGCTGCAGGTGATCTACTTCGACCAGTTGCGTGAGCAGATCGATGAGGAGAAGACGGTGGTCGAGAACGTGGGCGAGGGGCAGGAGACCCTGGAGATCAACGGCAAGCCCCGCAACATCTACGGCTACCTCCAGGAATTCCTGTTCACCCCCGAACGGGCACGTCGGCCGGCACGGTATCTCTCGGGAGGCGAACGGAACCGCCTGATGCTGGCCCGCATCCTCAAACGACCCTCCAACATCATGGTCCTCGACGAACCCACCAATGACCTCGATGCCGAGTCACTGGAACTGCTCGAAGAACTCGTCTCCAACTACCCCGGCACCCTGCTGCTGGTCAGCCACGACCGAGCGTTTCTCAACAACCTGGTCACCAGCACACTGGTCTTCGACAGCGACGGGAAGCTCAAGGAATACGCCGGCGGCTACGACGACTACACCCGACAGCTGAAACAGGCCGACCGGTCCGAGTCGCCAGCGGAAGCGGACCCGACTCCCCGGCCGGGCTCTCAAGTCCATTCCGAGTCGGCTCAGAAGCCCCGGAAGCTGAGTTTTCGTGAACAGCAGAGGGCCGACGAGCTATTCGCCGAGATCGAATCACTCGAGAATGAGCAGCAGGAGATCAACGAGGTGATGTCCGACCCCGAGTTCTTCAAGGGGGACGGCGACGAGATTTCCCAGGCGGCATCGCGGTTGAAGGAGATCACCGAGCAGTTGCCCGAGCGGCTGGCCGAATGGGAAGAACTCGAATCTCACCGCTGACTGGGGCTCAGTCTTCGATCGGGTCGGGATCTGCCGAGAGCCGGGCTGTGAGTTCGTCTTCGAGCCCGGCCGCCTCGGCTTCGAAGGCCTGGTCAACATGCGAGATCTGTCGGCAGCCGATCAAGACCGAGGTGACTCCGGCCTGGGCGATCACCCACGACAGGGCCAGGTCGACCAGCGACCGCCCCGTCTGGGCGGCCAGCTCGTCCAGCCGACCCAGTGCCGCCCAACCGGTGTCGTGGAAGTAGATCGGCTGGTGCCCGGGGATCACGTCAAAACGTGTTCCCGAGGGAATGTCCTGGCCCAGGCGATACTTGCCGGTCAGGAATCCGGCCCCCAGCGGGCTGTAGGCCAGCACGCCGACCTGCTGATCGCGACACAATGGCAGCAAGTCCGACTCGATCTCGCGCTGCACCAGGTTGTAAGGTGGCTGCACCGATTCCAGCCTCGGGCCGCCCTCGGCGGCCGAGCGGACCAGGGCATGAGCCATCTGCCAGGCACCCCAGTTGCTGCAGCCGATGTGCTTGACCTTGCCCTGCTCGACCAGAGTGTCCAACGCCGCCAGGGTCTCGTCGACCGGCGTCGTGTCGTCGTAGACGTGCAGCTGGAACAGGTCGATCACGTCGACACCCAGTCGCTGCAGGCTCTCCTCGGCCGAACCAATCACCCGCTCGCGGGTCAACGTGCCCGAGACCTTGGTGGCCAGTACAACCTGGTCCCTGACGCCTCGATCGGCAATCCACTCACCCACCACCCGCTCGGACTCACCGGCTGCATACGCCTCGGCCGTGTCCAGCAGATTGATGCCTCGCTCGAGCGCATGATCAAGCACCGCGAACGATGTCGCCTTGTCGATCTCACGGCCAAATGTCACGCAGCCCAGCCCGATCGAGCTGACTTCCAGCCCGGTCCTTCCCAACGGTCGGTTTTGCACGGTGTTCTCCTTCTCGAGGAGACACGTTGTACCAAAACAGCGCCCGAGTCTCTCGGTCGCCCTCGCATCGATTCAGGCTGATCGGGCCTGCGTCAGCCGATACAATCATCGGGGCGGGATCGCTTCATCGATTCTCGCCCATCATGCTGCAGCCGGTCCGCTGATCGAGATGTCCCATGAGCAGAGTGCTGCTGATCCTGATCGCCCTGTTGCTGCAGGCGACGGTGCGTGGCGAGACGCCGCCGGAACAGGCCGCCGCGATCAAGGCCCTGCGAGGTCATGCCTCGAACATCCAGAAGAACCGCGATGGCACGGTTCGCTTCGTCCGCTTCAGCAAGCTCTTCGTACGCGACTTCCACCTGGCCCACATTCCCGCCTTTGGGCAGATCGACTACCTGGCCGTCGTCACTCCCCACGTCACCGACGATGGCCTCTCGCACATCCGCGGCCTCACAAACCTCGACACGCTCGTGCTCTCGCACACCCAACTCAGCGACACCGGACTGGCGGTACTCAGGGGACTCGACAAGCTCGAGATCCTCTACCTCGACGACACCCGCATCACCACCGAGGGGCTCCGCCACGTCGCCCCGCTGCCCTCGCTCAAGACGCTCTGGCTGGCCGACACCCGCATCACCAGCAAGGGCCTGGCGACGCTGGCCGGGTTGAAGACACTCGAGGTCCTGAACCTGGCCGGAACTGACGTCGACGATCAGGCCCTGGCCGCGATTGGTCAACTCTCGGCACTCAAGTCGCTGTACCTCGACCGCACGTCGATCACCGGAGCGACGCTGAAGGAACTGGCCGGCCTCGAGAAACTCGAATTCCTGAGCCTGGCCGACACGCCGCTTGGCGACGAGTCCGCCGGACACCTCGCTTCGCTCTCGGCCATCGCGTCGCTGAAACAGATCAACCTCTATCGGACCCGGGTCACCGCGGGGGGGATTACCGCGCTGCGCGACCAGCTCAAGACGCTCTCGGTCACCCTGTCGCCCACGGGCCACCGCAAGCTGACCGCCTTTGAGCGCCTCCGCAAGGGACAGCCGCTGCAGGCGGCACCCAAGGTCAAGTCCTCGGCCCAACCACCCGCCCCCGACGCGACACCTCTCGCACCGGCCCTCACTCGCTTTGCCGCCGCGGATTCCAGGTCGCCGGTGCCCGACTTCCAGCGTCACATCGTGCCGCTGCTGGGCGTTTTGGGCTGCAATGGTCGTGCCTGTCACGGGTCATTCCAGGGACAGGGCGGCTTCACGCTCTCGATGTTCGGATACGACTTCGCCGCCGATCACAAGGAGCTGACCGAGAAGGATCAGGGCCGG
>CAUZJR010000259.1:0-7860 GCA_963580005.1 Planctomycetota bacterium
ACCCGAATACCGATAGGTGAGCTTGAGGTGATCGAGTCCGAGCAGGTGGAGTATGGTGGCGTGCAGGTCGTGGAAGTGGACCTTGTTCTCGACCGAATAGTACCCGTATTCGTCGGTGGCGCCATGACTGATGCCCGGCTTGACACCGCCTCCGGCCAGGAACATCGTCAGCGCGTGCGGGTTGTGGTCTCGACCGTCGTTGCCTTGTGCCACCGGTGTTCGCCCGAATTCCCCGCCCCAGAGCACCAGTGTGTCTTCGAGCAGTCCTCGCTGCTTGAGGTCACTGATGAGGCCGTGGATCGGCTGATCGACTTCCATCGCGTTTCTGGGCAGCGATTTCTTCAGTCCTCCGTGCTGGTCCCACTTGTAGCTGTGCGAGACCTGGATGAATCGAACGCCTCGTTCGGAGAACCGTCTCGCCATCAGGCACTGCCGTCCGAAGTCCTTGGTGGCGTCGTTGTCGAGACCGTAGAGCTTGTGGATGTGCTCGGGTTCGCCGCTGATGTCTTGCAGTTGCGGAGCTTCACTCTGCATCCGAAATGCGAGTTCGAATGACGCGATGCGACTCTCGAGGTCCGAATCGGGCCCGGTGTCCTGGAAGCGATTGCGGTTGATGCGGTTCAGCAGGTCGAGTTCGATCCGTTGCAGCGCACGGCGACGGACCTTGGACTTGCCTCCGATGAACGGGAACCGGGCACGTTCAGCCGGCGTGGCTGCATCGCCCATGGGCGTGCCCTGGTAGACGGCCGGCAAAAACGCGGAGCTCCAGTTGTTGACTCCTCCGTGAGTCAGGCTGGGGCAGATCGTGATGTAGCCGGGCAGGTTCTGGTTCTCGGTTCCCAGCCCGTAATTGACCCACGACCCCATGCTGGGCCGGATGAAGGTGTCGCTGCCGGTGTGCAGTTCCAGCAGCGCGCCGCCGTGGCGGGAATTGGACCCGTACATCGACTTGATGAAGCAGAGGTCGTCTGTGATTTCGGCGATCTTGGGGAAGACCGAGCTGACCCAGGCCCCGCTCTGGCCGTGCTGCTTGAAGGCCCAGGGCGACTTCAGCAGGTTGCCGGTGGCACCCGAGACGATCCGCGGCTTGGGGAACGGCAACGGCTTGCCGTGGTCCTTGTCGAGTTGCGGTTTGTGGTCGAAGGTGTCGACGTGCGAGGGGCCGCCGTGCATGAACAGGAAGATGACTCGCTTGGCGCGGGCCGGGAAATGAGGATCGCGGGGGGCCAGCGGGTTCACCGGTCGCGACGGACCCTCGGCCGCCGCCTGGCGGCTCATCAGGTCGGCCAGAGCCAGCATGCCGAACCCGGTGGCCGAGGTGCCCAGCATGTCGCGTCGGCTGGTCACCGGCGTGAACTGGTTGCAGCAGTGTGAGGCTTGGGTCATGGCGACGATTTGTGGATCAGGTTGTGATCAGGGTGTCGTCAGGTTGTGTTCGGCACACCTGGTCTCGAGCGTGGTCATTCGGCGTACACAAACTCGGTGCTGGCCAGCAGCACCCGGCAGAGGGCTCGCCAGGCACGCACGTCAGGTGAGACCTGTTTCGATGGGTCTTTGGGGTCGCTGTTGTTCTTATCGTCCTCGACGGCGGCACGTCGGTACTCGGAGAGGAAAGTCGAGGCCTGTACGGATTCTTCGCTCGTGGGGTCGCGTCCCAGCAGTGATCGATAGAGGGCCTTGAGTCGGGTGGTTTCATCTCCGTCGAGTGCGAGCATTCGGGTGGCGATGGCTGTCGACTGGATATCGACCAGTTCCCCGTTCATCAGGAACAGAGCCTGCGGTGCGATGGTGGTGGTGACCCGGTCTCCGCTGGTCAGGCTGGGGTTGGCGAAGTCGAAGGCCTGGAAGACTTCGAACAGCGCACTGCGGACGACCGGCTGGTAGATGCTGCGTCGGGTGTTTTCGTAGACGTCGGTTTTCATGTTGTGGCCGGTGCCGGTGACGTAGGCCCGATTCTTGACGGTCATCAGCGAGCCGCCGAGCCGTCGATCGAGTCCTTTGCCGACCTGCAGCAGTGAGTCGCGGACCTCCTCGGCCGAGAGTCTTCGACGGTCCATTCTCCATTGCAGCCGGTTCTCGGGGTCGGCCGCGGCCGCCCGGGAGTTGAAGCGGGTGCTCATGGCGTAGGTCGAAGAGAGCAGGATGGCGCGGTGCAGCGACTTGATCGACCAGTCGTGACGGATCAATTCGGAGGTGAGCCAATCGAGCAGTCCCGGGTGGGTGGGTCGGTCGCCGAGCGTGCCGAAGTTGTCGGTCGATCGGACCAATCCGTGTCCGAAGTGCCATCGCCAGATGCGGTTGGCCATCACGCGGGGGACCAGCGGGTTGTTGGCTCGAGTCATCCAGCGGGCCAGTTCCAGTCTGCCGCTGGTCTTCTTGGGCAGGGGTGCCTGCTGTGTGCCGGCGAGGATCCTGGGGAAGCCGCGAGGTGCGTTGGCACCCAGGCTGAGGTAGCTGCCCCGGATGTGTACCTTGAGGTCCTCGACCGACCCGTCGGCCACGGCCATTGCCAGCGGCAGCACGGGCTTGGCCTTGGCGAGTTTGGCCAGGGCGTCCCGCTGCTGCTTGATGTTGGCCACGGTAGCTTTGTCGAAGGCCGGATCGAGTTCTTTGCCGGCCTGGAAGGGTCCGGTCTTGAGGTAGAGCAGTTTGCGGATCGCTTCGAGTTCTGCATCGTCCAAGCCGGTGGGTGGCTTGGGAGTGTTCTTGTCGAGCTCCTGGCGCCAGAGCGTGTCGGCTTTGGTGAAAACTTCTGAGTAGCCTGCGGCGAGTTCTGCGAGCGGCTTGCCCAGCAGCGGCTTGATGCGGGGTCCGGCTGATGGGGCCGGCGTGGAGGCTTGGGCCAGGGCGTGATGCCATGGGGCCAGCGGCGAGTCCTTCGCTTTGCTGGTCGCCTCGAGGAATCCGATCCACTGTTGGATCAGCTGCGTGTTGAGACTCTTTGGGTCCTTGACCGTTTGTGCCAGTGTCCCCAGTTCGGCGGCCTGTTTTCCGGCACCTTCGCCCGAGGGTGCGATCAGCAGCTTGTCGATGTGAGGGAACGGGCCGTTGCAGTCGATTCGGATCGTGTTCTTGCCCTTCCGCAGTCTTGCCACTCCTTCCACGAACCACTTCTGGGTGTCAGGATTCCAGCTTCCGGTGACGTGAGCCATCGCCGAGGGTTGCACGACGGCTCCGTTGACCTGGAGCCGGCAGGCCCGGCTCTCGGCGGCGGCGATCCGGAACTCGATCCGGTAGGTCCCGGCCTGTTTGACGGTCATGTCGTATTCGGCCACGTTGGGCAGCTTGCCGCCGTTGAGGATTACTCCGATGCCCTGCCCGTAGCCGGTGGTGGTCTTGGCCGCATTCCCCCGGTCGTACGTCTCGGCCTCGCGGATCTGCACTCCGGCGGTCGTGCTGGCCTGGGGAGTGCCGCCCAGCGGGGGGCGACCGGTGAGTTCCCGTGCGGTCAACCAGCGCGAGCTGGCCACCAGCAGGTAGTCTCCGGCCCGGAGTCGTGCCTGGGCGACGATCGCATCGCGTGTGGTCTGCGAGGTGGCCTCGATCTGCGCTCTGGCCTGGGCAATCTTCGTTTCGTGGCGTTTCTGTTTGACGATGGTGGCGGGATCGGCCAGCGGGGTCTCGTTCCACTTGGCGACGACCCCGAAGTTCTCCATCGTCTTGGTGCTCTTGAGGATCCCGGCCAGTGCGTAATAGTCGGCCGTGGGGATCGGGTCGAACTTGTGATCGTGGCACCGTGCACATCCCAAGGTCAGGCCGAGAAAGGTCTTGCCGATGGTGTCGATCTGTTCGTCGATGATGTCCATCTGCATCTTTCTCGGATCGTCTTCAGCGAGCATCTTGGGTCCGAGCACCAGGAATCCGGTGGCGATGACGCGTCTGAGTCGTGTACCCGGGTCGCCGTCGTCCTCCATCAGGTCGCCCGCGAGTTGTTCTCTTACGAATTGGTCGTAAGGCAGATCCGAGTTGAAGGCACCCACCACGTAGTCTCGGTAGCGAAAGGCGTTTCCGTAGCAGAGGTTTTCATCGAGTCCGTTCGAGTCGGCGTAGCGGGCCACATCGAGCCAGTGTCGCGCCCAGCGTTCTCCGTAGGCGGGGCTGGCCAGCAGCCGATCGACCAGTCGTGATCGGGCGGTGGGAGAATCGTCGGCCAGGAAGGCGGCGATGTCGTCCTCGGAAGGCGGCAGGCCTGTGAGGTCAAAAGAGACGCGGCGGAGCCAGGCTCGCGGTGTTGCGGCGCGAGCCGGTTGCAGTCGGGCGGCTTCGAGTTGTGCGAGGATGTAGCGGTCGATGGGGCTGCTGACCCAGTTTTCCGCGGTGACGGCCGGTTGTCGCGAGGCGTCAAGTGGCTGGAATGCCCAGAACTGCTTCTGGTCTGCGGTGAACAGAGGTCCGCCTGGTTTGCCGGCGGTCGTGCCCTTGGCGGCGGGCTTGGGAGCCGACTTGGCGTTGGGCCACGGGGCACCTCGCTTGACCCACTCGGTCAGAATCGCACGTTGGGCGGTCGGCAGTTTCCGCTTGGGCGGCATCTTGAGTTCTTCGTTATGCCGGATGGCGGTCACCAGCAGGCTCTGGTTCGGCTTACCCGGCACCAGCGCTGGCCCGCGGAGTCCTCCTGTGAGCATCCCGGCCAGGGACTCCATGCTGAGTTTCCCCCCGGGATCGTCTCCGGTGTGGCACTCCATGCAGTGAGAGACGAGCAGTGGGCGGACCTGCTTCTCGAAGAACTCGAAGTCCTTGGGCGTGGGAGCCGCCTGGGAGGAGCTGCACAGTGCGGTGGTGGCCAGCACCAGCAGTCTGGCGGTCGTCCGCAGGATGAGTGGGGGTGTGGGCATTGCGGGATATTATAGCAGCGCCGTGGGGGGCTCAACGGCGACTGCTGCTGGGGACTGGTTTGTGGCGGGGTCAGGGACTGGCTCGAGTCGCGTCAGCGAGGAGTGCCTGTCCCGGGTGTGGTTGGTGTTGGGGACAGGCGCCTCTCTCGCCTGTGGCTCGGTCGGAGCCAGTCCCTGGGTGCTGGTTTGTGGCGGGGGGGCGGGTGATTTGGGACAGTGGGGTGACGATGGCTGATGAAGTGACCACCACGGCTGCGAGTTACCCGGAACTGCCCAAACAGTTTCAGGGCCGGGGCGTGGGTCGGCTGCTGCGGATGATGGGGCCGGGCCTGATCATCGCGTCGGTGACGATCGGCAGCGGCGAACTGGTGATCGCCTCACGCGGTGGAGCCATCTTTGGCTACGGCATGATGTGGTGTTTCTTTTACGGCGGGGTCTTCAAGGCCGTCCAGGTCTACACCGCCAGCCGCCATTTCACTCTGACCGGCGAGCATCCTCTGGAGACCTGGAAGGTGCTTCCCGGTCCACGGATGTGGTTTCCGCTGCTGGTGGTTCTGCCGGCGGTCTGCCTGATGCCGATCGCGTTTTCGGCGATCCCCGAGACCCTGGCCGGCTACATCCATCGACTCTCGGGGCTGCCCGTCAACGGTGCAGACGTCGGACCGTGGAAGTGGTTCGAATTCGTGTCCAACGCCTGGGCTACTCTGGTGCTGGTCGTCTGCCTGCTGCTGGCGGTGGTGTCGACTTACAACATTGTCGAGAAGGCCTCGATCGTCGTGCTGGGTGTGCTGGTGCTCCTGGTGACGATTGCCGTCGTGGTGCTGGGCCCGGATCTCGGCGAGGCCTTTGCCGGATTGCTGATACCTCGGGTCGGCGACTACCCCGAGTGGGTTCATTCGACCCCGGAATTGGCCAAGCGGTTTTCGGATCGCAGTCCGTGGCTGGAGGTGTCGTTGTATTTGACGGCCGTGGGGGGAGGCGCGTACGACTACATCGGTTACATCGGCATGTCTCGAGAAAAGGGCTGGGGGTTGTCGGGAGTCGGGCCGGTCTCGCGTGAGGACCTGGAGCGAGCGACTGCCGATCCGGAGTTGCTTCAGCGGGCCCGCAGTTGGAGCCGCGTGCCGTTGGTGGACGCGGCGGGGTCATTTGTCTGCGTGATCCTGGTCACCTTGCTGTTCGCGATGCTCGGAGCGATGGTCCTGCACCCTCAGCACGCGATCCCCGTCGACAGGGAGTTGCTGATTCACCAGGAGGATTTCGTGACCGCGCTGCATCCTCAGTTGAAGTGGATCTTCCGCGGGGGCGTGTTCCTGGCCTTCATCGGCACGCTGTACGGAGCATTTGAGGTCTATCGGCACACCTGCGGTGAGGCGGGTCGAGTCCTGGCTCCGTCGGCCACCCGACGACTCTCGGGCCGTGGGATGAAGATGCTGGTGATGGCCTACTGCACCATCGGAGGCCTGACCCTGACCTGGTTGCCTCAGTCGGTCGCCGGCAACATCATTGGTCGGTTGACCCTGGGCAGCCTGGTCAGCGGCGCGGCCACCTGCGGGCTGTGGTGTTTTGCGATGATCTGGGTCGACCGGGTCCGGATGCCGGCGGCGTTGAGAATGAGTTGGCGATTGAGGATCGTGACGGCGATCGCGGGCATCTCGATGACCATCCTGGGTGCGATCAGTATCACCAAGTACTTTGTGTCCTGAGGACCGAGCGAGATGAAGATTGTTGATTTTCAATTGCAGCGGTGTCGGATCCCGCTGGAGCGTCCGATCGGCGATTCGCAGGTGATTTTCACCGAGCATTTCATGACGGTGCTCGAGTTGAAGGCCGACGACGGTCGTACGGGGGTGGGTTTCGAGTTGCAGCAGGGCATGCCGATTCCCGCCCTGTCCGAGCTCGAGGCTCAGTATCGCTACAACGGCTGGTCGTCGATCGAGGGCCAGTCGCCGTTGGGAATGGCGATGCGGATTTCTCGGCCACGCGGCGGCAACGTCGGTGCCAGTGCTCTGGGTTTGGCCGCCGAGACGGCGATGTGGGACCTGGCAGCACAGCAGGCCGAGTTGCCTCTGTACCGGCTGCTGGGGGGTACCGATCCCCGAGTCCCCGCCTATGGTAGCACGCTGGATTTCCACCTCGACGACGACGACTTCAGGTCGTGGATGGGTCATTTCGCCGACTACGGCATGCGGGGCATCAAGATCAAGGTGGGGCATCCGGATGTCGAGTGGGACCTGAACCGGTTGGGACTGGTTCACGAGGTCCTGGGCGAGGAGGTCGACATCATGGTTGATGCCAACGAGGCCTGGTCGCCCAAGGAGGCCATTTCGCGGATGAAGCGGTACGACGACGAGGGTTTCGAGATCTTCTGGATCGAGGATCCGATCACTCGCGAGGACTACCCGGGTTACGCGATGCTGGCGGCGGAGGTGTCCACGTCACGGATCAACACCGGCGAGTACCTCGGTTTTCACGGCAAGCGTCGGTTGCTCGAGAGTGGAGGAGTCGATGTGCTGAACATCCACGGTCAGTTCCAGGCCTCGCGGATGGCGGCTCACCTGGCCGGCGATTACGGGATCCCGGTATCGCTAGGCAACACTCTGTTGGAGTTGGGTGTGCACCT
Organism: Planctomycetota bacterium; assembly: GCA_963580005.1. Lineage (GTDB taxonomy): Bacteria > Planctomycetota > Planctomycetia > Planctomycetales > Planctomycetaceae > UBA8437. The sequence continues at coordinate 7,459 of CAUZJR010000259.1, forward strand.
GGCGGCGAGTCTGCCGGAGTGCCTGTACCTGGAATTCAGCGACCTGGCCTGGAATCGGTTGGCGGAGGAGCCGGTGCGATTCGAGGGCGGATATGCGGTGGCGCCGGATCGGCCCGGTCACGGCATTACCCTGGATCGGGACGCGCTGGGTGAGTATTCACAGCCGTAGCCAGCAGCTCAGGGACTGGCTCGAGTCGCGTCAGCGAGGAGTGCCTGTCCCGGGTTTGGGTGGTGGTTGGTCGGAGCCAGTCCCTATCGGCTACTGGTCGGCTTCTTCCAGGAGCTTTTCGTACTCGGCCACCAGGGGTCGGTAGGCGAAGTTGGCCAGGGTGGCGATCAGTCCTCGGTCGCTCTGGTCCTGGGCCACGTCGGCGAGACTGGTCATGGCTCCGTTGAGTTGAT
>CAUZJR010000260.1:0-7853 GCA_963580005.1 Planctomycetota bacterium
GACAGCCATCAGCAGGTGATCGTGATCGCTCACTTCGCCGACGGCACCAGCCGCGATGTCACCCGCGATGCGGTGTTCGAGACGAGCAACTTCGAGGTGGCCACCGTGGGAGATACGGGTCGGATCGACGCGGTACGGCGAGGTGAGGCGGCGGCGCTGGTTCGCTACGAAGGCCTCTATGCTGCCGCTCCGGTGGCGATCATCGGCAACCGCGACGGGTACGAGTGGAAGAAGGTCCCCGAACGGAACTACATCGACAAGCTGGTCCACGCCAAGCTGCTGCGGATGAAGATCCTGCCCTCGGGCACCTGCAGCGAAGCCGAATTCCTCAGACGGGTCTCGATCGATCTCACCGGGTTGCCTCCGTCGGTCGAACAGGTCAAGGCGTTCCTGGCCGACAAGCGGCCGTCGATCGAAAAACGGGACGAGAAGATCGATCAGTTGATCGGCAGCCCCGAGTTCATCGAGCACTGGACCCTGAAGTGGTCGGACCTGCTGCTCTCGAACAGCAAGTTCATCACCGAAAAGGGTTCCTGGGCGTTTCGGAACTGGATCCGACGTGCCGTGGCCACCAACATGCCGTTCGACAAGTTCGTCTATCAGCTGATGACGGCCAGCGGCAGCACCTACGAGAACCCCGCGGCCAACTACTACCGGATCTCCCGCGAACCGAAGGTCGTGATGGAGAACATGACCCAGGTCTTCATCGGGACCCGCTTCCAGTGCAACCAGTGTCATGATCACCCGTTCGAACGCTGGACACAGCGGCAGTACTACGAACTCTCGGCGTACTTCGCCGGAGTCGGCCGCAAGCCGGGACCGGTCAAGGGTGAGGAGATCATCTACTCGCTGACCACCCCGACCGACATCAAGCATCCCAGTACGGGCGAGACGATTGCCGCGGCGTTTCCGTTCTCGAGTGATCTCGATAACAAGAACACCGACCCGCGGAACCGCCTGGCCAACTGGTTGACCTCCGAGAAGAACCCGTACTTTGCCAAGAGCATCGTCAACCGTTACTGGAGCTACCTGCACGGTTCGGGCATCATCGATCCGGTCGACGACATCCGCGCCAGCAACCCTCCGTCGAATCCTCCGCTGCTCGACGAGTTGACTCGCCGGTTCATCGCCAACGGCTTCGATCTCAAGAGACTGATTCGTGAAATGGCCAGGAGCCACACGTACCAGCGTACGTTCCGTCCCAACAAGTGGAACGATGACGACCCGCTGAACTTCTCGCACGCCTCTCCACGCCGCCTGACCGCCGAGCAGCTCTTCGATGCACTCCACGTGGCGACCGGTGCCCCGAGTCTGATTCCGGGAGTGCCGGTCGGGTTCCGGGCCAACCAGATCCCCGACCCGAAGGTCAAGATCGGCTTCCTGGACATGTTCGGGCGGCCGCCTCGCGAGAGTCCCTGCGAGTGCGAGCGGAGCAGCGACGTGAGTCTCAGCCAGACCCTCAACATGATCAACGGTCCGACCGTGGCCGATGCGATCATTCATCCCGAGGGGCGGGTGGCGAAGCTGATCAAGGCCAAGGCCGACGACAAGACGATTGTCAGCGATGTCTACCTGGCTGTGATCTGTCGGCCTCCGACCGATGCCGAACTGAAGCAGGGTGTGGACTTCATGGTCAAGGTGGGCAACCGCAGTGAAGCGGCCCAGGACTTGATGTGGGCTCTGATTAATAGCCCTTCGTTTTTGTTTAATCGGTAGGGCGGGGGTGTGGGGGGTGAGCTTTGGGACAGGCACTTATCTTCGGCTGACGCCTTGATGCGAGCCAGTCCCCGGCCTGGGGGGGTCAGGCTTCGATGTCGAGTTCTTCGATTTTGCGGTAGAGGCTGGAGAGGCCGAGCCTGAGTCGCTTGGCGGCTTCTCGCTTGTCGGGGCATTGCCTGAGCACCCTGGCGATGTGCAGCCGCTCGTAGTGACGCAGTGCGGTGCGGAGATCATCGGTATCGGGCAGGGGTTGTCCGAGTCCGAGGAGTTCGGCTGGCAGGTCGGCCGGGGCGATCGTGTCGCCGTCGCAGAGCATCACGGCTCGCTCGACCGCGTTATCCAACTGCCTGATATTGCCTCGCCACTCGGCCGCCATCAGCAGCCGGATCGTCTCCTCGGTCGCCCCGGTCACTCGTTTGCCCATCGCAGCGGAATGCCGGCCGACGAAGAAGTCGACCAGTTCAGGAATATCCTCGAGCCGTTCTCGAAGCGGAGGAATGTGCAACTTGCCGCCATCGAGTCGATAGAACAGGTCTTCCTGGAAGCTGCCGCCGTCGACTTCTTGGGCGAGATTGCGGCTGGTCGAGGCGATGATCCGGGCATCGACGGTCTGGGGATCCGCACCGCCCACCGGCAGGATCTCGTGGTACTCGATCGCGCGCAGCAGTCTGGCTTGTGTCGAGAGAGGCAGTTCGGCGATTTCATCGAGAAACACGGTCCCGGGCCCCACGTGGCGGAAGACTCCCGGTTCGGGTTCACCGGATCCGGTGCCAAACAGCTGGCTCTCGAGCAGCTCGGTCGGTCTCGTCCCGCAGTGAACCGCAAGGAACCGGCTGTCGGCTCGCGGACCCGCCCCGTGAATCGCTCGAGCAAATAGCTCCTTGCCGGTCCCGGTCTCACCGACCAGCAGCACGTTCGAGTTGGTTGCGGCCACCTTGCGGATCGTCTCGAGCAACCGGTTCAGCGGTTCACTGGACCCGACAATCTCGGCCGATCCCTCCCGCCTCGTCAGCTCGAGTCTCAATGCCCGGTTCTCGGTGTTGACCGCTCGATACTGGAACAGCCGTTTGAGCTTGTGGGCGAGGTCATCGAAGATGACGGGTTTGACGAGGTAATCAAATGCCCCGGCCCCGAAGGCTTTCACGGCGTTGTCGACGGTGGCGTAGGCGGTGATCACAAGTCCGGCCGTGTCGGGGTATCGCTTGATCAACTCGCCCAGCAGTTCGATTCCGTCGCCATCGGGGAGCTGCACGTCGCAGATCGCCACGTCGAATCCGGTGTCGACGTAGGGCGGTTTGTCCGAGAGTGCCCGCACCGCAGCGACCGATTCGGCCACGACGACCTCGTAACCCTCCTCTCCAAGAAACTCGCACAGCGACGTCCGGATGATCTCCTCGTCCTCGACCACCAGGATTCTCGGCAGGTCACTCATGCCGAGTGAATCTCTTCGGTGGAGACACGGGTGGGCTGGAGCACGTCGGGATGGGGCCGGACGTTGTCGCAGGTCAGTCGGACCACGAAGGTGGTACCGGTTTCGTCCGAATCGACCAGTTCGATTCGGCCATCGGTTGTCTGTTCGGTGAGGCTCCTGGAGACGAACAGTCCCAGCCCGGTGCCGGTCCTCTTGGTGGTGAAGTAGGGTTCGAAGACGTTGTCGTGGTCAGCGGGTTCGATGCCGTGACCGTCGTCACGGATGGCGACATCGAGCCAGCCGTCGGTCAGGGTGGTGGTGATCTCGATGGTCCCCCCTTCGTCGGTGGCGTCCATGGCATTGAGGACGAGGTTGAGGAAGACCTGCACGAGTTGATCTCGCACGATCCTCACCTGCGGCAGCCCCTCGGCGTACCGCGTCACGATCCGCTTTCCCTTTTTTCTCTTGTAGTACTTGGCAATCGAGAGTGCCGCGTCGGTGACTTCGTGGATGTCGCACATCGCGGCCTCGTGCGAGGCGGGCCGGCTGAAATCGACCAGCTCCCTCAGCGTCCGCTGGATGCGTGCCAGTTGGTCGTCGACCATCTCGAGTCGTTCTCGAGTGTACTCGTCGGCGGGTCGTCGGTTGAGCAGTTGGACGAGCGAGCTGATGGCGGCCAGCGGGTTGCCGACCTCGTGAGCGATCCCGGCGGCCAGCAGTCCGAACGCCGCGTGTTTTTCCTGCTGCACGAGCAGGGCCTGGGATTCCTGCAGTTCCCGGGTACGTTCGTCGATCCGTTCTTCAAGTCGTTGCTGGTTGTCCTGCAGGCGGTCGTTGAGCTGAGCCAGTCGCCCGCCCACGCTCTTGCCCAGCCCGGCGAATGCGGTCGAGGCCCAGGTGACCCAGCCCATCAGGACCCCCATCAGCACCATCGTCGTCACGTCGTCGCGACCCTCGGCGTGCAGGCTGAAGGCCAGGAGTCCGAAGCTGATCACGTGCATCAGGAAGGTGATCGAGGTCACCGCTGGGGTGTAGCGGATCGCACAAACCAGCAGGCTCAGCAGGTAATAAAACAGGAACGGGCTCTGCAGGCCCTGGTCGTTGGCACACAGCAGGCCGACGAAGACGGCTTCGAGGAGCGAGATGACCAGGGGCCAGCGGCGGAGGAAGACGAGCCCGCGGAGGCTCCAGAGTGTATCGAGGATGGCGTAGCCCAGGCCCACGCCCAGGATCGCGTTCAGCAGCAGGCGATTGTCGTCGCGGAGCACATTGACGAGTACGAAGCCGAAGACGAGCCCGAACCAGCGGATTCGCAGAGTGATCGTCTCGGCCGCCAGCTCGAAGGCATGGCGATCCCGCGGTGTTCGCGGATCTGTTGGCGAAGAGGTCGACACGGTGAGGCTCCTGGGGGGTTTCAGTATAGAGATCACCGTCGGGTCGGCGGAATGCTCGCGGCGTGTCCACAGAGTCGTCTTGATCGAGGCGAGTGCGAGCGATATGTTGCCGCGGCCAATACAGGGTGGCGGACGCTGTTGCGGGTCGGAGACGAGTGCGATGGTGAGGTTGGTGGTAGCCGTTCGAGTGGTCGCACCGGCGGGCGATCCCGCCGAAGCCACCGATCTGCTGGTTGCCGACGGCCTGCTGCCGCTGCTGGAGAGCATCGACACGCTGCGGAATCTTGGGATCGCCTTCTCGGCGGGAGTCCCCTTCTGGGAACAGCTCAAGAAAAGACACCCGACCACGGCTTCCGGGCTGAGCTCGCTGATCGAAGCCGGGCGGATCGAACCTCTGGGTGGCCCGGCCTTCGACGTGGTGCTGGCCGGAGTACCTCGCCGCGACCGGATCGGACAGGTGGCTGCTCAGCGGGATTGGAGCGAAGAGTACCTGGGGGTCAGGCCGACCTGTGGCTGGGTGCCTCACCAGGTCTGGGAACCGACGATGGCCGACGACCTGGTCGAAGCGGGGCTCGAATCGACCATCCTGCTGCCCGATCCCAGCGTGACCACTCGATCACCACACTCGATCCGGTCGGGATGGTTCCACACCGAGTCCGATGGCCGACTGCTGGGCGTGTTGCCCGCCGACGAGACCCTGGCGGGCCTGCTCGACCGGGGCGATGTCGATGATCTGCCGGGTCGACTCGAGGAGTCTTTTCACGAGCTGGGTGAGGGTCCGGTGGTATTGGCGATGAAATGGACCGAGCAGTCCGCCGGTGGCCGGTCGCTGGCCCGGTTGCTGAAGTGGCTTGCGGCGGGCACCGACTGGGACCTGGTCACACCGAGCGAGGCTCTGCGGCAAACCGCATCTCGTGGCCGCTACAGTCTTCCGGCGGTCGGCAAGCCGGGCGGCAGCTGGCGATTGGAGCGGGACCGTGATCCGGTGGCCTCGAAGCTCCACGCCCGACTGCTTGGCGTCAGCCGGCGGATCGACACGCTGGTGTCCGACCGCGAGCCGCCCGAGCACCTGGTCACCTCGGCCCGGTGGGGTCTGTACAAAGCCCAAGGAGCCGCCGCATCGGGCGGGGGAGGGGTACCCGGTCCCGAAGCGCTGGGCGAGGCACGGAGATTGATGCTCGAGGCCGAACGGCTCGCCGATCGGATCGAAATCGGGCTGGGGGACACTCAGGCGGGTTGGGTCGAGGTGACAGCCGAGGACTTCAGTCTCGACGGACGCAGCGAAGTGCGGTTGCAGAGCGAACGACTGACTGCGTGGGTCGATCCGGCAGACGGACGCGGATTCCACGAACTGGACCTCCGAGATATCGGCCTGTCGTTGCCGTTGCTGAGCAGCCCGACGTGTGCCGGAACTCACGGTGGACCTCACGCCTGGTTGCTCGAACCGGGAACGACACGCGAGAACTACCTCGACGGCACCGGACGGTTGCTCTCGATGGGGCCCCAGGGCGGACAGGTGACGCTGCAACGGCCGAATGGTTCGGCGTGGTTGAGTTGGGAGTCAGACGAAGGAACACTGGGGCCTCGGATCGACTGGCGGATCGGGATGGAAGCCGGCGACGGGGGTCGGTTGCTGCTGGAAGGCCGCGTCGCGGGCCTGGAACCTGGGGCGGTACGGCACCTGGCCGTCGAATTGCCCCTGGGGACCGGTTCGTGTGACGACTGCTTCGGCTACGACCGCGAGGGCCAGAGAATCGAGCTGGATTCTCTGGAGGTCCTTTCCGAGGGCGACTGGCTGGGCTTGATCGAAGAGCAGACCGGTGTCGACTGGTCGCTGGGCTGGTCTCCCCGGTGCGAGGCGTGGCGGGTGCGGGGTGGGACGACGCAACTGGTGGTGCCTCACTGGACATTCGAGGCCGACGAGGCGGGGCGGTGGGAGTTCCGGGTCGAGTTGAGCATCGACACATCCGCGGCGCAGGCCCGCAAGCTGGGGCGGCAGGCACGCCGGGCCGCCTAGCAGCGGCTCAATGGGATTCGATCTGCGAGCTGTCGAAGGCGACTTCGAAGAGGGTGGTGACACCCCGGCCGGACCCGCTGTAGCCCTTGCGGATGTGGACTCGCCACACGAGTGGCCCGCTGAGCTCGTCGATCCCCTCGGCACCGGTCGGCACATACGTCTCGAACGACCCGCCAGGCTCAAGCACCTTGCCGTCCAGCCCGTCAGCCCCCTGGCCTTTCCAGTTCCAGTTGCCCTCGATCGGGTTGTCGTGCATCAGTGTGATTTCAGTGCCGTAGCCCGGTCGCAGGAAGTTGTTGGCCATCACCTGGTCATTTTCGTAGCGCCTCGAAAGCATCAGCGTGCGATCCAGGGGTGCGATCTTCTGGTCGCTCGACGCATTTTCGAGCCTGAGCCAGAGTTTCAGGACCGGGCCGATCGGTGCCATCGAGGCTCCGGCCCCGAACTGCTGCAGCGGTTCGAATTCCAGGGACTCGCGACTGACGCGAAGCGGTGTGACCCGGATGTGTCCGAATCTCTGGGTCTGCAACAGCGACAGCGTGTGCCCGGCCGGCATCGGGCTCTCGACGGCCACCAGGGTCAGGCTGCGTCCTTCGCCCCGGGCCGATTCCACCGGATCGGGCAGCCGCTCGAGGTTGTGCACGGGAACATTCTGCAGTTGGTAAAACAGCCAGACGCAGGCCAGGGTGACGGCGCTGGCGTAGCTGAGAAGTATCATGAAGAGGGTACGCGGCACGGTTTCGCGGCGCCGCGATTGCATTTGAGCGGAGACCGACGGCTGCTCGGGCAGAGCATCACCGGGTGGGTCCTGCGGGGCCACGGGGGCGGGCTCCGTCACGCTCGCTGCGTCTGCGGCAGGCATGAAGAGGGTACGCGGCACGGTTTCGCGGCGCTGCGATTGCATTTGGGCGGAGACCGACGGCTGCTCGGGCAGAGCATCACCGGGTGGGTCCTGCGGGGCCACGGGGGCGGGCTCCGTCACGCTCGCTGCGTCTGCGGCAGGCATCTCGATGGTGTCGGGACCTTCGGAGCCGACCAGCTGTTCGTCAAAGACGCTGCCCGACTCGATCGATGCCTCTTCGCCGGCCGGTTCCTGCTGAGCGTCCGCTGCGACACTGTCCTGGTTCGAGTCGACGGGGAAGTCGGGGGCGGTCAGGTGGTGTCCGCAGTGCGGGCAGGCCACGACGATGCCCGGGGTTTCGACCACCAGTCGTCCCTGGCACGCTCCGCAGGCAACTTCTAGAGGCATCGGCGAAGGCAGACCCCAGAGCGGGTGGGTGGGTGGGTGGGTGGGTTGGCGGGGGTGTGGGCA
>CAUZJR010000261.1:0-7833 GCA_963580005.1 Planctomycetota bacterium
GAATTGGCCACCGCATGCCGTCTGCACAACGGGTCAGACTTTGCGTTGTCGGTGGCCGAGTGTCCGGCATTTGATCCCGACGCACCCGACCAGGAGGCTCCGACGACCTGGGTGGCGTGTGCGGGTCCCGGCGGTGTCGAGACCAGGTCGCTCACACTGCTGGGCGACGTGTCCTTCACTCGCAGCCGAACGGCCAAGACGGCCTTGGACCTGCTGCGGAGGATGCTGGACGAGTGCGGGGCCTGACGCGTGTCGTGCCGAAGAACTGTCATTGATCCTGCGGTCGATCAGCGAGCATAATGCCGTCATGAGCGACGAGAATCAGGGCCCGAGTCGCCCTCTGGTGGGTATCGTGTCACTGGGGTTCCTGGTTGGTGCCGTCGTGATGTGGTGGTGGGATCCGTCGGGTCAATGGGCCGAGGGTGCCTTTGGTACGATGATCCGCGTGGGAGTGGTGATCGGCTGCCTGTGGCTGGCCTTGCCTGGCCGTTTCGGATCGCGGGCCGGGACGAAGATCTCACCGTCCCTGTTCGTGATCGTGATCGCCTCGGTGGCGTTGATCTGCTGGCGGCCGCGGCTGGTGCTGCTGGTGATTCCCTTCCTGGGCGTGATCAGCTTCGTAGCCGTGGTGCTCAAGCCGCGTACGACTCAGCGTTGAGACGTCGATTCGCGGCGTCGGCGGGCGGCGACCACCGCGTGGGCGGCCGACTTGAGAAACGCGTCCCGCTTGGCCCGGTTCAGTCCCTCGAGCCGACCGGCAATCCGCTCGACCCAGCCGGGCTGCTCGACCGAGGCCACGTGCATCATTCTCAGGAACAGGCTGATGTCCTTGAAGTTGCGATCGGCGATCATGTTGGTCACCGGCGCGGCCAGCCGGGCGACGTTGCGGACCGACTTCTGAGGAAACGTGAGGAACAGGGCGGCCTGGTGCGACACGAAGCGTCGGCCGCTTCGGTCCTGCTCGAAGCGATGCCGCAGCACCACCAGGCCCTCGCTGCGGATCGGGGTCGGCAGCAGCCCGCTGTGCCAATTGCCGGTGCCGCGGACGATCAGCAAGTCCTCGGTCTGCAACAGGATCTCCATCATCCCATCGGATCCGTCGGGGCTCTGGACCGTGTAGAGCCCGGCCGCAGCGGTGGGTTTGAGCTTGAGTTTCGAGATGCCCAGCACGTGCCAGACGGCCACGGCAATCTCGGGGTTCTGACGGTAGAACTCGTAGCTGGAAGGTTCCAGCTCGATTCTCAGGGCCGGCAGGCAGCGGAACAGAGTCCGCTGTGCGAGCAGGTCTTCGACCTGGGCACGGTGATGGTCCTGGAGTTGATCGAGCGGGATGGCGGCGGCGATCGTGTTGCGGGCGTCAGCGGAGGAGGTCGCCGGTTCGATCTCCTTGACCTCCAACGGAACCCGTCGAGCCGGACGCGGAGGTCGCTGGGGGCGGTCCTCACCCAGTGCGAGTCGGGTGGGGGAGAGGCTCAGCAGTGCCAGCAAGAGCAGGCCGATGGGCCCGGCGGTCCCAAGGTGGTGGTTGGAGCGTGGCAGATTCATCGAGCTTCCCTGCCGGGGCGGTTGCGCCGGGACCGGTAACGACCTGTAATCGGGATCGGTCCAGCGGCCGTCTCGACTTGATGCGTTTCGTGGTGACAGCACCACGCCGCTCACTCGGCAGATCCCGAGTTGCGGATTTCGCTCGAGGAGACATCGCAACGAAACACGTCGGCGGGGATGGCCTGGAACAGCTGCCCGCACCCGTCGGGCAGGTCCAGGGACGCGAGGTCCTGGAAGCCGTTGTCGTCGATGCGACCGGCGACCAGGAACCGGCAGCCCAATTCGTCGATCGAGGCCAGTGCCAGGTCGCGGTCGTGGGGATCATCGTTGTAGAAGCGGGGATCGATGACCCGTGCGGCGGTATCGACACCCAGGACGAACGTGGTTCCGGGAAACAGCCGGGCCTTTTCGAGGAAGGTGGGTGCCGAGGTGACCGCCAGTGGCCGATCGGTGAAGACCTCACGCCGCCGCTCGATTGTCTCGAAGTCCAGCGGCGACTTGTCGGCGTTGACCGCCGGCAACTCGTAGTACACCGGCCCTCCCAGTATCGATTCGGCCACCTGATGCAGCTCGACATGGCCCGGGTGCCGCGGTGCGAACGATCCGGAGAGCATTCCGGCAGGCGGGGCGGGCGGTTCCAGCGACCAGTTGCCGTCGGTGAGGCTCCAGGCGATCGACGTGCGACGGTTCCAGACATCGGCCAACTCGGGAGCCGCCACGCTGCGAACGATGGCCAGCCCATCGGCCTCGCCCAGGCACAACCCGGGCCGATCGGTCACTCCGGCGGCCTCGGCGACCAGGTCGATCAGCAGCCTCGCCACCAGGTCCTCCTCGGCGGCCCGCGTGCGAGCGTTTTTTTCGAGATCGAGACGTACCAGCGTGGTGCTGGAATCGGTCTGCAGTGCGACCCAGGCCCGGTGGTCACCTCGCTTGGGCTTCTCCGAGGCGAGTGCGGCGGTGGCAGCGAGTCCCAGCAACGGTCCGTCGTCAGCTGATTCGCCGGCCAGGCAGGTGGCTCGCTGAAACGCGACCACCGCCATGGCCAGTGCCGTGGCATCGTCGCAGAAGTGATCGGGTTTCCAGCCCAGGTAGGCCAGCAGTGCCGAGGCGGCGTAGGGGACCTGGCCTTCGAGTACGGTGGCAGAGGCTCCGGGAACGGCGAGCAGCCGGGCCAGAGCCCCGCTGCCTCCCCCGGTGATCGCCAACGCGGCCCGGGTCGGGCTGGCGTGGATCGCCGAGATTACCTCCGCCAGCGGGTCGGCCAGCGGGTCGGCCAGCGGGTCAGCAGGCGGGTCAGCAGGCGGGTCAGCAGGCGGGTCAGCAGGCGGGTCAGCAGGCGGGTCGGGCGGCGGGTCGGGCGGTGCTTGAGGTGGTGAGGGATTCACGGTCCGTTCTAGGTAACCGATTCCCCGCCGATCATCAACGCCCGATCAAGGCCCAGTCATGCCCGGCCAAGTTGTCGGTTGCTCGAGGCTGCCGTAAGCTGTCCTCCGAGGGCCGTTGTTTGGTCCCAGCTCCCACTGCAGGAACCCGTGATGTCGGAAAAACCGATCTGGCAGATGACGGCGGTCGAGATTGCCTCGGCCGTCGGATCCGGCCAACTCTCAGCCGTCGAGGTCACCGAGGCGATTCTGTCTCGGATCGAGGCGCTCGATGTGCACCTGAATGCCTTTTGCATCTCGATGGCCGATTCGGCCCGGGCCAGTGCCGCATCGATCGACGCGGGGATCTCGCGTGGCGAGGACCCTGGTCCCTTGTGCGGTGTGCCGGTATCGATCAAGGACAATCTGTACATCGAGGGCGAGCGGACGACGTTTGGGTCGAAGTGGTTCGAGCACAACGTGACGCCCGAGGACACTCCGGTGGTGAGCCGTTTGAGGCAGGCTGGGGCGGTGTTGATTGGCCGCACCAACAGTCCCGAGTTCGGCTGGAAGGGAGCCACCGACAACCGGGTCTTCGGCACGACTCGAAACCCCTGGGACACGGATCGGACGCCTGGTGGCAGCAGTGGAGGTGCCTCGGCGGCGGTCTCGTCGGGGATGGGTCCGGTGGGGATCGGCACCGATGGGGGCGGTTCGATCCGGATCCCCGCGGCGTTTTGCGGCCTGTTCGGGATCAAGGCGTCACATGGTCGCGTGCCCAACTACCCGGCCACGACGGTCGATTCGCTGCGTCACAAGGGTCCGTTGACTCGTACGGTGGCCGACGCGGCCCTGGTGCTGGATGTGATCTCCGGTCCCGATGACCGCGATGCGACATCCTTGCCTGCCGAGACGGTGTCGTACAGCGAGGTGCTCGACGAGGGCATTTCGGGGTGGAAGATCGCCTACAGTCCGGACATGGGTTTTGGCGAGGTCGATCCCGAGCTGGCGGCTTTGTGTGCCGAGTCGGTCGAGCGATTTGCCGAGACGGGTGCGACGGTTGAGACGGTGTCGTTGGACTGGCCGGATCCCTATGAGTGCTGGAACATCTATTTTTATGGCGGGATCGCCGGGTCTCTGGGTCCGCGGCTGGCGGCCGAGGGGGACCAGCTGGATCCGGGCCTGAAGGTGCTGGTCGACGAAGGCGTGAAACTCAGCGGTGGCGAGTTCGCACGAGCGGCACTCGATCGGTTCGACTACTGGCAGCGGGTGGTTGCGTTGTACGACGAGTACGACCTGCTGGTGACACCGGGCACGGCGGTGCCGGCGTTTGCAATCGGCCACGACAACGCACCTCCGATGCCCGGCCAGCAGGCCAGGCCGTTGCTGTGGACTCCGTTCAGTTACCCCTTCAACCTGACCGGTCAGCCGGCGTCGGTGGTTCCCTGCGGGTTCACGGCCGGCGGGTTGCCGGTCTCGCTGCAACTGGTCGGTCGACGCCACGACGACGCGGGGGTGCTGCGGGCCAGCCGGGCCTTCGAGCAGGTTGCCGGGTGGTCGGATCGTTGGCCCGAGCTGGCCACCGGTGATGACCCGTCCTAGGCGTTCTCGCCGTCGGTTGGTGGGTCGTTCTCGTTGGGCGCCGGCTCCATTTCGGCGTTGGCCGAGTCGGGTGCCGCCTGGGCGGCGTCGCCACTCATCAATTCGATCGGCTTGTAGCCGCCCTGGCTGTTGAAGTAGGCCATCAGCAGCAGGTAGGCCACGAACATTGTGATCGGCAGGATGGTGGCGGTGCGGAGCACGGTTTTCTTCGAAGCGTCCTGCACCCCGGCGATGGTCTCTTTTTCGTCAGGAGTTGCTGAGGTGTCGTCGACGCTCTGGTAGTCGATCATGCCCAGGAAGCTCTTGGTCTCGGTGTCGGCGACCGTCTTTTCGTAGACGGCTGAGTGATCGGCCTTGAGCGTGCTGGAGGTGTCCACATCCTGGACATACCCGAGCCAGGCGGCTCCGAGAGTCCCGACGCTGAGCATGCCGATACCGGCGATCATGTTGATCCCCAGTGCGCCGCTCTTGGGGAACTGCTCTGAGATGACTCCCAGCGTGGCGGGCCAGAAGAAGGTCTTGCCGAGTCCATAGAGCGTGGCGACGGTGAAGATCAGTACGAAGCCGCTGACGGAGCCGAGCAGGTAGAGTCCCACGGCGGCGAGTGCGGCGGAGAGGGCCAGCAGGCTGAGTGGCTTGAGACTGTGCACGATCGGACCTGCCGAAAATCTCAGCACCATCATGATCAGCGAGGTGTAGACCAGCACCCATCCGGCACTGATCCCGACGGCCTCCATTTCGCCGGTCATCAGCGGGGTGATCCAGCTGTCTGTGCCCAGTTCCGTGGTGGCCAGCGGGCACATGATCAGCACCATCAGGAAGAAGATGGGCCGGCCCAGTTTCTGGACGTAGGCGGCAAAGGGGATGATCAGAGCTGCCATGAGGACGAGCTTGATGGTGGCGCTGAGATCGAAGACGCGACCGACTTCGAGCACGACGAGCACGACGGCGACCGCCCAGGAGAGGATGCCCGGTTCCTGCAGCATCTCCTTGAACGAGACACCTGCCTGGACGCGTTCTTGCACCGGGAAGGTGCGTCCGAAGAGCATCACGGCATAGACGATGATCGGCAGCAGGGTCAGCCCGATGATCAGCGAACTGTTGGTGATCACGCCTTCTGCGTTGGTGTTGGCGACGCCCATGAAGAGCAATCCGGCAATCACCAGTCCGCCGGGCCAGCCGGCGTGCAGGATCGCCAGCCACTTGGTCTTCTGGCGTGGGAACATGGTCGCCACGACCGGGTTGATCACCGCCTCGACGGTGCCGTTGCCCAGGGCTCCGATGATCGATCCCCAGTACAGCATCTGGTAGGCGTTTTCGCCCTCGGCCGAATACAGCATCGCCGCCTGAATGATGTGGCAGATGCCGGCGAAGATCATCGCCTTGCCGTAACCGATGCGGTCGATGATCAGGCTGAAGATGATGATGCTGATGGCGAACGGCCACAGCCCCGCCCCGAAGATCTCGCCCTGCTGGGTCTTGTTGATCCCGAAATCGCTGCCCCAGGACTCCATCAGCATCGCCCGGACCTGGAACCCGAAGGCGGTCGCGATCAGTGCCGCGAAGCAGCCCCAGAAGAGCAGCTTGTTCTGACGCGAAATGGGTGCCGCCGAGTCACCTGCCAACTCTGAACTTGCCATGGATCAACCGTTCCGTACCGAAGGGTGAAGTTGGTGGGGAATCTGTGGATTCGAAAGGCAGGCCATCGAAGAGCCACGAAGCGGCCGCATCGTAGTCACTTGGCCGGTGGATGGGTATTGCAGTTCAGGCAAACTCCCGGCACAGCCCGTCTTGGTCGATTTGGCAGGCTGGGCAAGTTGCGATGACCCTTCCGGTTGTAGTGGTTGTACGAGTGTTTTGGCGGTCGAATCGGCGCAATTGTGCTGATTGGTGGCATTGTAATGAATACACGGGTGGCAAAGAGGGGATGTAGACAAGGAGGCGTTGTCGTCTCGCTCTGCGCAGGAAATGAAGACACCCCAGGGATGGGACGATGCAATTGAGATCCTGGCTGGATGGTCTGCGGACCAAGCTGACCGGTGGCACTTCCGCGATGCGGAGGCGTCGGACTCGAGTGTCGCGGCGGCTGGTCGAGGCCTTGGAAGACCGAACGTTATTGTCTTCGGTGACCGCGATCGTGCTGGAGGGTGAACTCAGCGTGCTTGCCGACTCGGGCGAGGACCTTGAGATCCGCGAGGACCCGTTGGTGCCGGGCCAGGTGGAGCTGTTGGTCGACGGCCAGCCCGACACGAGCATCCCACCGACGTTGACGACGTCGTCGTTGGTGAGCATTGAGATTATCGCCGGCGAGGGCGACAACCTGATCGATCTCAGCGGGGTCAACTCGCTTGCCTTCAGCGTGCTGGAGTCGATCAGCGTCGACGCGGGCGAGGGCGACGACGAGGTGATTGCCAGTGCCGATTTCGACGACGTGATCGATGGTGGTCACGGTTCGGACATCCTGTACGGAGGCGCGGGCGACAACGTACTCAGTGGTGGCCACGGTGACGACCTGCTCGTCGGCGGCGCCGGCAGAGATCAGCTCGACGGCAACGACGGCCAGGACCAGATCAGCGGTGGTGATGGCGACGACACGATCAGTGGAGGTGACGGCCAGGACTCTCTGTTCGGCGATTTGGGCAATGACCGGGTGTCGGGCAACCACGACACGGACCTGATTCGTGGTGGCGACGGCAACGACACGCTCAACGGAGGTTCCGGCGACGACACGATCAACGGGGACCTCGGCGACGACGTGATTCTTGGCGGCAGCGGCGGCGACAGCATTTCCGGCGCCGCCGGCTACGATCTCCTTTCCGGCCAGGGCGGCGCCGATTCGCTGTCCGGTGGCAGCGAGCACGACACGATCAACGGGGGTTCCGGCAGCGACCAGTTACAGGGCGATGCCGGAAACGACCGCCTCAACGGGGGCGACAACGCCGACACGCTGCTGGGTGGTGACGGCGACGACAGTCTGTATGGCGGACCCGGCGGGGACCTGCTTGAGGGCAATTCCGGCGATGACGTCTTGCGTGGCCAGGGTGGTCACGACGTGCTGTTTGGCGGGTTCGGTGCCGATCACATGGACGGGGGTGCCGGCAACGACTCGATCGACGGCGAGGAGCAATGGACGCTTTCGATCGGCGGTGCCACGGTGAATCCCGAGGGGAGCGACGACAACAGCGCGGTGGTGTTCACCACCGACTTCGAGACCGGTTTGCCGCTCGAGTTCACCCAGGTCCCCGGCTCGTCGGGTCTCACCGAAGTGCAGGGCTACGAAGGCGTGGGCAGCGGATTAAACACGTTTACCGGGTCCTTCCTGCAC
>CAUZJR010000262.1:0-7812 GCA_963580005.1 Planctomycetota bacterium
GCAACTCGAGGAACGACTCAGCGAGTTCCTGTACACCGAAGACACGATTCTCTACTCATCCTGCTTCGACGCCAACGGGGGCCTGTTCGAGACTCTGCTTTCTGCCGAGGACGCGGTGATCAGCGATTCGTTGAACCACGCCAGCATCATCGACGGGGTTCGGTTGTGTAAGGCCGATCGGCACGTGTATGCGAACAACGACATGTCGGAGCTGGAGTCGAAGTTGCGGGCGACTTCCGGAGCACGTCATCGCCTGATCGCCACCGACGGGGTCTTTTCGATGGACGGTTTCATCGCCCGGTTGGGTGAGATTTGCGACCTGGCCGACCGTTACGACGCGTTGGTGATGGTCGACGATTCGCACGCGGTCGGGGTGATTGGTGGCGGTGGCCGGGGTTCGATCGAGTACCGCGACGTACTGGGCCGGGTCGACATTGTCACCGGCACGCTGGGCAAGGCCCTGGGTGGAGCCAGTGGAGGTTACACGAGCGGTCGCAAGGAGATCATCGAGATGCTCCGCCAGCGATCGCGGCCCTACCTGTTCTCCAACTCGCTGGCCCCGATGATTGCCGCTTCGGCTCTGAAGGCCCTGGAGTTGCTCACCGAGTCGACGACCCTGCTCGACCGGCTGCACGAGAACGCGTCGCGATTCCGCGGCGGCATGGAGTCTCATGGATTTGAGATGCCTGCTGGTGAGCATCCGATCGTGCCGATCATGCTTGGCGACGCGGTGCTGGCTCAATCGATGGCCGAGCGGCTGCTGGCTCGAGGCATCTACGTCATCGGGTTCAGTTTCCCGGTGGTCCCTCGCGGAGCGGCCCGCATCCGAGTGCAACTCTCGGCCGCCCATTCGCTCGAAGACGTCGACTTTGCCATCGAGCAATTCGTAGCCGTTCGCGACGAGTTGTCAGCGGGCTGAGCTCTAATGTGGATCAGCCATCGTGCCTGTCCCACTCGAAGATCACACCCAGCATCGATTTCTCGCGGCGGTCGATCATCTCGTAGGCGGTCGCCATCTCGGTGAAGGGCATCCGGTGCGTGATGAGGTCTGAGGGCTTGAGGGCACCGTCGGCCATCAGGTCCAGCACATAGGCGACGGCGTTCTTTCTGTCGAAGCGGTCACGGTCGTCGGCGGGGTAGCTGTTGGGTGCGGCGTGCGAGACGGCGACCAGCGAGATGCCCTTGTTGTAGAAGAGTTCCATCGACAGTGGATTGAAGTCCAGCGGCGGTTCTCCTCGACCCGACAGTGCCACGATCGCCACTCGGCCACCGGGCCGGACGATTTCCAATGCGGTACGGTGAGCGGGCCAGGGGTTGGCCGTCAGGATCACCAGGTCGATTCCCTGGCCCCGAGTGAACTCATCGAGTCGGCTGTCGAGGTCGGTGTCGTTGTAGAGGAACCCGGCGTGGGCTCCGATCGCTTGAGCCATTTCGAGTCGGACGGGGCTGTTGCCGACGGCGATCGTGCGGGCACCCATGAGTGGTCCGAGAGCCACGGCGCCCAGTCCGAGCACTCCCAGTCCGACCACGGCGACGTTTTCACCGGGTGCGAAGGCGGCCTTGCGGTAGCAGAGTGCCGAGAGTGCCGCGAGCCAGGCGTAGACCGCGTCCTCGTCTCCGATCTCCTCGGGGACCTTCACCACCGGTCCATCGGCATCGATCACCAGGTCGGATTGGTGGGGGAGGTTCGCGACGACCCGGTCCCCGACGGCGAATTCACTCACCTGGCTACCGACCCCCGCGACGATCCCCAGGTTGCTGTCACCGACCCAGCGGGGGAAGTCCGGTGCCCCGGGCACCTGTTCGGCTCCCTCGAAATTGCCTCGATCGGTCCCGATCTTCAGAGCACTGATGCGGGTGCGGGTCCAGATCTGTCGTGGCCCGAGGTTGTCGGTTTCGAGCGGGTGCTCTTCGATCCGCAGGTCACGCGGCCCATGGAGGATGGCGATTTGCATGGTGTCGGTCCTGGGGTGTAATACGGGAAGGCTGATTATGTCGGTCACCGGGTCCCGGCTTCCACCTCAAGCGGATCACAGTCTCGACACGCAGCGTGTTGGAATCGCTCTCGATTTTCGCCATCGCTATTGGAGATTTTCGTCCGTCAGGGTAGCCTCTGCCCCTGCGATCCCGCGCGCTGCCTCTGATCGACTTCACGATCAAGCCCACGAGCCCATTCCGCGATGTCCGAGTCGACTGCGATCCTGTTGCTGGCCACATACGCGGTCGTGACCGTGCTCTTGATCGCATGGCGTGTACGGCGTTACGACGTCAACGCGGTGGCCTGGATGTTGTACTGCGTCGAGCGGATGTTTGTCGGGATCATGTGGCGTTGGCGTTCGAACCGACCCTGCCCGTTTCCCAGCGATGGTGCGGCGCTGGTGATCGCCAATCACAGCAGTGCGGCCGATCCGATGCAGTTGTGGATGAACCATCACCTGGGTCTCGGCCGCCGCAACGTGCGGACCATCAGCTTCATGATGGCACGCGAGTACTACCACGTGACCGGCATCCACTGGATCTGCCGTTCGATGAGATCGATTCCGGTCAGTCGGGATGGCAAGGACACCGCGCCGCTGCGGAAGGCTCTGAGGCAGCTGCAGGCGGGTCACATGGTGGGCATCTTTCCCGAGGGTCGCATCAACGTCGCAGAAAACGGGATCCTGGATGGCAACCTCGGTGTCGGTTGGCTGGCTCTGAAGTCGCGGGTCCCGGTCTATCCCGTCTATCTTGAAAACGTCCCCGGCGGGTCGAACATGATCGCTCCGTTCCTGACTCGTGGCCGGGTCCGGGTGATCTACGGCGACCCGATCGATCTGTCCGACTTCTACAGCCTGCGTCCCAAGGGCGAGGTGCTGGAGCAGGTGACCGAGTTGATGATGAGCCGCCTGGCTGAGCTGGGAGGTGTCGATCGGATCCGGGAGGGCGAGGAACCCGAGTCCGACGATGAGATGCCGGCGACGATTCCGGTGACGACCGTGGTTTCGCGGGCCGTCGGCACCTGATGGCCCGCGACGATGGGCCTCTCGAAGAGCTGATGTCCGAGGCCACCGCGATGGTCCGCCGGGCTGAATTCTCGACAGCCCTCGGCCATCCCGAACTGGTGGCCGGTTACCGGGGTGATGGCAGCCTGTCGCTGTACCTGGGCGAGGACCCGGTTTACCAATTTGATCCCCAGGGTCGATTGAAGCGGGCGTTTGTCGACGGGTTGCTGTACCGAACGCAGGGCAGCACGTTGGCCCGGCTGACCCGAGACCGCTCGTCGGACGACCACGTGGGACTGCTGCGTCATGATCTGGATGATGACCAACTGGCGGTTTTTCGGAGTGCGATGACCGATACGTTGGCCGGCGTGCTTGAAGATCTCGACGCCAGCCGGTTGAATCAGTCAGCCGCGGTTCCCGAGTCGGCTGATGTGGCGACCGAGTTGGTTGTGTCGTTGCAGCAGGTGTTGGCTACAACGGAGTGGTTGGCAGCTCGGTTTGTGGGGAAGCGGTAGTGGTGGGGAGGGGACAGGCACCTTTGGAGCCAGTCCCTGGAGCATTGGAGAACACGGAATGACGTCAGTCCGCAGCAACTCGGTCAAGAGCATCCTGGATTCTGGAGGCACGATCTTTTCGAGCTCGGTCCGCCTGACCGATCCGGCTCTTTGCGAAATACTCGGGTACGCCGGGTTCGACTTCGTGCTGCTCGATGGCGAACACGGCGCCATGGACCCCTCGTCGATCGATCGCCTGGTGCAGGGCTGTTTTGCCGGCGGCACGGTGCCGATTGTCCGCGTGCTGAAGAACAACGACGCCGAGGCGGTGATGCACGTGTTGGATCTTGGAGTCCAGGGCGTCTTGATTCCTCATTGTCGATGTGTCGAAGACGCGAAGTTCTTGCGAAACGCGGCGATGTATCCTCCGGAGGGCATTCGGGGTTTCGGACCGGCTCGGGGGATGAAGTGGGGTCGAGTGTCGTCGGAGGACTACTTCCGGGAGATCAACGACACGGTGGTGCTGTTGGCGTTGGTCGAGGACATCGAGGGTGTGGAGCAGATCGAGCAGATTGCGGCATCGGGGCTGCTGGACGTGTTGTGGGTGGGGACCGGGGACCTGGCGATGGCCTATGGGCACCCCGGCCAGCGGGACCATGCCGATGTCAAGGCGGCGGCCGAGCGGATCCTGGCGGCGTGCCTGGAACACGGCGTGGCGGCGGGGTATCCGGCTCGGAGTCCCGAGGAGGCTCAGTGGGCGGTCGAACAGGGGTACCGGGCCATCGGTTACGCGGGGGCCGAGGCGTACGTGATGAAGCAGTCGCGGGCGTTTTTGGACTCTGTGGGTCGTTGAGTGTGGGGGGGACAGGCACCTGCGCCCGCCACGGGCGGGGCTGCGGAGCCAGTCCCTGAGGTTAGGGGATTGCTGCTAGTACGTTGCGGGCTGCGGCGATGGTTTCGTCGATGTGCTGGTCGCTGTGAGCGGTTGAGACGAAGTTGGCTTCAAACTGGCTGCAGGGCAGGTAGATGCCTTGGTCGAGCATGCCTCGGTGATAGGCGGCGAAGCGGTCGGTGTCGTTGCGAGCCGAGACGTCGTAGCTGGTGACCGGATCGCTGTTGAAGAACAGCGTGAACATGCTGCCCACTCGTGCGACCTGGTGGTCGATGCCGGCATCGGTGGCAGCCCGATCGAGTCCATCGACGAGGCGAGCGGTGGCGGCGTCGAGTTGCGGGTAGGGGTCGTTTTCGCGGAGCACCTCGAGCGTGGCCAGTCCACAGGCCATCGCCAGGGGGTTCCCCGAGAGAGTCCCGGCCTGGTAGACGGGTCCGTCGGGTGAGATCGAGTCCATGATTTCGGCCCGTCCGCCGTAGGCACCCACCGGCATCCCGCCTCCGACGATCTTCCCCAGCGTGGTCAAGTCGGGCGTGACGTCGTAAAGCGACTGGGCCCCGCCGTAGGCCACGCGGAACCCGGTCATCACCTCGTCGAAGATCAGCAGGGCTCCCTGTGCGGTGCAGAGGCTTCGGCAGGCTGCCAGGAACCCGTCCCCGGGTGGGACGACTCCCATGTTTCCGACGACCGGTTCGAGGATCACGCAGGCCACCTCGCTGCCGATCTCCTGCATCGTCGCCGCCAGGCCCTCGGCATCGTTGAAGGCCAGTGCGATGGTGTCCTGGGCACAACCGGCGGGGACACCGGGGCTGGAGGGCACTCCGTGAGTCAGTGCTCCGGAGCCGGCTTCTACCAGCAGGCTGTCGACGTGACCGTGGTAGCAGCCGGCGAACTTGATCACCTTGTCTCGACCGGTGTGCCCCCGCGCCAGCCGAATCGCACTCATGGTCGCTTCGGTCCCCGAGTTGACCATGCGGACTTTTTCGACCGACGGCACCGCCGCGATCACCGCTTCGGCCAGCTCGGTTTCCAGGACCGTGGGTGCTCCGAAGCTGGTCCCACGGGCCAGGGCGGTCTCGAGAGCCGCCATGACCTGGGGATGTCGGTGTCCGAGGATGTGAGGTCCCCAACTGCCGACGTAGTCAACCAGCGGGTTGCCATCGATATCCCACAGCCGGGCACCCTCGCCCCGGTCGATGATCAGCGGATCGCCGCCCACGGCACCGAAGGCCCGGGCCGGGCTGTTGACTCCGCCGGGGATCGACTTGGCTGCCCGGGCAAAATGGGCCTGGCTGTTGTCTCGAGATGGGCTGCTCATGCTGGTCATGCTCGTCAGGAAGAACTCAGACGAGCCCGAATCGTTTGAGGACCATCTGGCGGACCGGGTCGCCGGTCACGGCGAATCCGGCCAGCTGTCGACCGGGAGCAGTCAGGGTGACGACCAGCTTGGACGCTCCGGTGGGGATCGACGGGACCAGTCCCTGCGGCAGGCTGATCTGCCAGATGCTCGCCGGTTTGTCCGAGAGCAATTCTGCGGGGATCGGCACCGGTTTGCCGGCCAGGGACAGCGTGACGTCTTGGAGAGTCGCGGGCTGCTCCCAGCGCAGGAGCAGGTTGGTGTAGTCGAGGTGGTTCCAGAAGATGCCGGTGTAGGTCAGCGTTGCGGGCTCGTCGCCGAGTGCCCGGCCGTGGAGTGGCCCGGCCGACGCATCGCCCAGCCCCTCGAGCGTCCAGTGTTTTTCGCTGTCGGGGTTGCCCGATTCCAGGCACAGGAAGCGGTTGCCGTTTTCTCTCAGCGTGGTCTCCAGCGGTCCGACCCTGAGGCGGGGGATCCTGGGTGCGGGGTCGGTTGAGGGTGGGACATGGCAGTGGCCACCGAGCAGCCTGTGGATCGGTTCACCCAGTGCGATGGCGTGGGGTCGATTGAGTCGATCTCGGACCCGGGTCTCGGATTCGAGGCCGAGCAGGTGATAGATGGTGGCGGCGATGTCGTCCTGGGTGACCTTTTCGGCCGTCGGGTAGGCGGCCTGTTCGTCGGTGGCTCCGAAGACCTGCCCACCGGGCACGCCTCCTCCGGCCATCACCACGCTGTTGCAGGGGCCCCAGTGATCGCGGCCGGCGTTCTTGTTGATTCTCGGGGTCCGGCCGAACTCGCTGTTCCAGACCACGAGTGTTTCGTCGAGCATGCCCGATGCCTTCAGGTCTTCCAGCAGTGCGGCGATCGGGCGGTCGACCGAGGGCATCAGTCGGTGCTTGAGCTCGGTGAAGTTCAGCAGGTGCGTGTCCCAGCTCGAATCGATCGTCTTGCGTTCACGGTGCCAGTAGACGGTGACCAGCTTGACTCCGGCCTCGACCAGCCGCCGGGCCATCAGCACGCCCTGTCCGAATGCGTGGTAGCCGTAACGCCACCTCTGTTCTTCGGGGACGTTGGAGAGGTCGAAGGCGTGTCGGGCCTTGGGCGAGAGCACCATGTCGAGGGCGCGTTGATAGAACTGGTCCAGCGACTGGCTCGAGTTGGCTCGATCGGCCAGCCTCGCCGTGCGGTCGACTCCATCCAGCAGAGCCCTGCGGCCGGCCATCCGCCCCAGTCCCACGCCCTCGGGCAACTTCAGACTCTCGATCGAAAAATCACGCCGGTCGGGGTGCTCGTTGATCCGGAACGGATCGAATCTCCGGCCCAGCATCCCGCCACCCTGGCCGGGAGTGATCGCACCGTTGGTGGTGTGGATCATCTCGGGCAACGCGACGAATGTCGGCAGGCCGTTGTGGTTGGGTTGCAGGTAGCTGAGCACCGAGCCGAAGTGAGGGAAGTCGGTCTGGCTCGCGTTGAAGGATTCCTGTTTCAACTCGTGCTTGCGACCGGTCAGCCCGGCGTGGGCACCGGTGGAGTGGTTGTTGTCTTCCTGGCCCACCGAGCGGATGACGGCGAGCTTGTCGGCGTGCCGCGAGACCAGGGGCAGGTGTTCGGAGACGTGCAGGCCGGGGACGTTGGTCCCGATCGGACGGAATTCGCCTCGCGTGGCGACCGGCCCGTCGGGCTTCATGTCCCAGGTGTCCTGGTGAGCCGGGCCACCCCACATGAACAGCAGGATCACTCGCTTGGCACTGCCAAATGTCCCTTCGCCCAGGCCCGCTGCCGAGGCGTTTGATGCGAGCAGATCCGGCAAACCGACTCCGGCCGTCGCCAGCGAACCTACCTCGAGAATTCGGCGGCGTGAGATGCCGTCGCAGAAGCCTCGCTGGGAACTGCCGTCGATATGAAGCATCGCAGGGGCCGGAATGGGTTTGGGCAGGAGATGGGCATCGAGAGCGCCCAGGTCCGAGGCTGTATGGTATCACTCGGACGGGGTCACAGCGACGATCGGCCCGGCTATCTCCGGTTATCGGCACCTGGCCCGGGCGACGTGTTGGCTGATCGTGGCACCGGGGGTCCCATCACGAGTAT
>CAUZJR010000263.1:0-7766 GCA_963580005.1 Planctomycetota bacterium
AAGACGGGACGCTGCGGCTCGAGACTTCGACGACCCGCTCGGGCGGCCGGCTCGAGGATTCCGAGTCGCTGGTGCTGGTGGGAGGCGATCTGGCACGCGGCTTGTACTCGGAGATCGTGATCGAACCGGGACGGCCCCTGGAACTGGATGCTCCGACGGTGGAGTTGCGTGGTCTGAGCATTCGGGGCCCCGCGGGTGAACCGTGGGTGGTGATTCACGGCGGGGTGGTGCAAATTGTCGATTGCCGGTTCGTGGCCGAAGCAGGCTCGACGTCGAAACTCGGCAGCGTGGCGGTGGAGGTGGCTGACCGGGCGAAGCAGGGGGGTGTGGTGCTCGGTTTGAGGCGTGTGATGCTGCATCAAGTTTCGTGCGGAGTGCGAATTCGTGCGGCCGAGGCGGAGGTCGCTGCCGAGGACGTGTTGCAGGTCGGCGGGGGCTCGCTGCTCGAGTGGCAACGGCCTGCCGCCACCAGCAGCGGATCGTTTGACCTCGATCTGAATCACTGCACGCTGCGGCGCAGTCGGCGTCTGCTGTCCTGGAGTGGTGGGGTGGTTCGGATCGAAAGTGAGGCGAGTGTCCTGGCGATCCGGTCCGGCGGTGTGTTGTGTGAGTCCCAGGTCGCCAACGGCGGTTCGGTCCAGATTCGGGGTAAAGCGACACTGTTGACTCCGGGTGCGTTGGTGACGCGGGGTCGCGGTGATGTCGAGGGCTTGGTGGCGGCGGTGCCGACGTTTGGCGGTCCTGCTTCGATTGATGTTCGTGATTCGGAGCTGTCTCGATTGCCGGCGGGTGTCCCCGGCGTGGACGGGTCACGACCGGGAATCCGGGCCCGTTCGAATCCGATCGGCAGTGTCGGTGGCGGTGGTGGCGCCGGTGGTGCGGCTGGTCGCTGAGGTGTGGGTCGATTCCGAGAGTTGACGGTGCCCGGGCGGCTGCTAGGATGCAGTCCGAAACCGCCGAGAACGCCAAGGATCGGGCGTCTCGGGCGGTGCCCGCCGCGATTGAAGTCTCCCGATGAGCACGACCTCCGACGACCAGCCGGGAGCCCCGGACGGTCCCGTGTGGACCGGCGAAAACCTGTTGGGTTTGGAGGATTTGTCGGCCGAGGAGATCACGGCGATCCTGGACCAGGCGGCTGAATTCAAGAGTAGTTCGCTTCAGAGCAACCAGAAGCTTGATCTGCTCGACGGCGTCGTCGTGGCCAACCTGTTCTTCGAGCCCTCAACCCGCACCCGCACCAGCTTTTCGCTGGCCGCCAAGCGGCTGAGCGCCGACACCATCGACTTCACCTCCTCGGGCAGCAGTCTCTCCAAGGGTGAGACCTTCATAGACACGGCTCGGAACATCGAGGCGATGGGCGCGTCGCTGGTGGTGGTGCGGCACCGCAGCCCCGGTGCCCCTCACCAGTTGGCTCGCCGGATCGACGCCGCGGTACTTAACGCCGGTGACGGCACGCACGAACATCCCACCCAGGCGCTGCTCGATCTGTTCACGATCCGTGAGAAGCGAGGTTCGTTCGAGGGCCTGACGGTGACGCTGGTCGGCGACATCCTGCACAGCCGTGTGGCTCGTTCCAATATCTGGGGCCTGAAGAAACTCGGCGCCAGGGTGATCGTCTGCGGACCCTCGACCCTGATCCCTCCGCGGATCGAGGAGCTGGGTGTCGAGGTCGCTCACCGACTCGACGACGTGCTCGGCGAAACCGACTGCGTGAACCTGTTGAGGATCCAGTTCGAGCGTCAGCGGGGGGCGTTCTTTCCGTCGATTCGCGAGTACACTCACTTCTACGGCATGAATTCCGAGCGACTGAAGGCGGCGCGGCCGGACGTGATGATCCTGGCACCGGGCCCGATCAACCGGGGAGTCGAGTTGACCCAGGAGGTTGCCGACGGACCCCACTCTGTGATTCTCGACCAGGTCACCAACGGCCTGGCGGTCCGCATGGCCTGCCTGTACCTGCTGCATCGGTGCCAGGTCGAGGGAGGACGAGCATGAGCCGGTGTGTGATCCGAGGCGGGCGGGTGATCGACCCTGCCAGCGATCGTGACGCGGTCGGAGACGTGTGGCTGGACGACGGCGTGATCGCCTCGGGGCCGCTCGAGGGCGATCTGGATGACGAGTGGGATGCTTCAGGGAAGATCGTCTGCCCAGGCCTGATCGAGACCCAGGCCACTTTTCAGGAGCCGGGTTGGGACGGCGACGAGACGATTGCCAGCGGGACGGCCGCGGCGGTAGCCGGGGGGGTAACCAGCGTGGCCTGCCTGCCCGAGACGCAACCGGTGGTGGACAACCGCGCGGCGGTCGAGTTCATCCGGCAGCAGGCAGAACGTGCCGGAGCCTGCCATGTGTTCCCTCTGGGTGCGGTGACCAAGAACCGCCAGGGCGACGAGCTGGCCGAGATCGGTCAGCTTGTCGAAGGGGGTGCGGTGGCCCTGAGTGACGGCAAGCGGCCGGTGGCCAATGCCGAGGTCATGCGCCGCGGACTGGAATACGCCCGGATGTTTGGTCGCCGAATCTTTCATCATCCCCAGGTTCCGGAACTGGTCGACGGCGGCGTGATGCACGAGGGACTGTACTCGACGCTGCTGGGGCTGGGAGGGATGCCGGCCGAGGCCGAGGAGATCCTGGTGGCCCGCGACGTGGCCTTGGCCGAAATGACCGGCGGCAGCCTGCACCTGATGACGATATCGACGGCCGCCAGCGTCGACATCGTGCGGCGAGCCCAGGGACGCGGGGTCGACGTGACCGCCTCGGTTACCCCTCATCACCTGGTGTTGACCGATGCCGAACTGCAGACGTTCGACGCCAATTGCAAGGTCGATCCGCCGTTGCGGAGCCGCGAGCACATCGAGGCTCTGGTTGAGGGCCTGGTGGACGGGACGATCGAGGTGATCTGTTCGGATCACCGACCGGTGCCCGCCGAGGAGAAGGACCTGGAACTGGACGTCGCACCCTTTGGGATCGTTGGTCTGGAAACCCTGTTGCCGCTGTGCGTGCGGGCACTGATCGACTCGGAACGCCTCGACTGGCCCGCATTGATTGCTCTTTTGACCAGCGGACCCGCTCGCGTGCTGGGTGTGGAGACCGGGAGCCTGGCCGTAGGCCGTGTGGCGGACGTGATCGTGATCGACCCGGACTTGGAATGGACCATCGACCCGTCGAAATTCCGGTCGCGCTGTTCGAATAGCCCGTTCGGCGGCTGGCAGGTGAGAGGTCGGGTCGAGTCGGTATTCGTCGAAGGGCAACGGGTCTATAGTCTCGAGGATCGCGTCTGAGCAGGCACCTGGGAGTAATCGGCGATGGGGACGCAGTTTCTGTTGATCGACGGGTACAACCTGCTGCATGCCGCTGGCCTGGCACAGGATCGGTACGGGCCCGGTCAATTCGAGAAGTGTCGGCAGCGGCTGCTGCAGGAGATTGCCGATCGATTGAGCGAAGCACAGCGTGAGCGGACGACGGTGATCTTCGATGCCCAGGATGCTCCGCCCGATATCCCGGCCGTACAGAAGTTTGCTCGGATCAGCGTCGTCTTCTCGGTCGGCTCGGATGCCGACACCATGATCGAGGCGATGCTCGAGTCGCATGCGTCGCCCCGGCAGATCCTGGTCGTCTCGAGCGACCACCGACTGCAGAAGGCTGCGTCACGTCGCAAGGCCAAGTCGATCGACAGCGATACGTTCTGGGAACTGGCGGTCGGGGAGGAGGATCCGGTCCAGAAAACTGCCGAAGAACTGAAAAAGTTCGGTGAGGCACCTGTGGAGGCGAAGGAGGTGGCCGAGATTGTGGTGAGGTTGAAGGCCGAAGCGGAGGCCGAGTCGGCTGCGGGAGAGGTTTCGGCTGACGAGTCGGTGACGGGTCGCTACGAGCGGGAGTTGACGGATCGGGCCGAGGAGGCGTTGCGTGAGTGGGGCGAGGGTCAAGAGGAGGGCAGTTGACGGCGTCGGCCACTCGGCTGACAATCGGTGTCAAGGAGCGGGGTGGTGATGGTGAGCAACAACAGCATGATGCGGACCGCATGGGCCTGGGGAGTGGTTGTCGGCCTGTGGGCCATCGTGGGGGTCGGTTGTGGCTGGCAGGAATACGAGTCGCGGATGACGGCCTCGGCCGAGTACTTCGACTACCTGGGCAAGGCCCAGTCGGTACTCGTGGGTTCGGACCAGCCCGATGTGTCGTCGTTCGGGGTCAAGATCCGGGTCCCGACCCGATTCCGCTGGTATCCCCCGAAGATGCAGAGCGACGGGGACGGGAACGAGTTTCCGGTCCCGGCTGCCGAAGACAGGGACCGCCAGCCGCGGTTTGCTCGCAATGGGCTGCCCGGTCTGCTGGGCAGCTGGTACTCGGTGGTCGACGGCGACAAGGGCAAGAAGCGTCGTGGGTCCAGCCGGATGTTCCTGTTCGGAAACTACCAGCGGTACAAGGACCGTGCTGCGGGGATCAACGTGGAACCCAATGCGTTCTATGACGACCTGGTCAACGAGTTGGCCGATGCCGTCGGAGTGGCTGCTCCCTCGGAGAGCGAGTGGCAGTACGAGAAGGTTGAGAAGATCGGTGGGTACTACATCGCCTCGGGGGGTTCGAGTGCTTCGCTGGACAACCACTACACGCTGATCAAGTTCGAGTCGCGTGGTACCGAGTACCGCCTGTACCTGCATCCGGGTCCGCGAGCCGCCGGGGGCGATGACGCCAGCGCCGATGCACCGGCTCCGGATGAAGAACTGCAATTCGCTCTGCTGTTCGTCGTCCCCCGCAACGCCACTCAACCGGCTCAACTCGAGAGCGGCATCAAGTACTGCCTCGAGTGGTTTGAAGCGGACCGGAGCGTCCCATCGTTCGATGCCGACGGTGAGGAGGGCGGTCCGGGGACGGGTTTCTAGGCGGCGAGGTGGCAATCGGCGGCGTTAGGCTGTGGTGAGTGACGCTTGAGGCGTGGAGGGCTGGTGGACAATTCGAGTTCGGAAGAGCGGGTCTCGTTGTTGCGGGCGCTGGGTCCGGGCATGGCCGTGGCGATCGTTGTCGGCAACGTGATCGGTTCGGGCATCTTTGCCACTCCTGGTGGCATCGCCGCCGACGGTTTGGGATTCCCCCTGATCATTTCCGCCTGGATCACCGGTGGGGTACTGAGCCTTTTGGGGGCTCTGTGTTTTGCTGAGCTGGGAGCGATGCTGCCTCGGGCCGGCGGCATGTACGTGTATCTGAAGCACGCCTACGGCCGCCCGGTGGGGTACCTGCAGGGCTGGACTCAGTTCATCTTCGGAAACCCCGGCTCGCTGGGAGCACTCTCGATCATCTTCGCGGCTCACCTAGGCGAGTTGTTGTATCCGGACAGCACTGAGGGGATCTCGCGTTACATGACCGTGGGGCTGGCGGTGTCGCTGATTGTCGGCCTGGCGACGGTTAACGTCATTGGAGTGCTGTGGGGCGGTTGGGTTCAGAGCCTGACGACGGTGTTCAAGGTTGGAGTGGTCCTGGCAGTGGCGGTGTTGCCGTTTTGTATTGTCGGAAATCACGAGCGAGCGGCCACGATCGAGACGGTGTGGTCGGCGGCGTTGCCGATGGTAGAGGGCACCCCGTCGGCGGCCTCACGATTTGCCATCGTGCTGCTGGCGGTGATGTGGGCCTACAACGGGTGGCACGGGATCACGCCGGTGGCCGAGGAGGTTCGTGACCCGGGCAAGAATATCCCTCGCGCACTGCTCATCGGTGTCGGCATCCTGACGGTCCTGTACGTGTCGGCCAACCTGGCCTACCACCTGGTGGTGCCGATGGAGGAGATGATCGACGGTGAGAACCGCAAGAAGGTCGCGGTGCTGCTGTTCGATCGGCTGCTGGGCCCGTTCGGAGGGCAACTGATGGCCGTGGGGGTCATGGTGAGTACCTTTGGTGCGATCAACAGCAACCTGCTGCTGGGTCCTCGCGTGCCATTTGCCATGGGACGCGACGATCGGCTGCTGGGTTGGCTGGGTCGGGTCAACCCCCGCTTTCGGACTCCGGCTCGAGCGATCGGCGTGCAGGCTGCGATGGGAGTCCTGCTACTGATCGGTTCGACACTGCTGGTCGACGGTCTGCAGTCGCGACCGGGCGGCGGGCCCAGCGTGTTTGACCTGATGACCAGCTACATTGTCTTCTCATCGAGCATCTTCTACATGCTGGCGGTGGCGGCCGTGCTGGTCCTGAGGCGGCGTCACCCCGAGTGGGAACGGCCGTTCCGGGTGCACTGGCTTGTCCCGGTGGCCTACCTGCTGTTCTATTCGTGGTTCTTGGGCCACGTAGTGATCGGCAAGCCGGTGGAGTCGGGGATCGGGATTGCCATGAGTCTCTCGGGGATCCCCGTGCTGCTGGTGAGCATCGGCTGGTCACGCCGGCGCGGTCCGGACGACCCGGGACCATCCGAATCCCAACCAGGAATCACTCCCGTTGAATAAGCTCTACATGGCTTTGCAGCCGACCGAGGTGGCGCTGCTGGAGGCCGCCAGCCGGATCTAGTCGGCCCGAGTCGCCTCGGGACAGTTCCCCGAGGGGGGGGTGAGGCTGCTGCGATCGAGGTGGCGGTGTCGCTGAGCGTGGCACGCCTGATCGACGAGAGCGTGATGGCCGACAAGGAGCTCGATTAGCCCAGTTGCCCGAGGATCTCGCCGTGCTCGGGGAAACGGTCGACGTCGTGCTTGCTGAAGATCATCTTGCCATCGACCACGACGTCAAAGATGCCTCCAGCACCCTCGATCAGAGTCGACTCGACACCGCAGTGGTCCTTGATTGCGGCGGCCAGACCGGACGCCTTGGGCTCGTAGTTTCACTGCATGCAGTAGGTGATCGAAATCTCCATCCGTGGTCGGCTCCCTGGCTGAGTGTGACTGGGGGGGGTGACGGGCTGTGTGCTTTACGGCGTGGTCGTGCTGTTGGGCGTGGTTGGCCGGAGCGGGGTTCGGGTGCGGCGGCCGGTCAGGTTGCGGCGGTACAGTTTGACTGCTTCGCGGAACTGCAGCGGCACGGGGATGTCCTGGGAGTTGATCGAGTCGGTCTTGCGAGTGCGTTCGGAGCGGCCGGTCCGCTTGGTGCCCTGGCTCTTGATGGTGATGCTCTTGAGCAGGTCCTCGAACTGACGCCGCCTGGCCTGTGACTGGGGCGAGTTGTCGTCCATTGGTACATCGACGTTGTCGCGGATTCGACCGGCGAACTTACGGACGTCTTCCTTGGTCCAGCCGAGTTTCTTGAGCAGTTCGGGGTCGACTTCGCCTCGCTGGAGCTCGTCCTCGAGACGTTTCAGGACCAGGTTGGCCGCTTCCTTGCTGAAGTCCTCGTTGGCGGGGTCCGCCTCGGAGACTTCCGAGCCGGCGCCCTGTCCCTTGCGATTCCCGTCGCCGGGTTCGTTGCCCTGTTGAGCCGAGCCGGCTCGCTTGCCGGTTCCGCCGGTGCCTTCGACGGCATTTTTGCCAGAGGCGCCCTTGCCCCCCTTGCTTCCCGGCTTGTCGCTGGGCTTGCCACCCGGCTTGCCACCGGGCTTGGCTGCCGATCCGCCTGCGCCCTTCTTGCCGTCTTTCTTGCCGCCCTTTTTCTCTCCGGGCTTGTCCCCGCCCTTGCCATCACCCTTGCCACCCTTCTTGTCGCCCTTGTCGGACTTCGAGTCACTGGGCTGAGCATTTTTGGGGTCGTCGTCCTTGGAGGAAGCACCTTTCTTGGCGGCTCCGGACTTTGAATCGCCGCCGTTCTGCTTCTTGTCGGCGGCCTTGGGTTTCCCGTTGGGGTCGGACCCCTCGCCCTTCTGACCT
>CAUZJR010000264.1:0-7764 GCA_963580005.1 Planctomycetota bacterium
CGTCTAGGAGAGCTCGTTGAGCAGCTTGACCAGGGGCATGAAGAGTGCGATCACGATGAAGCCGACGATCAGGCCCAGCACGACGACCATGATCGGTTCGAGCATGCTGATCAGGCCGTCGACCGCCACGGCCACCTCCTCGTCGTACACCTCGGCCACCTTGTACATCATCGTGTCCAAGGCACCGGTCTCCTCGCCCACGTCCACCATGTTGACCACGATGTCGTCCACGATCCGCGCTTCGCGCAACGGGACCGCGATCGCTTCACCCTCGCGGATCGACGAGTGGATGTTGTCAAAGGCCCGCTTGAAGACGTTGTTGCCCGCCGTGTCGCGGGCGATGGTTAAGGCTTCGAGGATCGGCACCCCCGAGGCGATCAGGGTTCCGAGTGTGCGCATTGTCCGCGCGACTGTTGATTTCTGGAGGATCTTGCCCAGTAACGGGAGCTTCAGCGCAATCCAGTCGATGACAAACGCCCCCGTCTTGTTCTTCTTGATCAGCTTGATCGTCAGCACGAATGCGATCGGGGAGACCACCAGGACCCACCAGTAGGTGGCGAACCAGTCGCTGGCATTGAGCAGCACGATGGTGATGTCGGGCAGTTCGACATCGAAGCCCTCGAAGATCTTCTTGAACTTCGGGATGATGAAAACCATGATGCCCGAGACGATCAGGATGGCGACGGAGATCACCGCGGCGGGGTAGATCATCGCCCCGACCACCTTCCGCTTCAGGCTCTGAGCGCGTTCCTTGAACTCGGCGAGCCGCTGCAGGATCACTTCGAGTGCACCACCGGCCTCGCCGGCCTTGACCATGTTGACGTAGAGGTCATCGAAGGCCTTGGGCTGCTTGGCCATGGCTTCCGAGAGCGTGCTGCCGCTCTGGATGTCCTCGATCACGCCCACGAGCGAGGTCTTGAGCGGTCCGGACTTGGACTGTCCTTCGAGGATCATCAGGCTGCGGAGGATGGGGAGTCCGGCGTCCTGGAGCGTGGAGAGTTGCCGGGTGAATTGACACAGCTGCTTGCCGCCGACCCTGCCGATCGAGAAGCCTCCGCCCGCCTTGCGGCGTCGGGCTCCACCCTTCTTGTCCCCCTTCTTCTCCTTCTTCTTCTTCCGCCCCTCTTCAGTGATCTTGGTCACGAACAGGTCCTGATCGCGGATCAACTGCTGAGCTTCACCCTCGGACTCGGCGTCGATCGTACCGGTGACTTCGGCACCGGCATGGTCCATCGCCTCGTACTTGTAACTGGGCATCGGCGTCCTACTCCACGTCCTCGAGCACGGTCTCACGCACCACCTCGTCGATGGTCGTGACCCCGTCGAAGATCAATTTCAGGCCGGCTTCCCGCAGGGAGGTCATTCCCTGGGTGCGGGCCAGGTTTCTTATGTCGTCGGTCGACGCGTCGCTGGTGATCAGGTCGCGGATCTCGTCGGTCAGATCGAGCAGTTCGTAGATGCCGACCCGACCCTTGTAGCCGCCGTTGTTGCAGATGGTACAGCCCTTGCCGTAATAGAACTTGTACTGCCGGGCCTGTTCGATCGGCAGCTGCAGTTCCAGCAGCAGCTCGTCGGACGGCTCGAACTCGGTCCGGCACTCGCTGCAGATTCTCCGCACCAGCCGCTGCGCGAGGATCGCCTCGACGGTGGCAGTGATCAAAAACGGCGGCACCCCCATGTCTCTCAGACGAGTGATACTCGAGGGGGCGTCGTTGGTGTGCAGGGTGCTGAAGACGAGGTGTCCGGTCAGAGCACTCTGCACGGCGATCTCGGCCGTCTCGTAATCGCGGATCTCGCCGATCAGGATCTGGTCGGGGTCGTGCCTGAGGATCGCTCGCAGCACGTTGGCAAAGGTGACCTCGATGTCGGGGTTGACCGGCACCTGCACCAGGCCGTCGATGTCGTATTCGACCGGGTCCTCGGTCGTGATGATCTTGGTCTCGATGTCGTTGAGCTCGGTCAGCGCGCTGTAGAGCGTGGTGGTCTTGCCGCTGCCGGTGGGGCCGGTGACCAGCACGATGCCGTTGGGTCGAGTGATCATCGATCGGAATCGTTCCAGGGTGACCGGGTCCATGCCGACCTTGTTGAGATCGAGTTGGACGACGGTGCGGTCGAGTACCCGGCAGACGATCGATTCGCCGAACATCGTCGGCAGCACGCTGACCCGCAGATCGACCGGGTTGCCTCCCACGTTGAGCTCGATCCGCCCGTCCTGAGGCAAGCGACGCTCGGCAATGTCCAGCTCGGCCATCACCTTGATCCGAGTGGTGATCGCGTTGGCGAGGTGGCGGGGCGGAGGGACCATCTCGTAGAGGATCCCGTCGGCACGGACGCGGATCTTGAACTCGTCCTCGAACGGCTCGAAGTGCACGTCGCTGGCCTGGTCCTTGATCGCCAACAGCAGCACCATGTTGACCAGCTTGCGGATCGGAGTCGAATTGACCAACTCATCCTCGCTGCCGATGTCGTGCTTGCCTGCGAGGATGTCGAAGTCGTCGTCCCCCTCGGTCAACTCGCCCAGCACGTCCTCGATCGAATCCTCCTTGTCCGCGTAATGTCGAGCAATACTCTCCTCGACGTCCTGCATGTTCGAGACCGCTCCGCGGACGTCGAAGCCGAGGAAGTTGCGGAGATCGTCGAGGGCGGCGACGTTGTGAGGGTCACCCATGGCGACGGTCAACAGGTCGCTCTTCAGCGAGATCGGCACGATCTTGTAGATCTCGGCCATCGTCTGAGGCACCAGCTCGAGCACCTTGGGCGGGATCGTGGTCTCGCGGAGATTCACCACCGGCATCCCCCACTGCTCGGCCAACGCCTCGGTCACCTGCTCGTCGGTGACCAGCTCGAGACGTACGGCGACCTGTCCGAGGACTTCGCCGGGAGACTGTTTTTGCTCCTCGAGCACGTCCCAGAGTTGATCCTCGGTGAGGTATCCGAGGTCGACCAGGATCTGTCCGATGCGTCTTGTGGCCATGGCGGGTTGCAGGGTGAAGTGTGGGACAGGTTGCGAAACAGGCTGCGGCGCGGTGGGCCGGGAATCCTAGAAGTCGTCGTCCTCTTCGTCGTCGAAGAACTCGTCGTCGTTGGAGAGTTGGCCCTTCTTGGCCAGGACGATGCGGTGAGTCAGGTCGTCGGGGAGATTCGACTTGGTGATCACCTCGGATTCATCGCAGAGGCCGTCTTTCCAGAGTTGGAAGAGGTGATCGTCGAGCAGTTGCATGCCGTACTTGCGGCCGGTCTGGATCGAGGAATTGATCCGGAAGGTCTTGCCCTCGCGGATCAGGTTCGAGATCGCCGGAGTGACCACCAGCAGCTCGTAGGCAGCCACCCGGCCCTTGGGGAGCTTGTGGAGCAGTTGCTGGCTGAGGATGCCGATGATGGATGTGGAGAGCTGGACTCGAATCTGTTCCTGCTGGTTGGTCGGGAAGGCGTCGACGATCCGGTTGACGGTGCCCTGGGCTCCGGTGGTGTGCAGGGTGCCGAAGACCACGTGGCCAGTCTCGGCCGCCGTGATCGCACTCTCGATCGTCTCCAGGTCCCGCATCTCACCGACCAGGATCACGTCCGGATCCATCCGCAATGCCCTCCGCAACGCCTCGGAAAACGACGGCACGTCGACACCGATCTCACGCTGGTTCACCGTGCAGTTCTTGTGCTCGTGGTAGTACTCGATCGGATCCTCGAGCGTGATCACGTGGTGATCCATCGTGTTGTTCATGTGGTTGATCATGCTGGCCAGCGTCGTCGTCTTGCCGCTGCCGGTGGGGCCGGTGATCAGGAACAGGCCGCGAGGCCGATCGAGCAGCTTCTTGATCGGCTCGGCCGGCAGACCCAGCTCCTCGAACGTCAGGAACAGGTTGGGGATCTGACGCAACACCATCGCGATGTCGCCACGCTGCTTGAAGACCGAGACCCGGAAACGAGCCTTGGTGCCGTAGGAAAATCCGAAGTCGGTCCCGCCTACCTCCTGCAGTTCCTGCTGGTTCCGCTCCGGAGTGATGCTCTTCATCAACCCGACCATGTCGTCGGCTTCCAGGGTCTTGGTCTCGAGCTTGACCAGGCGGCCGTCGAGCCTCACGACGGGAGGCTGCTTGGTGGTGAGATGCAGGTCGCTGACCCCCTCACGGACCACCGTCTCGAGTAACTTGTCAATTTGCAGTGTCGCCATCGACTACCCTCTGACTCGCCTGAAGCCCCCCCTGGCAGCGACCCATTGTTGGCCACCGACAGAGACGACTCAAGAAAATGTTCCAACCCTGTGAAATCACCCGCTGAGATGAACTCGGTGACTCGAACCGACTCGACGAAACTCGCCCGCTTCAGAACACTCGCCGCCACGACCCGTCAGTGACCACTCCGCTCCAGGCGATGA
Source organism: Planctomycetota bacterium (assembly GCA_963580005.1). Lineage (GTDB taxonomy): Bacteria > Planctomycetota > Planctomycetia > Planctomycetales > Planctomycetaceae > UBA8437. Next base: position 4,373 of record CAUZJR010000264.1, read on the forward strand.
GCCTCCCCGAGCGTGGTCACACCCTCGAGCACCTTGTCGGCAGCGTCCTCGACCAACGTCTTCATCCCCAGTAAACGAGCCTGGCGGCGGAGATTCTGAGACGGTTCGCGACGGAATGTCATCTCTCGCAACGTCGAATTCATCGTCATCATCTCGAAGACCGCCTTGCGGCCACGGAAACCGGTGTGCTGACAATGCTTGCAACCAGTACCCCTCATGAAATTTGCCTCGGCCAACTGCTCCTCGGTGTACGAAAAATGCTCCAGCTCGGTCGGGTCCGGATCGTATCGCTCGGCACACTTCGGACAGATCACACGCACCAATCGCTGGGCCATGACCGCCATCAAACTCGATGCCACCAGAAACGGTTGCACACCCATGTCTACCAAACGTGTAATAGAACTGGGCGCATCGTTCGTATGCAGTGTACTGAAAACCAAGTGTCCGGTCAAAGAAGCCTGGATTGCCATCTCAGCGGTCTCAACGTCGCGGATTTCTCCGACGAGAATGACGTTGGGGGCCTGTCGGAGCATGGCTCGGATGATCGATGCGAAGGTGAAGCCGATGTTGGAGCGGACTTCGACCTGGTTGATACCCGGCAGCATGTATTCGACGGGATCCTCGGCGGTGATGATCTTGCGGTCGGGCCGGTTGAGTTCTCCGAGTGCCGAGTAGAGCGTGGTGGTTTTTCCGCTGCCGGTGGGTCCGGTGACCAGGAAAATGCCGTTGGGTCTGCGGATGATGTTCTGAAACCGCCGGTAATTCTCTTCGGAGAACCCCAGGTTTCGGATCCCGACCTTGATGCTGTCTCGATCGAGGATTCTCATCACGACCGCCTGCCCCCAGTTGGTTGGCAGGATACTGACACGCAGGTCGATGTCCTTTTTTCCGGCGCGTGTCTTGATCCGGCCATCCTGGGGTCGCCGTTTTTCGGCGATATCCATCCGGGCCATGATCTTGATACGGGAAACCATGGCTGCGAGCAGTCGTCGCGGCGGGCTGTCTCGTTCCACGAGCACGCCATCGATGCGGTACCTGACCCGCACCCGGTCTTCAAACGGTTCGACGTGGATGTCGCTGGCTCTCATGGTGACCGCTTCTGCGATCACCAGGTCGACGAGGCGAATAATCGGCGCGCTGTCCTCGTCTCCCGCGGCCGAAGTCTCCGCCTCGGTCACCTCGGTCTGAGTAAAATCGATCTGAGTCTCGGTGAATTCCTGCAGCATCGAGTCGACCGACTCGGTTTCACTCTGGCCATAGTGCCGGTTGATCGCCGTCTGGATGGCTTCTTCGGGTGCGACGGCGACGTTGATTTCGCGATTGAGAATGAAGCGGAGCTTGTCGAGCACCTCGAAGTTCATCGGGTCTCCGATGGCCACCACCAGGTTCTCGCCGTCCAGTGCAATCGGGATCACCAGGTGTTCCCGCGCGACACTCTCGGGGACCATTTCGATCACCCCCGGCACGATTTCGGCTCCATCGAGATTGATGAAGTCGAAGCCGAATTCGGCGGCCTGGAGTGCTCCGAGTTCGCTGCTGGTGACGTAGTCGAGCTTGACCAGGGCTTCCTCGGTCTTGATCCCCAATTCGGTCGCCATCTGCTCGGCATCGGCCAATTGGGATTCGCTGATGGCCCCGTCAGCGACAAGTTTATCGAGCCAGTTGGCAGCCATCGCGATGTCTCGGAAGCCGGTGTCTGTGATGACGGAGGCCATTCGCCGCGGATTGTGCCTCGCGCACGCCCCCCCGTCCAAATCATGGGACGCGTTCGGGAGGGTGTCAAGTTCGCTGGAAGCCCCGACAAGGGACAGGCACCTTAGCCCCGCCTCTGGTGGGGCTAAGGTGCCTGTCCCTTCCAGCCGGTTCGAACCGTTTCACCTTCTGTGGAGTCCGCAGCTTCGGTGACCGGCAGACCTTGTGCAGTCGGAACCTGTGAAATGGGGACAGGCACCTTCACCCCGCCAGAGGCGGGGCGGCGGAGCCAGTCCCTGGCATGGGGACTGCTTGCCGTTGGCCGTGCGGGTCCTCTAGAATGACCCGCCTCGCGTCCGCCGACGGTGGACATTCGGGGCGGTAGCTCAGCCGGGAGAGCGCTGCGTTCGCAACGCAGAGGTCGGGGGTTCGAGTCCCCTCCGCTCCACTTGACTATCATGCAAGTAGTCGCACTCGCCCGCATTCCCCTGCAAAACAGGGGGTTCCTCGTCCGCGGCTGACTCGGTCTGCGAGCCGATGCGAGGTGAAACGGCAGGTTGCTGGCCCGCTTTCTGCCCCCCCTCCCCCACCGCCTTGGCGAAGTGGTCCTCGGTCACCTGGAGGTAGTGCTTCGCAGCGATCGCCTCGGTGTTCCCGATCCACTCGCAGACAACCTGGATCGGGAACTGGTCGGCAAGTTCCGTCTCCCGCGTGCTGCGAAGGTTCTGGAACAGCTTGGGCCACCGTTCCAGACCGGCCTTCGCGATGATCCGCAGCAGTTGGGTCCGCAGGTTGGAGTTCGTGCGACGGTATCGCGTGATGACGTACTCCTCGCCCGGCTCGGCCAGGTCGAAGCATTCCTCCAAGTATCGTCGCAGCTCGGGAAACAAAGGAACGACCCGAGACCCACCGCCGACGTGGTGCTCTGTCTTGGGGGAAGTGACGACCATCCTGTCGCGTTCCCAGTCCACATCCCCCCATCGCAGCGACAGGTGCTCAGACGGGCACCTGAGACCCCCGTAACGGCTCAGAGCGAACAGCAGCCGCCACTGGGCATCGGGGCAGGCCTCCACGACCTTGTCGGCTTCTTCGCGAGTCACGAAGTAGTACCGACTCGGGTTCGCCAGGTCCCCGGATTTCAACTCGGCAAACGGGTTGGAAGGGATGAGTTCATGCTTGACCGCAGCGGATAGAAACTGTTTCGCGAAGCCGCATCGCTTCCGGATCGTGCTCTCGGACAACCCCTCGGCAGCCAATGACAGCCGCCATTCGTCGGCATCACCGCGAGTGATTTCCCTCAGCGGCTTATCGGGTCCGAAAAACGCAATCAGGTTGCGTCGGGTGTGGCCCCAGACCGTGAGTGTTGCCGGCTTCACGTCGATGCGACTGGCAAAGTACCGGTCAAGGAATGCCTGCAACGTGGCTTGACGCCGCCCCGGAATCAGCCCCACGCGGGCAAGCTTGTCGGCCAGGACGGTGTCGAGGTTGGCCACCCAGCGGGCTGTTTCGTCATCAACGACATGTCCCATGATCGAAGAAGCGATGAGCCGTTCGACGTGGACCTTCACCGCCTCCGCCTGCTTTTGCGACACCCTGCCGAGCCGAATCTTCGGACGCTTCTTGCCATCCGGGGCGACAAACCGAATTGTCCGACGGCCGTTCGGTTCGCGGGTGATGCCTGCCATTCTACTTTTTCCCTT
>CAUZJR010000265.1:0-7639 GCA_963580005.1 Planctomycetota bacterium
ATCCGGTCCAGACGGTGTATCGCAGCACCAGTCCTCCCACGATCAGGCTGCCTCCCAGCCAGGTCGCCATCGGTGCGACTTCCCAGCCCAGCACCTCGACCCAGACGGCTGTCAGCACCGGTTCCAGCAGCACGATGAGTGCGGCTTCCTGTGCGGCCACCGACTTCACTCCGCGGGCGAACATCAGGTAGGGAATCGACATCTGCACGATTCCGAAGGCGGCCAGCAGCGACCACTGCTGCAGCGAGAGTGACGGGGGATGCCAGGCCAGCCAGGGCAGCAGCACCAGGCAACTCACGGCCTGGTTGACCAGCACCAGGAACACAGGCGATTCGTCTCTGAGATGCCTCAGCGAGATGATCACGATGGCGAAGGTGAGTCCGCTGGCGATGGCGAGCAGGTTTCCCAGCGAGGACTGTCCGCCGGAGTCGGTGGCGACGATCACGGTGATTCCCACGACCGCCAGCCCGACCGCCAGCACGTTGCCTCTCCGCCAGGTCTCACCCAGCACCAGCAGCCCCAGCAGGAACGCCCAGGGCGTGGCGGTGTATTGCAGGAAGACGGCGGCCGCGGCGGTGGTCAGGGTCATCGCGGTCAGGAACAGCACGTTCATCGCCGCAAACGCGGTCGCCATCGGGACCAGCCCGGGCCGCCAGCGGATCGCCGAGCGTCTCAGGAAGGGGACCAGGCACAGTGCGGCGAACAGGGCCCGCAGGCAGGCCAGCGTCGGACCCTCGATCTCGCCCATCGCCTCGGACTTGACGAACAGGCTCGTCGTGCTCCACAGCACCGCCGCGGCCACCAGCAGCCAGCGGCCGCGGGACGCTGAGTGAGTTTCTGACGGGGTCGAGGATGGGGTCTGGGACACCGGTCGGGATTCGTCGGGGAGATCGGGCATCGCTGCGGCCGATCATGGTATAAGGCCCGGGCCGTGTTTGAAACGTTCGACCATACTGCTGATCTTGGCCTGAGGGTCACGGCCGGGGGCCTGGACGAGCTGTTTGCCGAGGCGGCCTGCGGATTGACCTCGTTGCTGGTCGAGGATCCCGGGGCGGTGGGCTGGGACGATCGAGCCGAAATCGCCGTTTCCGGCACCGAAGCGGACCTGCTGCTGTTCGACCTGCTGGCCGAATTGCTGTTCCGTTTTGAGACCACCGGGTTTCTCGGACGCGAGTTCGATGTCACCCGCACCACCGGCGGCCTACTGGCCCGGGCTCGTGGTGAGGTGATCGAGGACCAGCCGCACCGGTTGGCCCGAGAAGTCAAGGCGATCACCTATCACGGGCTGAAGGTCGAAGAGCAGGACGGCCGATGGTTGGCCGAGGTGATTGTCGACATCTGAATCGTGGCTTACCCCAGCTCCCAGCGGATTCGAGCCAGAGCGAGACAGGCACTCAACACTTGAAGGTCTTGCGTTTCTTGCCGACTGTGCCCCGGGCCTCGATCTTCTCGATGTACTCCGTGGCCAAGGGCACCTTGCACGAGGTGTCTCCGACGTCGACGTCGACGTTGACCTTGCCGATTTTCTTGGCCGCGGACTTGGCCTGCTTGTGTAGCGGCTTGACGTAGCCGCCCACGGCGATCACGAACGCGTTCATCACCATCCGCACGCGATTCTGTGAGTCGTGGATCTGTGCGACGACACGCTTCAGGAGCTCCTTGATTTCACCCAGGTCCAACTCCTCATCTGGTCTCGTCGACACGATCGAGGAATAGGTCGCCCAACCGCTGGAGGCGATGGATTCGTTCCTGGATTTCATCCACTTGATGGCCATGTCACGGCCATGGGGACTCTCGGCGGCCACCCAGGCGACCGTGTACTCGGCCAGCATGTACCACGAGGCACCCTTGACCCACGCATCGAGCTGTTTCTTTGTCATCAACGCTCCGTCGGCAACAAGCCCGGCCAAATACATCGCGTCGGAATTCCCCGTTTCGTACAACTCGCACGCCAGCGATTGATCGCCCTTGATCTGCTTCACAATCCCCTTGAGATCGGAGACCTTGACTCCGTACATGTTGGCCGGGGCGCCGTGGCGGGCAAACGTCTTGACGGTCTGCTCGGCTCCGAGCTTCTTGAGTGCTTTCATCACCTGGGCTACGGTCTTCATGTCCTGTCTCCAATCGACGCCGGGTGTTCTATCGGTCGTACCGGAGTGAGTCTCACGTGTCTCACTCGACGGTACCAATCTGCAGCACGCATTCGGTAATGCCGTAGATCTTCGAGCCGACTTTGACCCGGGGTGCCGTGCCGACGCCGTGGGTCAACCCAACCGATACTCTCATAAGCCCTGGCACAGAACAGGGGTGCACCTCAGGAGACTGTTGCGATGACCCAATCGGACTTCCACGGATCGCTGGAACGGATCGATGACTGCCTGTGGCGGATTCCCAGGTCGTACAAGCCGGGCATGCGAGTTGATGGCCTGATCTTTGCCAGCGAGGTGCTGATGCAGGAGATCCGTGGTGGCCAGGCCCCCGAGCAGGTTGCCAACGTGGCCACGCTGCCGGGGATCCAGCTGGCCAGCCTGGCGATGCCCGACATCCACTGGGGTTACGGGTTCGCGATCGGTGGCGTCTGTGCGACCGATCCGGAGCGCGACGGAGTGATCTCCCCGGGCGGGGTCGGCTACGACATCAACTGCGGAGTCCGCCTGGTCCGATCGACGATCCGTGAAGACGAGCTGGCACCTCGACTCGTGGACCTGATCGAAGAGTTGTTTGCCACGGTCCCGGCCGGTGCCGGTCGCAGCGGTCCCTACCGGTTCGATCGATCCGAGTTGAACAACCTGATGGCAAAGGGGCCCAGGTCGTTGATCGAGAGAGGGCTGGCGACCGAGGCGGATATCGAGATGACCGAGGCGGGGGGCTGCCTGCCGGGTGCCGAGCCCGGGCGGGTCAGCCAGAAGGCCCTGGCTCGCGGGGCCAAGCAGTGCGGAACGCTGGGGTCGGGGAACCACTTCCTGGAGGTGCAGGTGGTCGAGGAGGTGGTCGACCCGGTGGCGGCAGAAGTGCTGGGCCTGTTCGCCGGCCAGGTCTGCGTGATGATTCATTCGGGGTCGCGGGGCCTGGGCTACCAGGTCTGTGACGATGCGTTGAGGTCGTTGCGGGGTGTGCCCGAGAAGTACGGTATCGAGCTGCCGGATCGCCAGCTGGCGTGTGCACCGACGGGCAGCCCCGAGGGCCAGTCCTACATCGGTGCGATGCGGGCCGCGGCCAACTACGCGTGGTGCAACCGGCAACTGCTGATGCAACTGGCCCGAGATGCGTTTGCCCGGGTGCTGGGTTCGAGTTGGCAGCAGCTGGGGATGGAGCTGGTTTACGACGTGGCTCATAACATCGCGAAGTTCGAGGAGCACCAGATCGAGGATGAGACGCGGGGGGTGTGGGTGCATCGCAAGGGGGCCACCCGGGCCTTCCCGGCCGGCCATCCCGAGATTCCCTTGAAGTACCGCGACGTGGGGCAGCCGGTGCTGATTCCCGGTGACATGGGTCGAGCCAGCTGGGTGCTGGTGGGCCAGCCTGGGAGCATGCAGCGCAGCTTCGGCACGACCTGCCATGGTGCGGGTCGCAGGATGAGTCGGACCCAGGCGGTGCGGCACGCCCAGGGCCGCCGGATCGATCGCGAGCTGCTGGCTCGAGGCGTCGTGGCCCGCTCCCGCAGCCGAAAGGGGCTGGCTGAGGAACATCCCGACGCGTACAAAAACGTCAACGACGTGGTCGACGTCGTCCACGCCGCGGGACTCTCGAGCAAGGTCGCCCGCATGCGCCCCGTGGGGGTGATCAAGGGCTAGCAAGCCGATAGTCTTGAGCCTGGGACGCCGCGGACTCATGAGATCGTGGACCGCCCGTGTGGGAGACCCTGATGGATCCGCTGCCTGTTGTCTGTGTCGGAGCCGGCCTGGTCGCGGGGGCGGTGTTGGCCTGGGCGATCCGCGGCCGCCAGTTGAGCCGCCTGCAGCAGACGCATGACGCTCAGCGACAGGGGTTCGAAGCCGAAGCGACCAGTCGCAGGGTGAAGATCGAGACGCTGGAGGTCGATGGCGAGTCGGTGCGAGGTGAACTCGAGAAGTCCCAGCAGGCGATCGGAGAGACCCAGGCGGCACGGTCTCGTGAACAGGACACCGCCGGGCAGCAGATCACCTCTGCCGAAGCACGGATCGGTGAGTTGACCGGTGAGCTGGGACAATTGCGTGAGCAGCTTGCCAGGACCCGAGGCGAGATCGAGCTGCAGAGTCAGGCCGGCCGAGATCTCGAGGATCAACTCGCCACATCCCAGCAGCAGTCGACGGAGCTCACAGAGCAGCTGCAGAAACAGCAGCAGCAACTGGCCGAGTTACGACTCCAGCGAGACCAGCTGGTCGCTCGGCTGGACACCTCCGAGGGCACCTCGAAGGATCACCAGCAGCAGCAGCGACGCTGGCGGATCAGCACGTTTTTCGAGGATTGAGCGTCGCGGAGTTCGGCTACGTGGCTCGCGAGGTCAGCTCGACGGCGGCGGCCAGGTCGAGAGTCCCTTCATAGAGTGCCCGGCCGACGATGGCCCCGGTCAACCTCGGGCTCGAACCGGCCAGCTCCACCAGCGCCTGGACGTCCTCGAGGGAGGTGATCCCACCCGAGGCGATCACCGGGGGTCCGAGTTGGGCAAGCTGTTTCAGGTCGTTGAGCGTCTCGGGGTCGATCCCTTCGAGCATTCCATCGAGGGCGATGTTGGTATAGATGATGGCAGCCAGTGGCAAATCGGCGAAGCCGGCGGCCAGTTCCATGGCGGGAGTCTGCGACACGTCCTGCCAGCCCTCGGTGGCGACCATCGAGTCTCTGGCGTCGAGTCCCAGGCAGACCTGGCCGGGGAACGAGTTGGCGATCTCCTTGAACCAGCCGGGTTCCTTCAGCGCCTGAGTTCCGACGATGACTCGATCGAGACCCACATCGCCGAGCATCGTCGCCACCGCAAGTTCGCTTCGAATCCCTCCACCCAGTTGGCAGGGCACATCGACGGCGGCCACGATGTCGCGGACGATCTCGGCGTTGGCGGGGATGCCGTCGCGGGCTCCGTCGAGATCGACCAGGTGCAGTCGCGTTCCGCCCTGGTTGGTCCACTGCCTGGCCATCGCGACCGGATCGTCGCCAAAGACGGTCTCCCGCGAGTAGTCTCCCTGCCGCAGTCTCACGCAGCGTCCACCTCGCAGGTCAATCGCCGGGATGATCTCCAAGCCGTTCTCCGAACCTGTTTCCAACCTGGTCTCTCCCTGTTGAGCTACTTGTTGATCTAGTTGTTGGTCTACTTGAGGAATCCGCTGCGGACGGTGGGATCGAGGCTGATGGCGTCGTTCTGGGGGTCGTCCAGGGCGAGGATATCTCGTTGAGGTCCGGTCAGACCGGCCTGGGTTTGCTCGCTGAGCAGCAGCTTCTGGTATTGCTGCTGCGGGTAGTCGGAGCGGGCGAAGAAGATGTGGAGTGCCCGGCGGGGTCGATCGGTGAGGTTGGGCAGTCCGCCGTGCCAGAGGTGAGCGTTCATCAAGAGCACGGTCCCGGCGGTTCCGGTGGCCAGTTGCTGGTCGGGGTGATCGGCGAGGGGATCGTCGAGTTCATCGGCGGGCAGAGCTTTCTGCAGGTGTGTGCCGGGCACGTAGCGGAGGGCTCCGTTTTCGGGGGTGAAGTCATCGAGCATCCAGAGGCTGTTGCAGACCCAGAACCCGCCTTCGTCGGGCACGGCGCTCATGTCGGCGTGCAGAGGCTGAGTCAGTGGGCAGCCGGGGTTGATGCTGCGGGCGTTGAGGCTGCTGAGTTTGAAGTGGGGTCCGAGCACGTGGCCGACGTAGGCCAGCAGGTCGTCTCGGACCATCAACGTGCGAAACAGCTCGTCCTTGTCGGCCAGGTTGGCCAGGCGGCGGCAGCCGGTTTCGAGCTTGAACTCGCTGCCGGCCGCCTCGCCCTCGGATGCGAAGAGTTCCTCGAGCCGATCGGCGATCCGCCCGGTGGTGCTCGGGTCACAGAACCCCGGCAAGGCCACGCAACCGACCGAGTCGAGTTGCTCGAGATGCTCGCGGGGTGGAGCCATCGGTCCGGTGCCTAGATCGTGGTGAAGTTAGCAAGCAGCTGCAGCCCGATCCGCTGGCTCTTCTCGGGATGGAACTGGGTTGCGAAGAGTCTTCCTCGCCCGATCATCGACGCAAACGGCAGCCCGTAGTCGGTCCGGCCCACCACGCAATCGGCATCGGTGGGAGCCACGTAGTAACTGTGGACAAAGTAGAAACTCGAACCGGCAGGGATCTCGGCCAACAACGGGCAGTCGTCTGAAACGGGGTCGAGCGTATTCCAGCCCATGTGCGGGATCTTCAGTTCGTGGGGGAACCCCTCGGTCGAGCCAAATCGGACCACCTCGCCGGGCACCACCCCCAGCCCGTCCCACTCACCGTCCTCGTGGCTGCACTCCAGCAGCAGCTGCAGTCCCAGGCAGATGCCCAGGAAGGGTCGGTCGGCGTCGATGTGATCTCGGATCGGTTCGACGAGTTCGAGTCGTTTGAGTTCGCTGATCGCATCTCGAAATGCGCCGACTCCGGGCAGCACCAGCCTCTGAGCCGTTGCGATCTCTTCGGGACTCGAGCTGATCCGGGCTTCGTGGCCGAGGCGTTCGAAGGCCTTTTGCACGCTGCGGAGGTTGCCCATGCCGTAATTGACGATCGTGATCATGATGGGCTCGATTGTAGCGGACCGGTCCCGGGAGCTGAATTCCCGGGAAATCATCGATTCTCATCGATACGGGTTGCGCCAATCGGCTTCGTGGCGTTGCCCTCGGCCGGCATCACCACCGGGCCAGTCGGTTTCCGGACCGGTTCGCCAGCGGCCCTCGAATCGGTCGACGTGTTCTCCGGCCCGATAGTGCAGCTGGTCGGCAGTTTGCCACAGGTCGGGATTGGTCGGCTGCAGATCGGGGATCCCCAGTCCGCGGCGGATCACGCGGGCCAGCAGCAGCAGCGGCACGAACATCGTCGCACCGGCGGCCAGCAGCAGCAGCAGGAAGGGGCCGTAGCCGAAGGTGGGCTCGAGGTGTTCGAACCAGAGGAACTTGAAGGCGTAGAGCAGGAACAGGGTGCCCATGGCCAGGAACGGCCCGTAGGGCAACTCGCGTTCGCGGCGGAGGAACCAGTTGGCCACGGCGAACAGCACGGCAAACAGGGGTGCGATGAAGAAGACCACCAGCACCGGTTGCCAGCCGATGAAGCTGCCGATGGCGGCCATCAGCGTCACGTCGCCAAACCCCATCGCCTCCTGCTTCAGCACCCAGTGACCGGCAATCCGGACCAGCCAGATCACTCCGCCTCCCGCGATCAAACCCGCCGCGCTGACGGCCAGTCCGTGCAGCCGCCGCGAGTCCTCGATCCAACCCGGAATCCTCGGCCCGTCGCGGATCACCCCCAGCCAGCCCGGCAACGTGTCGGGGTCTCCGATGAGGTTGTCAAAGAGGGTCCTGACGCTGTCGGGGACCTGGAACCAGACCGGGAGAATGTAAACACAACCGAGCGTGGATCCGGCCAGGCCGACGATCATCGCCGGCACCGTGACGCTGTCGGGGATCACCTTCAGGTCGAAGTCGATCAGCGAAGCCACCACGAGGGTTTCGAGCAGGACCATGTGG
>CAUZJR010000266.1:0-7578 GCA_963580005.1 Planctomycetota bacterium
CAGCAGATCGTGCGGCAGGTGCCAGTGACCGATCACGTGGTCGATTACGCGTTGGCGCTGGTGCGTCAGACGCGGGTCGATGAGCCGGGTTGCCCCGAGTTCATCAACAACTGGCTGAGTTGGGGAGCGGGTCCTCGTGCCGTGCAGTTTCTGCTGTTGGGCGGCAAGGCCCGGGCCCTGCTCTCGGGACGGTCTCACGTCTCGACCGAGGACATCCAGGCCCTGGCCGCCCCGGTGCTCAGGCACCGCATCGTGACGAATTTTGCGGCCGAGAGTGAGGGAGTGACTCCCGACACGGTGATCGAGAAGTTGGTTGCCGAGACGCCCAGCAAGGAAGGCGAGCTGACCAGTGACCCGAGACTCCAAAAGATTTTTGCGGCCTGAGGAGATCTCGCGGATTGCCCGGCTCGAAGTTCGTGCCCGGCACATCGTCGAGGGCTTTCTGTCCGGCCTGCACCGCAGTCCCTATCTCGGCCAGTCGGTCGAGTTTGTTCAGCACCGGGAATACGTACCCGGTGACGACGTGCGGCGTATTGACTGGAAGGTCTGGTCCAAGACCGACCGCTATTTCATCAAGCAATACGAGGAAGAGACGAACCTGCGGACGACGTTGCTGGTCGACTGCAGCGAGTCGATGCGGTTTGGCACCGGTCCGTTGAACAAGTACGAATACGCCTGCACGGTGGCCGCGGCAATGGCCTACCTGCTGTTGCGTCAGCAGGATGCGGTGGGGCTGACCGTGTTTGACGACGCGATCCGCGGCCGGGTCGATTTTGGCAGCCGCCGCAGCCACCTGGTCGGCCTGCTCGAGGCCCTCGACGCACCCGACCCTCAGCGTAAGACCGACATCTACGGGATCCTCGAGGAGGTTGCTGCGGCCCAGAGACGCCGCGGGATCGTCGTGATCGTCTCGGACCTGTTCGTCCCGCGGGAGGGCCTGTTCCGCGGGCTGAGAATGCTGAGGCGTCGCGGGCACGACGTGATGATCTTCCACGTGTTGGACGACGAAGAACTCGATTTCAACTTCACCGGGACCACGCGGTTCGAGGGTCTCGAGGAGGCTGGCGAACTGGTGTGCGATCCCCGCAGCCTGCGGGAAGGCTACCAGCGGGCGATCGAGGACTTCCGGGCCGAGCTGCGGAAGCGGTGTGCGGCAGAGACGATCGACTTCCAGACCATTCGCACCAGCGAACATCTCGACGCGGCACTGGCCCATTATCTCAATCACCGCATCGGCATGCGGCAATCGATCCGGAGCTGATCTTCGATGGGTTCGTGGTTTCTCAATGCGGGCTTCCTGGGCATGGGCACAGCCGCCCTGGTCTCGGCCCCGGTGATCATTCACCTGATCAACCGCTACCGGTTTCGGCGTGTCGAATTCGCGGCGATGGAGTTCCTGCTGGCCAGCCAGAAGCGGAATCGTCGCCGGATCCTGGTCGAACAGCTGCTGCTGTTGCTGCTGCGGATCCTGCTGGTGATGGCCCTGATCGCCCTGATCGCAAGGCTGGTGCTGGATCCCTCGACCCTGGCCCTGCTGCAGGGAGCCGACGTGCACCACCTGGTGCTGCTCGACGACACCGCCTCGATGCAGGACGAGTGGAACGAGACCAACGGGTTCGACGAGGCGAAGGGTGTGATCGAGGGCCTGGTGGCCGCGAGTGTTCTCGAGGGAGGCGCCCAGCGGCTGACCGTGTTGAGACTCTCGCGGGTCACTCAACCGGATTACCTCGAACAGCGCATCGATCGCGGATTTCAGGGCGAATTGAAGACTCGACTGGATTCCCTGCCGTGCTCGTTCCGCCACGTCGATCTCACCGATGGGCTCGCCGCCGCCGCCCAACTGCTCGCCAAACAGTCCACCGGTGTCAAACACCTGCACGTCGTCTCGGACTTCCGCGAGCACGACTGGCAGGACAGCACGCGGCTGGTCGAGCAGATCGAGACGCTGGCCGGGGACGGCGTGACGGTGAACCTGGTGCGGACCGTTCCCGAGCGTCACGCCAACCTGGCGGTGACCGAGCTGAGTGGCGAGCTGCAGGTGGCCAGCGCGCGGGTGCCGGTGAAATTGACCGCTGCGGTGGCCAATCATGGTGAGACGCTGATCGGTCGAGTGAACCTGGCGGTGAGCGTGGACGGAGAGCGGTTGCCTCTTGAAGTGACTTTCGAGCGGATCGAGGCGGGGCAGGTGGTCGAGCAGTCCTTCGAGGTGACCTTCGAAGTGTCGGGCAAGCACCGGGTCGAGGTGACTCTGCCGGGCGACTCGCTGAGTGCCGACAACACGCGTCACCTGGCCGTCGAGGTGGCACCGGCCAACCGCGTGCTGGTGATCGAAGGTGATCCGTCGGACCAGGAGGGGATCTTCCCGACCCTGGCCCTGGCCGCAAACCCCCAGGCGTCGGGCTACCAGACCGTCGTGGCCAGCTCGGACTTTCTCTATCGAAACAACATCGACGACTTCCAGAGCATCCTGATGCTGAACGTCCCCGAGTTGACTCCTGATGCGATCGAGTCGCTGGAGGCGTTCGTGCGTGGCGGGGGCGGGCTGGTCTGGTACACCGGCGACGCGATCAACCCGGCCTCGTACAACAGCCTGCTGTATGCCGAGGGAAAGGGTCTGTTCCCGGTCCCGTTGGCCGACGCGCCCCGCGAACTGCTTCGGGACAACGTGGCGGCTCCGGGACCCGATCTCGAGCTGACCGCGCACCCGATGCTGGCGGGATTGCAGGGACAGGACAATCCCGAGATCGAGGCGACGAGGATCTTCCGCTTCTTTCCGGTCACCGACGAGTGGCAGAAGGATGACCGTCGACGCGAGGATTCGGTGACGACGATCGGCCGGCTGAGGACCCGTGACCCGCTGCTGCTGGAACACCGGTTTGGTCGAGGCCGGGTGATCACCTGCCTGACCAGCTGCGGACCCGACTGGACCAATTTCCCGCAGTACCGCAGCTTCGTCCCCTTCCACTTCGAATTGCAGAAGTACATCTCTCGATCCGATCGGGTGTTGCCGCAACGCGAGTCGGGAGCACCGATCCACCTGGAACTGGACCCCTCGCGGTTCGGTCCCGCGGTCCGGATCGAACCGCCCAGGAACTCGGGCCAGGTCACCGTCGAGATGCAGGTGCAGGCCGGATCGGTTCAGACAGCTCCGGCCGGCTCCGCTCGCGGCGGCTCGGCAGATGCCGGAGACAAGACCGGAGACAAGACCAAGACCGGGGCCGTCACCCAGAGCGACGCGAAGCCGACGCTTCGTCGCGTTGTCGATTACGACCGGACCGATTACCCGGGCGTGTATCGCGTACGGTTGGTGGCCGACGAGGTGAATGTCGAGCGGTGGTTTGCCTACAACACCGGCCGTGACGAAGGTCGGCTGGAGTTGGCTGACACGACGTCGATCCGCAAGTCGCTGGGCCCTGAGTTGGCCGACGGGGTGAGGATTCAGGAGGCGGGTTCGACCGAGTGGCTCTCGGGTGAGGAATCCGACCGGGACATTCGCGAGTGGATCCTGGGTTTGCTGATCCTGGTGCTGCTGGCCGAGCAGGTGATGGCCTACCGTCTGAGTTTCCATCCGTCGCGGGCGATGGCTTCGCGAGGGGCGGCATGATGGCCCACCTGCTGGCTGCAGAGGAGACGATCCGCGAGATCGAATGGGGTCTGCCCGAGTCGGGATGGGGCTGGGCGGTGATGGTACTGGGCACCGTGCTGCTGCTGAGCTTCGTGGTTGTCTGTTATTTGCGAGACACCCGCGGCATGTCGCGGGTGTGGACCAGTTGGCTGCTGCTGCTGCGGCTGGGGCTGATCGTCGGCTTGCTGCTGGTCTTCGTGAATCCTCGCGAACGCGAGAGCGAGCGGACGTTCCGGGCGTCGCGGGTGATCCTGCTGGTCGACACGTCGTTGTCGATGAGTTTCCCGGAGAAGAAACCAGGGACGTCGGGGGGGGCCAACGAGCGAAGCCGCGCACTGGCGCTGCGGGAAATGCTTGCGGAATCGGACCTGATCAAGCGACTGACAGTCGATCACCAGGTGCGGGTCTACACGTTTGACGCGGGCCTGTCCGAGGCACCGGTTTTCGAGTTTGCCAGCCGCGACCCGAGGGGACGCCTCCCGGCTGACTCCTCGGCTGACTCCTCGGCCACCGATACCAGCACCGTCGACGACGGCTTGCCGGATGCGGGGGCCTGGGACCAGGCGATTCGGCCGTGGACAGTTGCCGGTGACGGCACCACGCCGCAGCGGGGCGGAGGTCTTGAGACGCGGGTGGGCGAGTCGGTGATGAGCGTGCTTCAGCGTGAGGCTGGAGACGGCCTGGCCGGGGTGGTCGTGTTGACCGACGGGGCGTCCAATGCCGGCACCGATGCGGGTGCGGCCCGACAACTGGCGGCCCGCCGCAAGATCCGCCTGTTTGCCGTGGGTGTCGGCAGCCTGGAACTGCCCGACAACGTGCAACTGGTCAATGTGCAGGTGCCCAGCGACGTCCACGTCGGCGACGCCTACGGTTTCAGTGTCTTCGTCAAGGGGCAGGGCGCCGGTGTGCTGGGCAAGGACGTCGAAATCGAGTTGCTCAGGAAGCCCGAGTCGGGTGAGGGGGAACCGGACGAGAAGGTGGATTCCCAGACGGTGCAGTTGCCCCTGGATGCGGGGCCGGTGGAGGTGAAGTTCGACCTGACTCCCGAGACACCCGGTCGATTCGAGTTCCTGGTCCGAGCCGTGACGCCCACGGGCATCACCGAACTCTCGTCCGACGACAACCACCGACGACGGCTGATCAATGTCACCGATCGGAAGCTGAAGGTGCTGCTGCTGGCCGGCGGCCCGACCCGCGACTACCGCTTCGTCCGCAACATGCTCTTCCGCCACCCCGGGATCGAGATCGACGTGCTGCTGCAGACGGCCGACCCCGGCGATGCGATCAGCCAGGACGCCGACCGCGTGCTGCAGCAATTCCCCGAGGCCCGCGAGGAGCTGTTTGCCTACGACGTGATCGTGGGGTTCGATCCCGACTGGCAGGCGATCCCCGACACGCGTCGGGAGCTGCTGACCGAGTGGATCGATAAGCAGGCCGGCGGGTTGCTGGTGGTGGCCGGTGACGTGTTCACTCCGGAACTGGCCGACATCTCGGCGCCCCTGGATGACATCCGCACGCTCTACCCCGTGATTCTCGAACCGCTTCCCCTGGAAACCAATCTCACCCGCAGAGCGGACCGGGCCTGGCCGGTCGAGTTTTCCGACGACGGGCTCGACGCCGCCTTCCTGCACCTCACCGATGACACCGCCGATCCGATGGAGGCCTGGGGCGAGTTCGAGGGAGTCTTTCGCTGTTTTCCGACGACCGACGCCAAGGACGGGGCACTGGTTTATGCTCACTTTTCGGATCCCAGCAGCGATCACCCCGTGCTGATGGCCTCGCAGTTCTACGGCAGCGGCCGCGTGCTGTACGTCGGTTCGCCCGAATTGTGGCGACTGAGGGCGTTGGAGGAGGATCTCTTTGATCGGTTCTGGATCAAGGCGATCCGCGAACTGGGCCAGGCGAGGCTGAAGCGAGGCACCAACCGGGGGACACTGCTGCTGGATCGCAGCGAGTATTTGCTGGGACAGACGATCACCCTGAGGGCTCACCTGCTGGACCCCCAGTTCCAGGACCTGACCCTTGAGACCACTTCGATCGAGCTGATTGGTCCGGACGGGCGTCCGCTGGGTCTGACCGAGTTGAGGGCTCAGCCGAACCGGCCGGGGCAGTATGTCGGCAGCTTCCGGGCCAGCCTGCCGGGCACGTACCGGCTGGCGGTGCCGATTCCTCCCGAGGAGGACGAACGGCTCAGCGGCCGGATCGATGTCGTGCTGCCCGATCTCGAGTCGATCGATCCCCGGCAGAACCGTCCGCTGCTGGCCTCGCTGGTGCAGGGCACCGGTGGCGAATATCTCGAACTGTCCGACGCCGACGGATTGCCCTCGAGGCTGCCCAACCAGGGAATCGAGCTGCTCGTCGACAAGGGACGGCCCTCGCCGCTGTGGGATCGGGTCTGGGTGCTGTACCTGCTGGTGGGGTTGCTGTGCCTCGAATGGATCACTCGGAAACTGCTGAAACTGGCATGAGACCTTGGGGAGTGCTGCGGGTAGAATGATGAGTCGAAGTGTCCCGAGAGCGAAGCGATGAGCAGCACGTCCGCATCGACGGCAGAAGTCTCGACCTCCGCGGGAGTTCCCTCGGCCGTCAACGACGTGCTGGAGAGCCTGAAGCGACGGATTCGCGTGTATGTCGTCGTCGAGGGGACGGCGATGGTGCTGGTGTTGCTGGCGGTGCTGTTCTGGCTCAGCCTGGGCCTGGACTGGGCCTGGTTCCGGGTCAGTCGCCTGGAACTGCCCGTCTGGTTCCGAGCGGTTTTTGACGTGCTGGTCGTCTGCAGTGCGTCGGTGGTCGCCGTGGGCTGGATCGCGATGCGCTGGGCACGGCGGTTCCGGTCCCGCGCGCTGGCACTGGTCCTTGAGCGTCGGTTCCCCGAGTTGGACGACCGGTTGATCACGGCGATCGAGATGGCCGAACAGAGCGAAGCCGAGTTGACTCCGCTGGGCCAGGCGATGCTCGAAAAGACACGGCGCGACGTGGTCGAGGCGAGCCGACGACTGGAGGTCGGCGACGTCTTCCAGAAACAGCCTCTGAGGCGGGCCGTGCTGATGGCCGTGGGACTGGTCGTCTCGATCGGCGGACTCGCGGTGGCCGACACCGCAGTGATCAGCCGCTGGGCCGATGGGTTCCTGGGCCTCAAGGAGACCTACTGGCCTCGTGAATACCAACTGGTGGTCACGGTCGTCCGCGGACCCTCACGCAGTGACGTCCCGATCGAACCGGGCACACCCTATCCGCATCCCCGGGGCGACGACCTGGTGCTGGCGATCGAGGTGAAGCCCGATCCGTCGCGGCCCGAGATCACGCCGCTGAGCAACGTCGAGGTGACGTATCGACAGGCGGGAGGATCGGGACGCGGAGTCTGCGCACAGCGGGGGCCGCACGAGTTCCGATTCACTCGCGGTGGATTGCTCGAAGACCTCAGCTTCCGGGTCAGTGGGGGCGACTACATCAACCGCCACCCGTACCGGGTTCAGGTCGTCGATCCCCCCACGCTGGAACAGATCGTGCTCGATTGCCGTTACCCCGAGTACACCGGGCTCAACCCGCCCGAGGATGCCAGCGGACGCACGCGGCAAGCGGTCCAGGGGATCCAGGTTGATCTGCCGATGGAGACCGACGTGTGGCTGCAGGCGCGGACCAACAAGCCGTTTGTGGGGGTCCGCATCGAGTTCGACAATTACCGGCTGGTGCTCGAAGAGAAGGACGGGGTGCCGGTGGCGTGGTTCGAGCATCAGACCGAGGATGGCCAGGCGGTCAGGCGGCGGGCCATCGATCCGAAAGACCTGCTGCAGACCTCAAAGGACGGGTCAGTTCAGTGGCCCTCAAGGCTGTTGAAGCTGCCCCTGCTGGTCGGCACCGAGGCCCGCGAGGGGCTCGAGGCATTGTTCGCCAGGTCGAGCGACCCGGATGTGGGGGCGGTCATCGGGCCGATTCCGCTGCCGCCGGATGTG
>CAUZJR010000267.1:0-7575 GCA_963580005.1 Planctomycetota bacterium
GCGGTGTTGGCTGCGGTGTTGGCTGCGGTGTTGGGACTGGGGGCGGGTCGGAACCAGGTCAAGGCGACTCCGGCCACGGCCAGCACGACAATCCCGCTGCCGACGATCACCGCCGGCGACGGACCTTTCTTCTTGCGACGCCGTCCCTCTGGTGCCGAGGACTTCTTCTCGCGCTTCTTGCGGGTCTTGCTACGAGACCGTTTCGGGGCGTCCTGGTCGTCAAAGACCGGAAAGCCGGCAGCTCCAACCTGAGGCGTCTCGGGCGGCTGTGGGGCGACGTCCGCCGCTCCGTCGGGATTCGCTACCGGGGCCTCTGCCGAGGATTCATCGGGCAC
The DNA here is from genome assembly GCA_963580005.1 of Planctomycetota bacterium. Lineage (GTDB taxonomy): Bacteria > Planctomycetota > Planctomycetia > Planctomycetales > Planctomycetaceae > UBA8437. The sequence continues at coordinate 336 of CAUZJR010000267.1, forward strand.
CCAGCGAGCCGAAGTGCCCTGCTGCGGCGACGTGTCGACGGGCCCATCGGCCAGCTGCAACTGAACCTCCTCGGGCTCGACCAGCACGAACTTGTGCCGACAGCTCGGACACCGTCCCGTCTTTCCCAGCAACGAGCGATCCGGCAGTTTCAGGACGCTACCGCACTCGGGACAGGGAATCTGCATCGAAGTCATCATTGACCTGAAAGAAAGAAGTCCAGCAGGCGGCACGACCTCTCGCACACCCTCCTCGCTCATCCTACGGGGCCTCGGGTTCGGCTGCCAAGTCCGGATCCGGCGATGACGCTTGGGATTGCCTTCAGTCGATCAGTTGATCGAAATCGAGCGGCCGATCCTCGAGCGATTTCGGGTCGACTTCCGAGAACGGATGCATGCGATCGAGCATGTCGTCCTGCGGCACGGCTTTCAGCAGCGAGCGAGCCATCTCGAGATCTTCGCGGGTGGTGATCTTGATGTTCATCGGTGACCCGGGCACAAGCTTGACCGGGTGTCCCAGTTGTTCGACCAGTTGCGCCTCGTCGGTGGCCACCAGTTCACCACGCTCGGCGTAGGCCTCCTTCAGCAGTTCCCGGCGTACGACCTGTGGAGTCTGTGCGGCCCACAGCCCATCTCGTGACACGGTGGTCTCGATCGTTCCCCCCTCACCCTCGCGTTTCAGCGTACTGGCAATTCGCACGGCCGAGATCGCGGCACCATGTTCGACCGCCGCGGCGAACACATCATCGATCCACTTCGAGGCGACCAGGGGTCGAGCCGCATCGTGAACCGCCACGTACTCGATCTCGGGACGTACCCGCTCCAGCGCGTTGCCCACCGACTCCATCCGCGTCGCACCGCCCACAACCACCTCGACATCCAGGAACGGCAGGTTCGCCTTGAACCGTTCCCGGAACTCCTCGAGATCGTCGCCGGCCACGACGACCAGTGCCTGGACCACGTCCTCGCGGGTCACGAAGGCCTCGAGCGAGCGGATCCACACGGCGCGTCCCTTCAGGTCCACAAAGGGCTTCTTCGAACCGCCGCGGAAACGGCTGCTCGAACCGGCCGCCGGCAGGATCACCGCGAAACTCGACATCTCTCAACTCCCCCGGCTCAGTCCGCCAACACGGCATTCGCTCCGGCCAATTAGTTTGCCAGAACGCGACCGGTTCGGCGAGTGCGGCGCAGCCGGAGCGGATCGATCAGGCCGCGATCAATCACCTCGCGACGCTGGTCCCAGTGCCGACCCAGCTTCGAGTCCAACGCGATCAGCTCGTCCATCCGATCGAGCAACCGGCCAACCACCTCGATCGTCGCGCGAGCCTGCTCGGGGCCGAGTCTCGCTGCCGATCGACCCGACCACCGCTGCTTGAGCAACTCGATCAGTGCATTGCAGTGATCCCAATCGGCGGACCACTCATCTCGCACCGGTTTCACCCTCAGCAGGCTCTCGATCGCGTCGTGCACGTCGTCGACCCCGCTGCCCTCTCGAGCACCGAAGTAGACCGAGTGCAGCCGGTGCCGCAACTCCTCCCGACGGTCCTCGCCCGATCGCCTCGACCACAGCGAAGCCGCCTCACGGTGTATGAACTCGCTCAGCAGAGGATCAAATGGCCTGGCAAAGGCGACTACCTTCTCGATCTGGGCGGCGGAGGGGTCTTCGATCTCCTCGACTCGCGCCAGGACTTTCAGGTACTGCTTCCGTCGCCGATCAATCGGATGACGCAATCGCTTGAACCCCTGTGCGGGATTCCGTTCGAAGACAAAGCGAGGCCGACTGGTGATCTGCTTGTCCACCGCCTGCCGATAGACTCGAATCCCCTCGGTTCCCTGGCCCCGCAGTGTCTTGCCCTTCACCAGGTCGGCCAGCCGCTCACGAACCTCCGCCACCCACTCATCTTCAATCTCGATACCTCCCAGAAGGGGCCGGGCCGGGCTCAGCTGCGGCTTCTCGAACGTCTCCAATATCGTGCCGCCGGACAATGCCGCCGAGGGGAGCCGTGCGGCCAGCCAGCCGCTGCCCACGTGGTTCAGCGGAAGCGTGGCGTCGTCGAAAGTGGGCTGTTGCACCGGCAGCTGCAGTATGTTGGCCCAGTCCCAGCCAATCGTGGCCAGGGCGGCTCGGACATGAGGTCCCTGGAGCCTCGCGACGAGGCCGGGCCGATTGACCAGGCTCGGGCCATTGGTCGCCAGCACCAGGACACGTCCGGATCCGACCGGAACCTGGACCGACTTCTCAAAGACCCTTTCGAGTGTGGCATGAGGCACCAGCACCGCAGCGACTCCGACATCGCGATACGAGAGGGCCTGGCAGAAGATGCCGCCCGGGGCCAGTTGCCGAGCGGCGTTGCGATAGAACTCGAGTGTCCGGGTCGACTCGGCTCTCCACGTTACCGGTGCCACGGCCGAGGCAATCACCACGTCGTAGTGACCCGACGCCGACGAGACGGCCAGGGCCGCCGGCAGGTGCCGCCAACTGAGACGGGCGTCCTGGAACGCGTCGCTCGCGGCCACCAGGTTGCTGAGACCACGGTCAGGCTCGACGCAATCGACCCGGTCCACCGGGAACCCCAACCCGGCCCGCAACCCCTCGCCTCCGCCCAGACCCAACAGCAGCACCCGACGGGGACGCTCGTGCAGGACCAGCGGCAGCACGCTGCTCAGCACCTCCGACCCATGACACGGACTGATCGCCGGGTCCTGGCTCCAGACTGATACCGGCAGACCATCAATTCTCAATAGACGACGCGCCCCCTGCTGCGACCAGACGGTCAGCGTCGCATCGCCCGTCTCGCGACGTTCGACGAAACGAGACTCGTCCAGCGACTGGTTCAACCGGCTGGGCCACTCCCTGACCGCCGCCTCAACCACCCGCCCCGAAAACAGCACTCTCGCCGATCGTTGCGGATCATAGCGGCCCGCCAGAACACTCAGCAGAACCAACCCCACCAGCGGAAATGCCAATCGCCGCAGGCCCGGCCGAGCCGACCAGGCCTCAAGGACCGCCAGCACCACCAGGCACCAGGTCAAGACAACCGCCGAGACGACCGGTCCGGCCCACGGGATCACCAGCCATCGTCCCACGCTCAATCCCGCCAAGACCAGCAACGGACCAGCCGATGTGCTCAACCCAACCCGCAATACTCGTGGTGCAGCGTGTGTTTGAGACGTCGACTCACGGCCACTCACCAGATAGGCCAACAGGGTTCCCAGTGGCATCACCGCCACCGAGACCAGGATCGACCAGGCGGCCATCAACACCGCCGGATGACCACCGGTAACTTTCAGTCTCAACAGCCCGTCGATCAGCCACGGAAACATCGCCGGAACCAGCAGCAGCGTCACCGCGAGACCTGTGGCGGGACCGTGAGATCGGCGGGGCCGCGCAACCGCCGCACCCAGGCACAGACCTGCGGCCATCATCAGCAGGTACCACTCCGATCCCGGAACCAGCTGCACCAGCATGCGATCCAGCGACGCCAGCACGACACCCACAGCCGACAGGCCGACGACCGACTTCCCATCCAGGACCCGCGACCGCGCAGCCGAGTGATCCTCGACCTCCTCGCCGGGCAGGCCCCGTTTCAGTTCAACCAGGAACAGGGTCCCGCAGATCACCGCTGCAAACAGCAGCAGGGCATCAACTCCGATCCCGCCAATCAGCAGGTGAGCCGACAGGACCGCACCGACCGAGGCTCCCACCAGGAACCCTCGCAGGCGATCTCCTTGGCCCAGTAGCCCCAGCCGCACCGACCAGGCGACCGGAATCGACAGGACCAGCGTGGCTGCCGGCAAGGCAATCGGAAGACCATCGGCCGCGGCGAGTTGATCGATGGGGACCCGGGCCACGCCCCAACTGATCGCCCCGAGCACTCCGCCCAGGATCGCCGACCAGCCGGCCAGGCCCAACAGCAGCCAGCCGCGGCGACCGCGCCAGGCCAGGCCCAACACCGCGCCGATCGCCAGGGCCCAGCCGATCGAGCAATCGGTCGCCAGGCTGCCGCCGAGTGAGGCTGCCAACTGGTGCCAGATCGCGACCAGCAACACCGCCACCACGAAGCCATCACACGGACCCGAATCGGTCAGCTTCGAGACAACGGTCCGGGCATTGGTTGCCGCCTGGCCAAGCAGGCGTCTTGCGGGAAAAAGCGGTCGCATGGGCGTCCGTGCCACAGGTGTCGATCGCGCGATTCGTCGTAATCGGGAGACGACTTGTATCCCATGGCCGGAATCGGCCGCAAGGTCATTTGCCCCGACCCATCACAGACTGCAGATTGAACAGGGACCCCATCTACCGGTTCGAGAGACCGACCTGACAATGTCTTGCCCAGAGACTCGGATTCGCCCCCGCCTCGGCCTGCTGCGTCGGCCGGTTGCAGGGGTCCTGACGGTTGTGCTCTGCACGCTGGCCACCGCCAGGGCCGCTCCGCCCAAGCCTCTCGAGAGTGCCTTCGCGTCGGTGAGTCGCAAGGACCTGGCGCGTCACATCAACACCTTGGCCAGCGACACGCTCCGCGGCCGATCCGCGGGCACCGATGGCGGTCGAGCCGCCGGCTCATACCTCGTCCAGCAACTCCGACGCATCGGGGTCGAGCCGGCCGCAGCCGATGGCGACTTCTACCAGGAGTTCTCCGAACAGGGGTTCCGCAACGTCGTCTCGGTGCTGCCCGGCAGAGATCCGAAACTCAAGCACCGCTACATCGTCGTGGGAGCCCACTACGACCACGTCGGCCTGGGGACCACGAAGACCAGCCTCGGAGGACTGGGGCAGATACACAACGGAGCCGACGACAACGCCAGCGGCACCGCCGCGGTGCTCGAAGTCGCACAAGCCCTGGCCCACACCCGCGGTCTCGCTCAGCGGCGATCGATCCTGTTCGTCTTCTGGGATGCCGAGGAGCTGGGACTGCTGGGCTCCAAACACTGGACCTCGCACCCCACCATCCCACTCTCGTCGATCGACATGGCCTTGAACGTCGACATGATCGGTCGCCTCCGAGACCGCCGGCTGATTGTCTTCGGGTCCCGCACCGGCACCGGACTCAGACAACTCGCCGCCGGCCCCAATGCCCTGCTCAAACAGCCCCTCGCCATGCAGTTCAACTGGGAACTGAAGGCCAACAGCGACCACCACCCGTTCTTTGCACAGGGAGTGCCGGTGCTGTTCCTGCACACGGGCCTGCACCAGAACTACCATCGACCCAGCGACGACGCCAACCTGATCGTCTACGACGGGCTCGAGGCCGTCACGAGGCTGATGGTCGGGTTGACCCACGAGGCCGCCTGCCGCCGGAATCTGCCGGGGTTCCGAAAGGCCGCAGCCGGAGAAACCGAGGCGTACCGTCGCCAGCTCGAGACCGCAGCCCTGACGGCTCAACAACGACTCGGTGCCAGCTGGGACCTCGAATTGGCACGGCAGGGGATCATCCAGCTGACACGGGTCGAGGACGACACCGCCGCCGACGTCGCTCGACTCAAGAAGGGGGACCGACTGCTGAAACTGGAAGGCAAGGACATTACCGGAGCCGATGAGTTCACCTGGCGGCTGCTCGCTGCCGACTCGGCGATCGATGTCGTGGCACAACGTCGGCGCAAAAAGAAGACTCGCCAAGTCTCGCTGCAGTTGCCCGGTAATCCGCGACGCCTGGGATTCGAATGGTACACCGACGACGCCGAACCTCATGCGGTGGTGGTTCGCGGAGTGGTCCCGGGGTCGCCGGCCAATCGGGCGGGACTCGAGAATGCGGACCGGATCCTCGCCGTTGACGGTCGATCGATCCAGCGAACCCGGGATTTCGGAAAACTGCTCGCCCCGACCGCCACCGCAATCAGCCTGCGGGTCGAACGCCGGGGCCGATTCCAGTCCATTCGGCTCTCGACATCATCATCAATGCCCACTGGCAATGTCGGACCTACGGGAAGTTCCCGCCGTGACGATACACCCGATCGCCGTGATCGCTGATCGACTCGTGCTCAAACAACGGCATGTCCTGCCAGGGTGAGACGATTGTGAGTACCTCGTCGAGTTCCTTACGGCCGTTGGGAGCCGCCAGGGCCACCGTGACCGCCGGGTGACACAGCACCCAGCGATAACAGGCGGCGGCCGAGGGCGGGATGAAGCCGGCCGGATCCAGCGGTGTCGATCCGATCAGGCCGCCCCAACGCAGGCAGGTGAACGCCACCACCGGGCACTCGCGACCCACGGTCACCGGAAACACGTCCTGCTCGGCACCCCGGTGTGCGGCGTTGTAGCGGATCATCAGGCTATCGAGCCTGCCGGTAGCCGCCCAGCCGGCTGCCAACTGCCGCTGGTGACTGGTCAGGCCGATCGAACGCACCACGCCGTCGGCCCGCGCCGACTCGATCGCCTCGCTGGCACCACCCTTCGAGACGATCTGATCCCACTCCGATTCGCTCTCGACGTAATAATAGGTCAGCACATCGATGTAGTCGGTCCCGAGCTCCTCGAGGCACCCGGCCAATTCGTCGCGAGCCTCCGTGGCAGTCCTCGCAAAGAACTGCACCGCCACACGTACCTCCTCCCGACGTCGGCCGCAGGCTCGGATCCACTGCTGCAACCCGTCGGCATGTCGACACCAGTTGAGGTAGTTCACTCCACGCCCGACCGCGTGCTCGACATCGTCGGGCTCAAGTGACGTGTTTCCCCGGGTGGCCAGCCCCAGGCGGCAGACCCGCCCGACACCCGGCCAGTCGCGGAACTGGCCCGCCGCAACTGCCCCCGCCGCACCCTCGGCAGTCATTTGCGGGCCTCGCGCAACACGTCACCCAGAGGATCCTGCTGGCGTGAATCTTCGAGGAACTGGTCGGTGCTCTGAGGGTCGACCGCCTGGCACGACCGGGTCAACAGCTCGGCCAACTCCCTGACCTCGTCGACCCACGCATGCGGGTCGGCGCCGAATGGAGGTGCGGCCTCGAACTCCTGCAACAGCAGGATGAATCGCAACAGGTGCCGGAACAGCACACCCTCCTGTCGGCCCAGGTCACAGAAGCTGACCACCTTGTCGAAGTCGCCGCCGAATTCGTCGATCGCACCACCGGCCCAGATCGCCGATATCCGAATTCGCCCCGCTCCGGGATACTGCGCATCGAAGAGCAGTTTCAGTTTCTCCGCCAGTCGCAGTGGCCAGATCCTCTCGCCAAACTCGTCCTCGTCCGGCTCGCTGGCCAACTCCGGTGCCGTCGCCAGGCCGCGCTGCAACAGTTTGCTGTGAAGACTCTC
>CAUZJR010000268.1:0-7554 GCA_963580005.1 Planctomycetota bacterium
CCATCCCCCCTCGGCACCGGGCATGAAGGAAATCGCCGCATGCAAGGCGATGCCCAGCAGCATCGCACCGGATCTCAGTGCATCCAGGTCGTGGCGTCTCGGAAACGGAGCCAACTCCGGCAGATCGATTTTCGGCTCTTCCGGCCGAACGACGTCGTCCTCCTGGATCCGGCGACGCAACTTGTACAACTTCACCAGCAGCAAGACCAGCAGCAAGACGGGCACCACCCGTCCTACCCCGGGGCCGCCAAAGTCGAAGACGCTGATCCCGCTGACAATGCAATAGCCCATAGCCAGGTCGACGGCTCCGTCGGCATCCGAGCTTCCCTGTGACCGGAAACAGGCGACAAATGACCGGGCCAGCTTCGGAAACACGAAGAAGTTCCAGGCCAGGTTGAAGCACGGCACCAGCAGCCACCACACGTGCTGCATCTCCAACTGCCGGTGCTCTTCGGGAAGCGAATTCAACAGCGACCGGATCATCAGGCAGATGGCCGCCATGAAGATCGTGTGGAACACCACTACGACCACGACCACAACCGCAACAATCACGGCCACCACCACCCACCCCTCATCCTCCTTGTCCTTGGCGCCGTGTGCCTTGAGCACCTCGATGGTTGCCTCGCGGCCGGTCTTCAGTTCCTCGTCGTCAATCACCACCGCAATTTGCGTGAGGATCTCCTGGGTGAGTTCCCATTCGACGCGGGCCGCATCCAATGCCGACGACTCATGCTTGTTCCTGAAGTCGATCTTGGCACCACGCTCGATCAGCAACTCGACGACCTCGGTTCGTCCGACGAACGCCGCAGAAATCAACGCCGTGCCCTTGTCGTCACCACGGGCGTTCACATCGGCGCCCCGGTCGAGCAGCACGCGGACGGCATCGACGTGGCCTAGCAATGCCGCGACGATCAGAGGAGTGCTCCCTTTAGCCGGATGGCGAGCATTGATATCGGCTCCCGCGTCCAGTTGCCGCTCGATTGCCTCGACATCCCCGACAGACGCGGCATCCCAGAGATCCGCCGCGCCGCCCCGGGTCTCCGTCTCGTCGGATTCCCCGGCGGCTGCCGGCGACGATTCACCCGTTTCATCCTCTCCCCGGGCCAACCCCGGGATCGGACTGCCAATCAATAGCACAGCGGCAAGCACCGCCGAGCGAAACATCGCCAAGCCATGGCAGCCGGGGACGAGAGTGAGCAGGAACTCGGACAAGTCGAGCCTTACACAAACAGCGGTTCGATCACCGACCCGTTACGCACCAGGGTGACCGGTCGTCCCACGTTGGTCTGGAACTCGGTCTTCGGATCGATCCCGGTGTTCTGGAAAAACGACGCCGCCAGGTCATCCGGCGAGTACCCATCGCCACTGGGAGCACTGGCCGTCGCATCGGAAGCACCCACCACGCTCCCACCCCGGATGTCTCCACCGGCCAACAGCGAACACATCGCCCGGGCCCAGTGATCCCGTCCACCGCCACCGTTGACCCGCGGGGTGCGACCGAACTCACCGGTGACGAACAGCGAGGTCGAACCCAGCCGTCCCCGGTCATCGAGCCGTTCGAGCAGGGCCGAGAGGCCACGGTCGAAGGGAGGCAACAGGGTGCGGAGCTTCGAAAAGTTGTTCGAGTGCGTGTCGAAATCGAACTCGGCCGGCCTCAGCCTGACCGTCACAAAGTGCACGCCCGCCTCGATCAATCGGCAGGCCAGCAGCAGCGTCTGGCCGAACTCGTGCTTGCCGAACCTGTCGCTCTCGGAACTCTTCTCCTTCGAGAGATCAAACGCGGTCCGCGTGCGGGGAGAGCTGATGATCTGGTAGGCCTGCTCGGAGAAGCGGTCCAGCGACCGCACCTCGTCGTCGAGCTCCTCGAAACCGCGGAAGGCGGTATCCAGATCGTCGAGCAACTGCTTCTGGCGGCCGTAGCGAGCCACTGTCAGGCCATCGTCCAACGTCACGCCGCGAACGCGGTAGGGAAAACCGTGACGAGGCTTCTCGGCCGTCAGCGCACTGTACTGCGTGCCCAGGTAACCCGGCCCGACGAACGCTTCGTCGATCGCCACGTAGGTCGGCAGGTCGCGGGCCGAGGGATGCTGGCGGGCGACCACGCTACCGTACTCGGGATACTGCAACACCGGCGTCGGCAGGTTGCCGGTCAGCACATACTTCTTGCCGATCCCGTGGTCGGCCAGGTTGTGAGTCACACCGCGAACGATCGCGTAGCGGCCAAAGTCCCTGGCCAGCATCGGCAGCTGCTCGCAGATCTGCACACCCGGCACCGAGGTGTCGATCGGGGTGAACTCGCCGCGGAACTCGGCGGGGGCCTCGGGCTTCAGATCAAAGGTGTCCTGGTGAGACGGTCCGCCTTCGAGGAAGACGAAGATCGCCGAGCGCAGGCCACCCTCGGCCTTGCCCGCGGCCCGCAGTTTCAGGCCTTCGGCCAGTGTCAGCCCGGCGCCCAGCCCGCCGACCTGCAGCAGCGTACGGCGTGAGAATCGTGAATCGGTCGGGAAGGTCATGGTCTTCATCCTGCCGGGTACCCGAAACCGCCCATCGTGTCGACGACGGCCGGATCAGTGATTCAGTACGAATTCCTTGGTGTTGATCAGTGCCCACATCAGGTCGCGCAGTCCATCGGGAATCGACTTCGACGTCGACAGGTGTCGCTGGGCCCGAGACACCTCGGCCGCACTCGGCGGTCGACCCAGCGTCCTGAGCCATGCCAGCCGGATCCAGCTGGCCCGATCGGCCACCGTCGCCGCGGCACCCGGACCCGTCGATGCCTCGGCCACCTCGTCGATCCAGCCACTCTCGTCCAACCGCATCCGGATCAACGGATCGTTGTGCAGGAACACCGCCTGCAACAGCGACGGCTGGTTGACTCGTTCGCAGTCACAATTCAGTGACCGCGACGGCTTGCCGAAGACGTTCATCGCGTACGTGCCGGCCATCCGCATCGACAGGAACCCCGTCGCACGCCGCTGCAGGTTGTTGCGAACCGTCTGCAACTGGTCCGTCGCGGCGGTGGCCTGCTTGACAGCGTCGTAGATCACCTCCGCCGGCAGCCGCCGGGGAATCGCCCGGCTGAAGTTCCTGCGGTCCCGGCGGTTGGTGGCGTTGGGCTTCCAACTCCGCTGGTACGCCAGGCTGCCGGCGATCTGCCGATGCAGCCACTTCATGTTGAACTTGTTCTCGATGAACCCGGCCGTCAGCCACTTCAGCAGCCCCGGATGGCTGGGCGGATTGGCGGGGGTGAAGGCATCGGGAGGATCGACAATGCCCCTATGGAAGTAGCTGGCCCAGACCCGGTTGACGAAAGCCCGCGCGAACCACGGATTCCCGGGGTCCCGCATCCACTCCATGATCGGACGCCGCGGGTCGGCACCCGCCTCGATCCGCACCGTGCCGCTGCCCAGCAACTGCAACTCCCGGTCCTCGTCGCTTCGGGCGACCAGGTACGGCCAGCGGATGACATTGCCGGCCCGCGCCGCGGCGAACTGGGGGAATCCCACCCGGCCCCCGCGAGATCCCACGCCCTCGAAGAACCGGGTGAACTCGGTGAAGTCCTGCTGCGTCCAGCGATCAAAGGGGTGCTTGTGACACTCGGCACACTGCAACTGGACCCCCAGGAAGCTGTGGGCGAACGCCAACGCCTTGGACTTGGGCTCCCTGATGCTGTTGCGGGTCCAGTAATGAGGCATCGTCGGGCGTTTCGAGAAGTCGGCCGGAGCCTGGCGTCGGACGTACGAGGACATCTCGGCCGAGTACTCCCCGGCGGTCTGCTCGCCCTGGCGTCCCTCCGACAGCACGATGCCCTCGACCAGCTTGTCGTAGGGCACGTTGTCGGCCACTCGGCGGTGCACCCAGCGGTACCACTGGATCGTCATGGCCTGGCCGACTTCCAGAACGTCGGTCTGAGCCGTCGGACTGCAGCCGGTAAAATCGCACAGCTTGTTGGTCCACCACGCGGCGTAGGCGGGCCGATCGAGCAACTCGGCAATCTTCCGCGACCGCTTGTCCGGGTGCTTCGAGGCCAGGAACGATTCCACCTCGTCGGGTGCCGGCAGCGATCCGGTAATGTCGATACACGCCCGCCGCAGGAACTCGGCATCGCTGCAGACCGCCGAGGCTTCCAGTCCGAGCTTGGCGAGCTTGGCGGCGACGAACCCGTCGATCGGGTTGGCGAATGCCCCGCCGGTCGGCTTCAGGGATCGACCGCCGACGGGTCGCATGACCGGGACCGCTGCCACGCCGTTGTCGTAGAAGGCCACGATATGAGTGTCACCGGTGCCGGCGACCTTCGAGTGGCCCTTCGAATCGACGGTGACCACCGAATCGTCGTTACTGCGGAACCGGCATAGCCCGGTCACGTCCTCGCTTGATCCGTCTTTCCAGGTGGCCACGACCTTCAGGGTCACCTCGGACTGCTTGTCAGCGAAGACGATCTCGCGAGGCGAGACATCCAGCCGGACCAGGGCCCTGGCCGATTCTGTGCCCCTGGCACCCGTCTCGATCCATCGCAGCAGCAAGCGGTGCTCCCAACTGCCGGGTTCCAACCGCTTGCCACCCTCGTGATCGGTCTTCAGCGTCGGCTTGCGGAGCACCAGGCTGGTGGCGGGCGTGGCGGTGACAATCCGTGTCCCGTCTTCGGAGGTGGCCTCGGCCGTCAGTGCCGCGTGATCACTGGCGAAATCGAAACCGAACAGCGACAACCGGAACCCGCCCTGTCCCTGGAACGAACCGTGGCACTTGGCCGAGTTGCAACCGAGCCGTCCGAGTAGCGGGATGACGTGCTTTTGGAAATCGGGAGCCTCGCGAACATCGGCTCCGGAAAAACGTTCCGACACCGGACGCAGCGGCTCAGCGGCCCGGACAGGACCCAAGCACACCGCCGCCAAACACGCGGCAACCCGAATCGCCGACAGGGGTCGGGACGAACCGGAAACCCATCGGCCAGTCATCACGGTCATTTGCCCGACTTCCCTTTGTCCCCGGCCGTTGTGGCTGCCTGTTTCTCGAGTTCTTCCACCACCGTGAACGAATCGACGGTGGGATCGGTGTGCACCGCCCCCAGGCGAATCCGATCACCGATCTTCAGATCACCGAACTTTGCCTGGAACTTTTGGTCAAAGAATCCTCGCATGCTCATCAACCGACCAACACTCGCCTTGGGATCGGTGGCCCGGCTGCTCTTCTGCGAACTCTCGATCGAATTGATCTTCAGGGTCAACTCGTAACCCTGCTCGGATTTCTCGGTGATGGTTCCCACCACGACTCCACGGAATCCACGAAACGACTCGGCCGGCACCGGGTAGGTCTCCGGATCGAACGGAACGGCCCGTTCGAACACGGTGGCCTTGGGCGAGAGCGAGAAGGTCGTGCCCTGGAGCGTCCCCGATCGGAACTTCAGGGTTTCCCCCCGCTTGATCAACAGCAGGGTGTCCAGCCAGGCTCCGGAAATCCCGACCACCTTGACCGTCTTGCCAAGCACCGTCTGTTTCAGGCTCCGGTCTCCATAGATCGCCGTGATGTAATCCACATCCAGGGTGAATTCACCCAGTTCGACATCCTTGGACTTCAGCCGACCGATCACGATCGAATAGAACGTGTTGGCTCCGCCCTTTTTGCCACCCTTTTTCGCCCCCTTGCCTTTCATCGCCATGGCCTCGCCGCCGGCACCGCCGACCACGATCGATGTCATCGCACCGATCTTCGTCCCGGCGAATTGTTTCCGGAAACGCTCACCGACGAAGACGACTCTCGATTTTTCCTCGGCGTCCTTGGAAGGAACCTCGAAGACAACGATGTAGTCCTTGCCCCGGACCCCTTTGTAGGTCAGCTTGGCGACCACGGGTGCCGGCCCAAGTTGCTGGACCCCGGACTTCCCGGTCCCCCGCCCGGGCTTCTTACCACCGGCTTTTGCAGTCGCCTCCTTGTACTCGGCGATCGCCTCTTTCTCGGTCATCTCGCCCGCGGCCACCGCCGCCTTGAGTTTCCGGCCCAACTCCTTCAGGTCGACGGAGACAACCGGGGTCTTCGATGGTTTGTCATCAGCACCAGCAGCAGCCTCCTTGTACTTCGCGATCGCCTCCCTCTCGGTCAACTTTCCGTTCGCCACGGCGGCTTTCAGTTCCACGGCAAGTTTCTCGAGTTCCGTTTCGGAAAGCCGCATGGGCTTCGTACCGGCGGCGGTCTTCTGCGCAGGAGCCGGCTTTGCCGCCAACCGGGTCTCCGTAGGACGTGTGAAACCCTGGGCCACGTGGTAGAGATGTTTTTCCGACCGCAGGATCAACGCCTTACCGGCGACAGCTGGCGACGCGATGAAACTCGCATCCAACCGGTTCTCGGCAACCAGTTGGAACTCACGTTCGGCCGAGATCACAGAAATCCGCCCTTCCTTGCTGGAGAAGTAGATCTTGCCGTCGGCAAACAGGGGCGACGCCCAGTGACTTCCCCCCACGCGTTTTCGCCAGATCTCCTCGCCGGTTCTTGCCTCCAGGCACCTCGCGATGCCACCTTTCTCGGTCACCGTGAACATCAGGTCATCCACGATAATCGGCGACGGAATGTGCGGAGTACTTCGAGTCGTGCTCCAGGCAACATGAGTGTCGGTGACATCACCGGATCCGGTCGGGCGAACAGCCAGAAAATGGCCGGTCAGGCCACTGGTGAACAGGTAAACCAGACCGTGGTCAAAGAGCGGGCGACACGCGACATTGAATCCACCGAGGTGGTGCACACGCCACAGTTCCTTGCCCGTGACAGGGTCGTAGGAAATCGTCGCTTCGGCGGCCGGAGCAATCAGTTGGCTCCGCCCGTCCAGTTCGATCAGCTTGGCCGTCGCGTAGGACTTCTTGTTGTCACCGGGCTTCTCCTTTTTGACGTCCCGCGGGTCGATGCCTCGAGCCCTCAGCGTGGCATCCCAGTCGGACTTCACGTTGCGGTCTCGCAGCCACCGCGTTTTCCCCGTCTTCTTGTCCAGGGCCACGAAGAACTGCTTGTCCACTCCATCGAACGCCACGAACAGTGACTCGCTGTCGACAATCGGCGACGATCCCGGCCGCACCCTGTGGTCACAGTGAAAATCGCGACGTTCCCAGAGCTTCTTGCCATTGGTGGTGTCCAGGCAGGCTGTCCCGTAACTCCCAAAGTGCACGTAGATCCGTCCCTCCTCGATGACCGGAGTCGGCGTTGCGTGACTGTTGAGATACGAGTACGCCGACTGTGGCTTGGCGACACCAAACACCTTGATGTCGTGGATGATCTTTCCGCTCTTGAGATCCACGCACAGGGCAAACAGTTCACGGCCATCCTCACGGGCGGTGGTCAACCAGACCTGGTTGCCCCACACGACAGGCGACGAATACCCCTTGCCGTGAATCACCGTTTTCCAGCGGACATTTTTCGTTTCGCTGAACTCCACAGGCAGGTCCATCGCCAGGCTCCTGCCGTCACCATCCGGACCACGAAACTGGTTCCAGTGCGATTGGACCTTTGCCGGCCGTCTGCTGGCAACATCCCGCTGTCCGTCAACTGCGGGAGCAACACCGGCCAGCAGGA
>CAUZJR010000269.1:0-7521 GCA_963580005.1 Planctomycetota bacterium
ACAGCTTGCGGACGTGGTCGGGTTCTTGCGAGAGGTCAAACGCGTCCCGGGCTCGTCCGCTGGTGACCATGTCGAGTGCTGCGACGGTGAACTTGTCGATGCCCTCCATCTGCCGGCTCGCGTCGGCACTGCGAGCGAAGCGGTCGAGTCGTTGGAGCAGGCTGCGGCGGTCGTCGACGCGGTCGAGAGTCAGGTCGTCGGCGAGCTTCAGGTTCGAGGTCGCCTCGGCCACCTTCTGCGGCTTGAACTCGTCGCGGTAGGGGTCCTGCATCACGGTAAACGGAGCGTGCTGGACGCCGAGGTAGCCGGTCCCCATCACCGCACCGATCACCGGGTTGCGGGTCTGTTCGTGCGAGAGCAGGACGTAAGG
Source organism: Planctomycetota bacterium (assembly GCA_963580005.1). Classification (GTDB taxonomy): domain Bacteria; phylum Planctomycetota; class Planctomycetia; order Planctomycetales; family Planctomycetaceae; genus UBA8437. The sequence goes on from CAUZJR010000269.1 coordinate 371, forward strand.
GGGCAGGCCGGGGTCGTTGGAACCGCGGAAGTGGCTGACGATTGAGCCCGAGGAGGGGTGGGTCGGGGGGCTGATGTTGCCGGGGTAGCCGGTCGAGAGCCAGTGAGCGGCGACGTAGTGACCGTTGGTGGTGTGGGTGATCGAGCGGATCAGCGCGGCCCGGTCGATGGCCTGGGCCGTCAGCGGCATCTTCTCGCAGAACGAGATGCCCGCGTGACGGGTCGGGATCACACCGTAGGGTCCACGATACTCGGCAGGAGCCTCGGGCTTGGGGTCGTACGTCTCGAACTGGCTGTGGCCTCCCCCCAGCCAGATCTGGATCACCGCGGTGTCCGAGTCGAGCGTTCCGGCAGTTCCCTCGGAGGCCGCCTGCAGTCTCAACAACTCGGGCATCGTCAGCCCGGCGGTGCCGGCCGAGAGCGTGCTTTGCAGAAATCGTCGTCGTGACTGAGTCATCAACGGTGTGCGCCAGTGGGTCAAACGCATGGATAAGCGACGGCTTGCGCGAAATCGAGTCTACGGGTTCCATCGGGTGCGGTAAAGGTGGAACGTGAGCCGGGGGGTCTGCGGCCGATGCGACCTGACGGTGGGGCCTTGGTTGCCTGCGAGGCGTCCAGCGGTGAGAATCTCGGTCGCAGATGTACAACACGAAGAGCTTCGAGGCGTTCAGATGTCGTCATCACGGGGAGCGGGTGTGAAGGTTGCTGTGGTCGGGCTGGGCCGATTCGGACGTCTGCACGCGTTGACGATCGCCGGCCTGGCCGAGGCTGAACTGGTCGGGCTGGTGGCTCGACGGAGCGAGAGTGTCGAGGCGTTGCAGGCGGAATTGCCGGGAGTCCCGGGCTGGATCGACCTAGAGAGTGCTCTGGCAGAGTGCGAGGCGGAGGCATGGGTGGTGGCCACGACGACCGCCTCTCACGTGCCGATCACCCGTCGGCTGCTCGAGGCGGGCAAGCGGGTTCTGTTGGAGAAGCCGATTTCAGAGGACCTGGCCGAGGCGATGTCTCTGGGGGGGCTGGTGACCGAGGATCCGGGCAACCTGATGATCGGGCACATCCTGCTGTTCAACAGCGAGTTTCGCCAGATCCGGGACGAGGCCTCGGTGCGGGGTCCGATCGCTCACATCGACTGCGTCCGTCATCGTCCGGCGTCGATCGTGGAGGAGTTTCCTGGCGAGAATCCTCTGCATGCGGCGATGGTGCACGACCTGTACATGGTGCAGGTGCTGGTCGATCGTGCCGACCCGTCGAGTGTTTCGTGCCAGTTCCATCGGACGGCAGGGGGTGCGATCGACCTGGCGTTGGCGCAGTTGCAGTGGGACGAGGGTCCACTGGTCTCGCTGTCGGCGTCGTACCTGACACCCGGGGGCATGCCGCCTCGCGGGGTGGACCGCATGGAGGTCTTCGGCGACGGTTGGGCGGCTCGAGCGGTCGCGAACCCACGCCCGGTTGAGGTGTGGGGCGAGGTAGCCGAGTGGCCGATGGCGTTGGAGATCCGGACCGACGCCGAGGGGGCCACGGGGATGCTGGCCGAAGAGCTGCGTTGCTTTTGCCGCGTGGCGCGCGGCGACCAGGCAGTCCCGGTCGGGGCCGCGTTCGGCGATGCCATCCAGGTGCAGCAATGGATGGACCGATTGACCGCGGCGGCCCGTCGGTCATCCTGACCGGACACGCCCCGCCGCACTCATCAAACGGGTTCTACGTCTCCGGTGGTCTCAGACCACCCGGACGTTTTCAGCACGCGGGCCCTTGGGGCCGGTGCCGACGTTGTACGAGACCTGTTGACCTTCCTGCAGGTCGTCGTACTGGCTGCCTTCCAACGCCGACATGTGGAAAAACACGTCGGTGCCCGAGCCGTCCTCGATGAATCCAAAACCCTTGTCTGTCAGTCTCTTGATCGTGCCTTCTGCCATCAGTGTCGTCCAATTCTCTCGAAAAAAGTTGGTCACCCCGGTCACGAAAACGCTTTACGTGACGAAGATGGCCTGCGTAGGTGATGTCGATGTGTCAGTGCGGGAGACGACCCGAATCGAGGGAGAAGCCCAGGTCATCGTCGTCGTCGTCCAGGTCGTCTATCGGATCGGCCTGGTTCTCGGCTTCCGCTGCGGGGTCGCCTTCGGCTCCCTCAGGGTCATCGAGCCCTTGCTTCCTCCTGATACGCCGCTGCCGCTTGGCCTCGGCTTTCGCCTTCTTCTCCATCTCGCGTTGGCGTTTGGCAAATGTGTTCCGGTTTCGTGCGATGATTGCATTCCTTGCAACAGTACAGCCTGGTCAGCCCTAGCTAAAAATCGCCAAGCAACAGTCTAGCGACTTTCGCCAAGAAAAACCCAGTACAAGTCCCTGTTGGATCTTGCCTCGGATTTCCAGCCCCGAGCGGACGGTTGAGCGGTCCTGCCCGAGTCGTGGAATGGGCCGCCAACTCGAGGCTAGCAGGTTCGGAGTGGTTGTGAAGGGCAGCGACCGGGTCGGCGTGGGAAGCTGAGGCTGCGGCGTGGGAAGCTGAGGCTGCGGTGTGGCTGCGGTGTGGCTGCGGTGTGGTCAGGAGTCGATCAGCGGTCTGATGACTTTGGCTTCGTAGACGTCGGTGAGCCGTTCGTCTCGGCCGTTGTGCGTGTAGGTGAGTTGTTCGTGGTCGAGTCCGAGTTGGTGCAGGATCGTAGCATGCAGGTCGGCGGTCTGGGTTCGATTTTGGATCGAGCGGTACCCGAAGTCGTCGGTGGCCCCGTAGGCCTGTCCTCCGCGGATGCCGCCTCCGGCCAGCCAGACGCTGAATCCGTAGGGGTGATGGTCACGTCCCTCGTTGCCTCGGGCGGTATTGCCATCGCGGAGTTCTGCGCCGGGGGTGCGTCCGAATTCGCCGCCCCATTGCACGATGGTCGATTCGAAGAGGCCGCGTCGCTTGAGGTCAGTCAGCAGTCCGCCGACGGGTCCATCGGTCTGGCCGCAGACCTTGGTCAGCCCGCTGGTGTTGTTCGAGTGCGTGTCCCAGGGCTGCCCGCGCATGAACAGCTGCACGAATCGTACGCCTCGTTCCACCAGCCGACGTGCCATCAGGCAGCGGGCTCCGTAGGACTTCGTGGCGGGGTTGTCGAGTCCATAGAGTGCGTGGGTTTCGGCGGTCTCGTTCTTGAGGTCCAGGGCGTCGGTGGCCGAGAGTTGCATGCGGGCGGCGAGTTCGAAGTTGGCGATCCGGGCTTCGAGTTCGAGTTCGCCGGGTCGTTGTCGGAGATGTTTGCGGTTGAGTGCCTGCAGCAGTCCCAGCCGGCCGGTGCTGACACGCGAGCTGCGTGGTGTGGCGGGATTGAGGTGCAGGACGGGGACGCCCTGGGACCGGAAGGGGGTGCCCTGGTAGATCGGAGGCAACCAGCCACTGGACCAGTTGCGGGCGCCGTCGACGGGCAGGCCAACCGGATCCGGCAGTGCCACGTAGGCCGGCAGGTCGCTGGTTTCAGAGCCCAGTCCATAGGCGACCCAGCTGCCGATGTTGGGTCGGCCGGGGCGGACCAGGCCGGTGTTGGCCATCCAGATGGCCTGCTCGTGGTTGCGGTGCTCGGTGAACATCGAGCGGATCACCGCGATGTCGTCGGCGTGGCTGGCGATGTGGGGCAGGGCCGAGGAGAATTCGAGTCCGCTTTGGCCGTGACGGCGGAAGGGGAAGGGGGTGCCCAGCAGGTACTTGGTGCGATCCTCGTCGTCGTCGATCTCGGCCGGAGGCGTGGTGCCGTGGTAGCGGTCGAGCATCGGCTTGGGGTCGAGCAGGTCGACGTGGCTGGGTCCGCCGTGCATGAAGAGCTGGATCACGGCCCGGGCGGGGCCGGAAAACGCCTGGGGCCGTTGGCTGAGCGAGGCCGTCTCGCCGTCGCCGCGGGCGTCGGGCTGGACCAGGCTGCCCAGGGCCAATCCGGCAAAGCCGTTGCCCAGGCCCGACAGGACCGATCGTCTCGAGAGCGGTTGAACGAACATGGGTGAGGTGTCCGGTGTCGGGGTCCTAGTCAACGTAGGCAAACTCGTTACTGGCCAGCACCATGTGGCACAGGTCGGTGATCGCCAGCAGGCGGGCACTCTTGGCATCGACCGGTTTGCCGGCGGGCCCGGTCAGGTGTCGGCGGGACTGGTCGACCAGGAACGTCTCGATCACCTGCAGTTCCTCATCGGTCGCAGGCCTCGAATACGCCAAGCCAATCGCCCGGGCGGCGATCTGCCGGTTGTCGTCGCTGCGGATGCGGGCGGCGAACGAGCGGGCGGCTTTCTCCATGAAACGGCTGTTCCAGAGTGTCAGGGCCTGGGTGGCCACGGTCGATTGGGAACGCTGCGAACAGTTGATCTCGATCGTGGGCTGGTCGAAGGCCTGGAGCATGGTCTGAGGATTCAGCCTGAGGATCTGGATGTAGATGCTGCGTCGATTGTCGGGCTGCCCGTCGGCCATGTTGACCTCCCCGTCGGGCCGTCGGGCCACCCGCAGCGCGGCTCCGAAGGGACGCTGGTCGAGTCGACCCGAGACGGCCAGTACGGCGTCACGGAATGGTTCGGCACCGAGTCGCCGCAGAGTCTGCCGCCACAGGAAGAGATTGTCGGGGTCGATGGTTTCGGCGGCGGCGATGACATGGGCGGATGGACGCGAGACCTGGCGGTAGGCGGCTGAGAGCAGGACCAGGCGATGGATGTGCTTGATGTCCCAGCCCGAATCGATGAATTCGCGGGCCAGCCAATCGATCAGCCCAGGATGCGTGGGGGCGGCACCGCTGGAGCCGAAGTCGTCGGGCGTGCTGACGAGGCCGCGGCCGAAATGGTGCATCCAGATCCGGTTGACCATCACGCGGGCGGTCAGGGGGTGGTCGGGGTGAGTCAACCAGCGGGCAAAGGCCAGGCGACGGCCGGTGGTGCGGGCCGTCTTGGCCGGTGCACTCCACTCCAGGGCACGCCCGTTACGGAGCACAACAGGGACCTCGGGACCGACCGCCGGGCCGGGGGTCAGAGGGTCACCGCGACGCAGCAAGGGGGTCTGGACCTCGCCGGGCAGGTCGTACAGGGCGCGGATTTCCTCGAGATGGACCCGGCGTCGCTGCCAGGTTGACTGCTGCTGTTGCAATTCAGACTGCCGCCTGGGGTACTCGGGAAAGGTTCGAGGCAGCGCGGTGGCCAGGGCCTTCTGGTCGGGTCGCAGGTGGCTACCGAACTTGCCGGCGAGGTACTGCTGGATCTCGTCGCGACGACCGCTCTCGGTCTTGAGGGCCCGGTCCACGTCGGCCCGGATCGGCAGGGGCAAGGCTGCCAGTCGACTGTCATGGAGTTTCCGGGCGAAGGTCGTTTCGAGAGTCTTCAGCTCGCCGGTGATCCGCTTGAGGTTCGCATCGACCTTGGCGTTTTGCTTCTGGGCGGAGTCCTGCTGCTTGCGGGTGGCCTTCAGCAGCCGCCGCTTCATCTGGGGAACCCACTGCGCGGGCCTGAGCGCGGGCATGAAGATCGCCTGCAGGCGGTAGTAGTCGGCCTGGGAGATCGGGTCAAACTTGTGGCTGTGGCACCGGGCACAGTGCAGGGTCAGCCCCATGGTGGTCGAGGCGACGATTTGCAGCGTGTCGTTGAGCGTGGGGTAGAAGTAGAGTGCGTCGGCGTTCTTGATCGTGCTGAAGTCGGGTCGGGACGAGTCGGCTGCCATTCTCAGGAAGCCGGTGGCGATCAGTCCCCGCACCACGTCCTCGGGCAACCGATCGGCCGTTTCGAAGTGCTTCCAGTACTCGGTCAATTCGTCCCCGGCGATCTGTTCGTGCAGGAAGCGGTCGTAGGGCGTGTTGTCGTTGAGTGCCCGGATCACGTAATCGCGAAACCGCCAGGTGAACGGCAGCGGTCGGTCTTCGCTGAGGACTCCGGCCGAATCGGCGTAGCCGGCGGTATCGAGCCAGTGACGTCCCCAGCGTTCCCCATAGGCCGGGCTGGCCAGCAGCCGTTCGACCTCGTGCCGGTAGGCATCGGGATCGGGGTGGTCCAGGAAGCGATCGAGGTCGGCCTGGGCGGGGGGGAGCCCGGTGAGGTCGTAGCTGAGTCGTCGCAGCAGCGTGGCGCGATCGGCCGATGGCGAGAGTGCCAGCTTGCGTTTCTGCAGTGCGGCCAGCAGAAAGCTGTCGACGGGATTGATCGCTACCTGTGCGGTGTTTTCGATAAGCGTGTTGGGGACCGGCGGTCGACGTGGTGGCTGGAAAGCCCAGAAGGTTCGCTCGTCATCGCTCAATTCGTCGAGTCGGATGTCGTCCAGGTCATTGGCCGCCCGGGGTGCGTCTCCGGTTCCCGCGGCCCCTTCGTTGATCCACGTCCGGATCAGTCCTTTTTCCGCTGCGGTCAGCTTGGGACCTTTGCGGGGCATCCGATTTGAGGCGAGCACCCCCCACAGCCGGCTGCTCTCGGCCGCGTTGATTCTCACGACCGCCCCGCGGTTGCTTCCGGCGAGCACTCCGCCGCGGGATGAGAGATCGAGGCCGGCCTTGGGCTTGGGACCCGAATGGCAGCCGGTGCAGCGGGCCTTGAGAATCGGCAGGATCTGTTTCTGGAAGTCCGGCGGCTTGTCCGCGGCATGCCCACGGCCCTCAAGGAGGGCGATCAGCAGCAGGATGGCGATCGCTCGCGGCATGGGTCTGGCGGAATCGAGGAAGGGACTTGCAGGCGGCACAAGGTCAGGGCCTGGCGTCGCCGGGGCGGGGACCACCCGCCGCGGGTCTCGATTCTAGCACAGCGGGCCGCTGGCGGAAGATCGCCTGCGGCCCGCTGGGGATCCTGTTGTGAAGTGGTGGCCGATCAGTGGTCCGGCGGGCTCACTTGGCCTCGGGCAGTTGGTATCCCTTCACGTTGGTGCGGATCCGGTAGAGGCTTTTGCCGGAGGTGATGTAGAGCAGCTTGGCGTCCCGGCCTCGGGCGAAGCCGACATTGGTCGGCAGTTCGGGCGTCTTGATGTAGGCCAGTTCCTTGCCCGCGGGCGAGTAGACGACGATGCCGGGCTTCTTTTCGCTGCGGACTGCGACAAACAGGTTGCCGTCGGCGTCGACGACCAGGCCATCGGGGCCGTCCTCGGGGTAGTAGTCGACCAGCGTCTTGCGGAAGGTCGCTTCACCCTTGGCGTCGAGGTCGTAGGCCATCAGGGCCATGTGTCCCTTGCGGAGCGGC
>CAUZJR010000270.1:0-7519 GCA_963580005.1 Planctomycetota bacterium
GAGGTCCGACTACGCCGAGTGCCTGGGTGCGTTCGAGTGGGAGCTGCCCGAGGACATGCAGTCGGACATGTTTGTCGGCGACCTGGCCACCTGGTGGATCGACTCGAAACCCGTCTCCGAGCAGCCTCTGTTCCTACAGATCGGGTTCCCGGGCCCGCATCCACCCTATGACCCCACCCGCAGGTTTCTCGATCCGTATCTCGAGAAGGACCTGCCATTGATGGAGGTGACTGAAGCGGAGCTGGCCTCTCAGCCTCCCCCGTTCCAGGAAATGCGGCAGCACAATTCTGAGGTCGACCACGACTCGGTCATCCATCTGCTCGACCCCACCACCGAGCAACGTCACCGCCAGCGGGCTCATTACCTGGCCAACGTCACGATGATCGATGAGAAGGTGGGCGAGATCCTGCAGGCACTCGACACGAAGGGTTATCTCGAGAACGCCGTGGTCTTCTTTACCAGTGACCACGGCGACTGCCTGACCGATCATGGCCACAGCCAGAAGTGGACGATGTACGACCTGATCCTGCGGGTGCCTCTGATCGCGTGGGCACCGGGTCGTTACCCGGCGGGTGTGGAGATCGACGGGTTGTGCCAGCACATGGATGTCGGTCCCGCGATGCTCGAGCTGGCCGGCCTGGAACCCGCCGCGTCACTCGAGGCGGTCTCGCTCGGCGATGCACTCGAGGGTCGTGACTGGACCCCTCGGCGGTTCGCCTACGCCGAGCACGGCAAGGACGGCATCCTGCAGGGGACCGAGTTCGTGACGATGGTCCGCGACAGCCGATGGAAGCTGGTGCACTTCCTCGACGAGCCGTGGGGTCAGTTGTTCGACCTCGAGACGGACCCGGGCGAGTTGATCAACCGGTGGGATGATCCCGAGGCGGCCGGGCCCAAGAGCGCGTTGCTCGACGAGTTGCGCGAATGGCGTATCCGCAGCGGCTGGCACACCAGCAGCTGGCCGTCGGAATGGCGGTAGAGAGAATTGCGAGGATCCCGGCCTCTCCACAAATCCTCAGCCGGAATCGGCTACCGTTTATTCAGCGAATCGATCAGTCGCTGAGCTTCCAGGCCTGCTTGGGTCTCGGCCTGCTGCTCGGCCAGCCGTTCCAGGGCCCGGAACCCGCTCTTGCGAGACGAGACCGTCTTGCCGTACAGCTTCCTCTTGGCCGCCGCCAGGATTCTCAGGGCCGTCACCTCCTTCTTGACATCCGGACTGGTCTGCAGCTTCTTGATCGTGGCCGTGATGTCCTTGGGCAGTTCGTAGCCCTTGTAGCGTACCGCGGCGTCCGAGTAGCCGCGGAAGGCAACCCACAGCTTGCCGTCAGCCTCGGCCTTCTTGGCAGACTCGATCTGCTTGCTCATCTTCTCGCCGACGTAATCGAGCAGCTTGCGGGCACCCTGCTTGGTCTCAGGCTTTCTCGAGTTGCCCGCCTTCTTCAAGGTCGACGCCGCCAAGGCGAAGTTGCCGAACTCGACGTTGACCCACGCCGACTTCAGGCTCACAGGGATCCCCTTGGGGTCGACATTCCACTTCGCCGCACCCACGGCTCCGGACAACGCCTGCTCCATCCGAGTCGGGCTGGTGGCGATCAGTGTGCCGTCGGGCTTCATGATCCGGACCTGGTAGATGTTCCGCAGGCTGATCGTCGGCACTCCACAACTTCGCTCGAACGAACGGTCGGTGTCGGCAATCGCCGGCCAGCGGACCTTGTTCTTGCGGAGATACGACTGCAGCTGCGGCCGGGGTGTTCCCGAGTTGACCGCGAGAAACAACACCGGCTTATCCTGAAACTTGCGGGCGACCGCCTGCAAACCGGGCCACATGCCCGAACACTTCGGTCACCCCTCTTCGAAGAACACCATCACTGCACACTTGCCGCTGATCTGCTCGCGGGTGAACGGTTGTGAGTTGACCCACGAGGCGGAATTCCTGGGGAACTGGAACCCGATCGCCGTATCGCCGTCCTGGGCCCGGGCACTCATGCTGCCGGAACCACCAACCGCGAAGAACACAGCGACGGAGGCCAATAACAGGTGAGTCATCGAGCGAAAGAGCATGGGTCGGGTTCCCTGTACGTCGCAGATGCCGCATTTCACGCTCCAATATTGTACTGCGCGGTCGGGCTGCTTGAGAATCATCGAGTGTTCTCCGACAATCATCGATCCCCCTTCACGACACTGACGGGGAGCATCACGGCCAACCTCACACCAGGACACTCAACATGACCAGCCTCTCGTGCATCCCGACCCGGTGCCTGGCCGTGCTCGTGGCACTGGCCCTCACACTGGCCTCTTCCCCCGCAGCCCCCGCAGCCCCCGCAGACGACAAGAAGACCACCAGGAAGAAGGCCAGGAAGAGAGCATCACGAACCGTGCGCGTATACGTTGGCACCTACACCAAGGGCGACAGCCAAGGCATCTACCAGTTCTCGTTTGACACCCGCACCGGCAAGGCGGGCAAGGTCAGCCTGGCGGCCAAGACTCCCGATCCGTCGTTCCTGGCCATTCACCCCGGCGGCAAGCATGTGCTTGCGGTCAACGAGACCTCCGAGTGGGACGGGCTGAAGAACAGTGGCGGGATCAGCTCGTTCGAGATCGACTCGAAGACCGGCCGTTTGAATCTGATGAACCAGCAGCCCACCCGGGGTGCTCATCCCTGCCACCTGGTCATCGACAGATCGGGCAAGACCGTGCTGGTGGCCAACTACACCGGCGGCAGCGTGATCGGCTACTCGATTCTCGACGACGGTTGCCTGGGTCCGTCGTCGTCGTTCGTGCAGCACACCGGCTCGGGCCTGCTCAAGCCTCGCCAGGCCGCCCCGCATGCTCACTCGATCAACATCGACCCCTCGGGCCAATTCGCCGTCGCCGCCGACCTGGGCATGGACCAGGTGCTGGTCTACCGGTTCGACCCGGCCAAGGGCACCCTGCTGGCCAACAAGCCAGCCGGGCCGAAGGTGGTTGCCGGAGCCGGTCCACGACACTTTTCGTTTCACCCCGGCGGCCGGTTCGGCTACGTGATCAACGAGATCAACCTGACGGTGACCGCGTTCTCGTGGAACAGCAAGGCCGGAACCTTCAAGGAAATCCAGACCATCTCGACTCTGCCTCCGGGTGAAAAACAGGGTGAGGGCATGAGTACCGCGGAGCTGCGGGTCGGGGTCAGAGGTCGGTTCCTGTTCGGTTCCAATCGAGGCCACAACACGATCGTCAGCTACCGGATCGATCGAAAGACCGGGCGGCTGACCTACGTCGGCAACTACAGCACCGGAGGCAAGACGCCTCGCAACTTCGGGCTGGATCCCTCGGGCCGCTTCCTGCTGGCCGAGAACCAGGATTCGGACACGATCCATGTGCTGAAGATCGACCGCAAGACGGGCAAGCTGGCCGAGACCGGCTCGGTGATCCAGGTACCCTCACCAGTCTGCGTCCGCATGCTGGCGATCGACACAGCGAAGTGAGACTCAACGAGACAACCCACTTGAACACAGTGACCCACATCACGAGGACGACAGCGATGACGACCAAGCAGTACCAACCAGCCCAGTCTGATCGTGCAAACCAGAACAATTCGGGCCTGGCCCGTCGCGACTTCCTGGGTGCCGCCGCGGCGATCGCCTTGGGAGCTCACGTGGCCTCAGGCCAGGACAAGGCGGTCTCGCCCAAGGGCCGCAGCCGTTACGGTGCCAACGCTCAGCCGATTCGTTACCCCGACCCCGACATCGTCGTGCTCGACGATCGGTTCAAGAAGTACAAGCTGGGCAACTCGGCCATCCGCCGCGTCTACCACAGCAAGGACATGCTCTGGGCCGAGGGTCCGGCGTGGAACGGAGTCGGCCGTTACCTGCTCTGGAGCGACATTCCCAACAACGTGCAGATGAGGTACCTGGAGGAGGACGGCCACGTCAGTACGTTCCGGCACCCCTCGGGCAATTCCAACGGCAACACCTTCGACTTCGCGGGTCGGCAGATCGCCTGCGAGCACGGCAACCGCCGGGTGGTCCGTTACGAGTACGACGGCACGATCACCGTGCTGGCTCACATCGTGAACGGCAAGGAGCTGAATGCTCCCAACGACGCGATCGTGCATCCCGACGACGGGGCGATCTGGTTCACCGATCCCGGCTACGGGAGCCTGATGAACTACGAGGGCCACAAGGCCAACACCACCAGTGTGCAGCCTCTGCAAAAGGAAGCGGTCTACCGGATCGATGCAAAGAGCGGCAAGGTGACCAAGCTGACCGACGAGATCTTCAAGCCCAACGGCCTGTGCTTCTCGCCCGACTACAAGAAGCTCTATGTCGCCGACACCGGTGCCAGCCACTACCCCGACGCCCCGAAGAACATCAAGGTCTGGGACATCGACAATGGCAAGCGGATCAAGAACGGCCGCGAGTTCACGTCGATGGCGTTGGAGATTGATGGCAAGTCGCAGGCTGGGTTCGCCGACGGGATCCGAGCCGACCGCGACGGCAACATCTGGGCCAGCGCCGGCTGGGTCGGTGCCGGTTACGACGGTGTCCACATCTTCGCTCCCGATGGGACCCGGATCGGTCAGATCCTGTTGCCCGAGATCTGCTCGAACGTCTGTTTCGGAGGCACGAAGCGGAACCGGCTGTTCATGACCGGCAGCCAGTCGCTGTACGCCGTCTACACCGAAGCGATCGGGGCCCATATCACGTAAGGCTCTGACTGATGGCCAACTTGGGGGAACGAGTCATGCGCGTCTCGCGGCGTCGGTTTCTAGAGCTGTCGACGTCGGTGGCCTCGGTCGGGTTGATGTCTTCGACGACGTTGTCGGCCGAGGGGGATGGTGTTGGCAAGAGCCAGTCGCTGCCGGCACCTCGGGTCGTTCTGCCCACCGACGCCCTGGGACCGCCCCAGGGTCGTCCGCTGCGTATCGCGGCGATCACCACGACCTACCACAAGTACTCGCACGCCGACGACATCATCACGAAGTTCATCGAGGGCTACGGGGTGGTGGGCCGGATCCACAATCCTCACTGCCGAGTGGCCAGGCTGTACGTCGAGCAGTTTCCGAAGACCGACATTGGCCGCGGCATGGCGGCGCGATACGGGGTGCCGCTGGTCAAACGTCCCGGCGAGGCACTGGTGGGCAAGGACGGGTTGCTCGATGTCGACGGCGTCCTGCTGGTCGGCGAGCACGGAGACTACCCGCTCAACACCAAGGGCCAGAAACTCTACCCTCGTCGCCGGCTGTTCGAGGAGATCGTCAAGGTGTTCCGGCACAGCAAGCGGAGCGTGCCGGTCTTCAACGACAAGCATCTCTCGTTTTCCTGGAAGAACGCCGAGTGGATGTACCGCCAGAGCCGCGAGCTGAAGTTCCCGCTGATGGCCGGCTCGAGTGTCCCGGTGACCTGGCGTCAGCCGCCGCTGGCTTTTCGGCAGGGTGTGCAACTCGAGAGCGCAGTGGTCGTGGGTGGGGGGAGCTTCGAGAGTTACGGGTTCCATTGCCTGGAGTTCCTGCAGACGTTTGTCGAGAAGCGGGCTGGTGGCGAGGTCGGCGTGCGGGCGGTTCAGGCGATCGAAGGCCCCGCAGCGGTCGCCGCCGCGAAGGCCGGAAAGTGGCCGGTCGAACTGGTCGCATCCTCGATCGCCGCCGCCCCCAGGAACCGCCGCCGGCCGTTTTCGATGGATCGCATCGCTCGGGCAATCGTGTTCCGGGTCGAGTACAGCGACGGGTTCGTCGCAGCCGTCTGCACCGGTCCGACCGGGTTGACGTCCGAGTTCACCTTCGCCGCGAAGGTCCGCGGCCGCGACAAACCGTTGGGGACCTGTGCCGTGCTGCCCAAGCCGCAGCGGGACCACTTCAGCTTCCTGTGCAACCACATCGAGGTGATGTTCCGCAGCAAGAAGCCGAGTTATCCGGTCGAGCGGACGTTGCTGGTCACCGGAGTACTCGACGCTCTGCACGATTCTCGCGCGGCGGGAGGCCGGCGGATCGAGACGCCGCACTTGGAAAAACTGGCCTACACGCCGGCGGTCGAGCTGGGCAGCGGCTGAGCTACTCGAGCTCGACCATGGCCTTGATCACTCCGAACTCGGGGTCGAGCCAGTTCTGGAACTCACCGATCATGCCGTCGAAGTCGGCACGGTGAGTGATCCAGGGCGTGGTGTCGGCGGTTCCCGATTCGATCAGCGAGATGATACGGCGGAAGTCCTCGGCGGTCGAATTCCGCGTGGCCAGCACCGTGAGTTCCTTGCGGTGGAACTCGGGGTCGTTGAACGAGATATCGGCCTGGACCAGGCTGACCATCGTCAGTCGGCCCCCGCTGCCGGTCAGATCGAACGCGGCGTTCATCGATGGCGGAAACCCCGTCGCGTCGAACACCACCGTCGGCAACTCACCCCCAAACGCCTCACGCACCTGCTCGATCGGCTCGGCGCCGTCTTCACCCGAGACGATTGTGCGGGGGACTCCGAACAGGTCGCGGCAGAAGGCGAGTCTGCGGCGGTTGATGTCGAGCACGGTGACCTGTCCCCCGGCGATCTGGGCGAACTGCGTAACGGCCAGCCCGATCGGCCCGGCACCGATCACCAGTACGTCCTCGCCCTCAGACACGGCACTGCGGTCCACTGCATGAGCACCGATGCCGAGTGTTTCGACCAGCGCGAGTTGTTCGAGACTCAGGCGATCACTTCTGTGCAGCTTGTTGGCGGGCACCGTGATCCGTTGCCGCATGCCTCCATCGATGTGGACCCCCAGCACCTGCAGCGAACTGCAGCAGTTGGTCCGCCCGGCGAGGCAGGGACGGCAGCGGCCGCAGTTGAGGTACGGTTCGACCGCACACCGGTCTCCCACCGCAAGATCCTCGACCCCCTCACCCAGCTCCAGCACCTCGACCCCCAGTTCGTGTCCCAGCACGCGGGGGTATGTGAAGTAGGGTTGCTGGCCGCGGAAGGCGTGCAGGTCGGTGCCGCAGATGCCGATTCTCTGAACGGCGACCAGCACGTCACCCGGTCCCGGCCGCGACGGGGCGTCAGTCTCGCCGAGGACGAACCGTCCGGGCTCTTCGAGCGTAATCGTCTTGTTGGCCATCGTCGGCTATGATGGCGACCCGCCTGCCGGCTGTCACGCCAGCCCGATTGGGCTGTGAAGGGCCAACACCAGGAGCAAAGCGACGGTGACCGAGAGCATTCCGATCATGGCTGATGGGCTTCCGGAGATGTTCCTTGAGGCGTTGGGGGATCGCTACGAGGTTTTGGACTGGGACCCGTCGCAGGGTTCTGACGCCCTGGCCCGCTCGGTCGCGATTATCAGTTACGCTCATCCCTTGGCCGACGGCGAGTTGATGGATCGGATGCCCAACCTGGTGATGATCAGCAATCACGGCGTGGGGGTGGACCACATCGACCTGGTGGCGGCCCAGGACCGGGACATCCCGGTTGGCAACACTCCCGGCTGCCTGGACGCGGCAACCGCCGACATGACGATGGCCTTGGTGATGGCCGTCGGCCGCAACCTGCGGATCGGTGATCTCTACGCACGCGGTTC
>CAUZJR010000271.1:0-7479 GCA_963580005.1 Planctomycetota bacterium
GGATCGATATCTGTTGATAGGTACGGTTTTCGGGGTATAATTTTGCAGCGGGTGGTTTCCGCCCGTGCAGCGGACCAACAGTGTTTGGAGACGACCGGTATGCTCTCGATTCAGGGCGGTTCAGGACATCGTTTTTGTGACGGCGTGTCGCGTCGTTCGTTCCTTCAGATCGGCGGACTGGGTCTGGGTGGCCTATCGATGGCCGAGATGATGCGTGCCCAATCGCAGGCGACCGGTGGAGCTCAGGGCGACACGAAGAACAAGGCGGTGATCATGATCTTCCTGGCCGGCGGAGTGTCGCACCAGGACTTCGTCGACCTGAAGCCGAATGCCCCGAAGGAAGTCCGTGGCGAATTCAATCCGATCGGGACCAACGTACCGGGGATCGAGATCTGCGAGTTGGCTCCACGGATGGCGAAGATGGCCGACAAGTTCGCCATCATCCGTTCGATCGCCGACTCCGATGGTGCCCACGCGGCGACTCAGTGCTGGAGCGGCGTGCGTCGTGGCGACCAGGTCCGGATGCAGCAGCCTTCGATCGGTTCGTTCCTGGCCAAGGAGCTGGGCAGCCGCGAAGCGACGATGCCGGCCTTCATGGGGCTGACCAAGACCTGCGGTCACAAGCCGTGGTCCGATGTCGGTTTCCCCGGCAAGCTGGGCCGAGCCTACGCTCCGGTCAAGCCCGATGGCGAAGACATCAAGGCCATGTCGCTCAAGGGCATTACGCTCGATCAACTCAACAACCGCAAGAAGTTGCTGGCGGCATTTGACGGATTCCGCCGTTCCAGTGACAACGCGGTATTCAGCGGTGCCGATGCGATCTACGAGCAGGCCTTCGACGTGCTCACCTCCAGCAAGCTGCTCAATGCCCTGGACGTTTCCAAGGAAGACCCGAAGATTCGCGAGCGGTACGGGAAGGGATCGCCCAAGAACGTCAACGATGGGCCTCCGGTCTGGAACGAGCAGGTCTTGATCTGCCGCCGGCTGATCGAGGCGGGCGTGCGGTGCGTGACATTGGGCTTTGGCCGCTGGGATTACCACGGCAACAACTTCGGCCAGATGAAATCGCGTCTGCCGCTGGTCGACCAGGTACTCAGCGCACTGGTCACCGACCTCCACGAACGGGGCATGGACAAGGACGTGACCGTGCTGGTCTGCAGCGAGTTTGGTCGTACGCCCAAGATCAACAAGAACGCCGGTCGCGACCACTGGCCTCCGGCCAGCTGTGCATTGCTGGCCGGTGGCGGACTGCGGACCGGCCAGGTGATTGGTTCGACGACCAAGGATGCGGGGCATCCGGACCAGCGTCCGGTGAAGTACCAGGAAATCCTGGCGACGCTGTATCACAACATGGGGATCAACCCCAAGGGCTTCATCCGCGACGACGCCGATCGGCCCGTCAAGCTGCTCAACCAGAACCCCGACCCGTTGCACGAGTTGGTCTAGGTTAGGGCGGCGGTCAATCGGCGACGGCGTCGAGCAGTCCCTGGATGTAGCCCACCGTCCAGGCACGGCCGCGGTGATTCCAGCCCTCGTCCCCTTCCATCTGCGGTACGTGATCGGGGATCAGGAAGCCGCGGAAGCCGACTTCCTTGAGCGTGCGGATGGTCTCGACCGGGTCGCAGTTTCCATCACCCAGGAAGCACTCGGTGAAGTCCTCGATTCCGCCCTGAACGTCGCGGAAGTGGACATAGAAGATGCGGTCCTGGCTGCCGAAGTGCCGGATGGCATCGAGCACTCCTTCGCCGGCTTTCATTTCCGACCAGCAGCCGTGGCAGAAGTTGAGTCCGTGCATGGGTGAGTCGAACTCATCCAGGGCCTTGCGGAACCCGTCGAAGCCATGAAACAGGCGGGGGACTCGGCCCAGCGACGCGTCCACGGGCGGGTCATCGGGGTGCAGGGCCAGGCGAACCCCGGCCGCCTCGCACGCCGGCAGGATTCTCTCGAGGTACCAGCAGTAGTTCTCCCACATTTCCTCGACCGAGTAGTCTCGATCCGGGTGTGCCGTCGAGTTCTTGTGCTGGAAGCGGTCGTCCTGAGAATCGAGGGCCAGTTGGTGATCGTAGGCGGTGGCCAGGGCTCCTCCCCGGACCGGTCGCGAGCGGCTGGTCCGCCAGACACCGGTCGGCATGAAGTGGTACCCGAGGATGGGAATGCCGGCGCGACCGATGTTGGTGACGGTGGCGACCATGTGGTCGAGTTGTTCGTCGCGGCCCTGCTGGCCGAGCATGATCTTGTCGTAGAAGGTGACGGGGACGTTTTCGAGAGACATCAGCCGGAGTCCGGCTTTGTTGACCTGTGCTCTCAGCCCCGCCAGGTCCTCATACTCCCAGCGGGACTCGCCGGGCAGTAGCGCCGTGTTCATCTGGATGTCATCGACTCCACACTGCTTGATGTAGGCCAGCAGCGAGTCGTTGGGAGTCTGGAACTGCCCGAGTCCGACGCGGATGGGGAGTTGATCGAGTTGGGTGGCGGGGATCATCGTGATCATGGTGATCATCCTGAGGGGGAGTGGGTCCGGGGACTGGCTCCCTGAGAGCCTGTCCCCGGACCCGGGGCCTCTGAAGTTGACATTGTGGCACATTGACGATGGGTGCAGCGAGGCATAGAGTTAAGACGCATTTTGGGCGGGGAGTTGAGGGAGGCGTCGAGCGAGCATGCTGGCCAAACGGATCATTCCCTGCCTGGACGTACATGGCGGCCGAGTGGTCAAGGGTGTGAACTTCGTCAACCTGCGAGATGCGGGTGACCCGGTGGACATTGCCGAGGGTTACGAGGCTGCTGGGGCGGATGAGCTGGTCTTTCTGGACATCACGGCCAGCCACGAGGGTCGCGACATCATGCTCGAGGTGGTCCGTCGCACCAGCGAGGTGATTTTCATGCCTCTGACTGTTGGCGGCGGCATCCGCACTCTCGAGGACATCCGCGGGTTGCTCGAGGCGGGTTGCGACAAGGTTTCGATCAACTCCTCGGCGGTTCGCGATCCCGACCTGGTCCGCGAGGCAGCGTTGCGATTCGGCAGCCAGTGCATCGTGGTCAACATTGATCCGAAGCGTGTGGATCGCGAGGGCGAGGAGTTCTGGGAGGTGCACGTCAATGGCGGACGGGTGCCGACGGGTCTCGAGGCGGTCGAGTGGGCGGTGGAGGCTCAGCGATTGGGAGCGGGCGAAATTGTGCTGACATCGATGGATGCCGACGGCACTCAGAATGGGTATGATATCCCGATGACGCGGGCGGTGGCAGAAGCGGTCAGCATCCCGGTGGTCGCCAGCGGCGGAGCCGGGGCCCCCGAACATCTCTGCGAAGTGGTCACTTCGGGCCGGGCCAGTGCGGCATTGGCGGCGAGCATTTTTCATTACGGGACGTACACGATTGCCGAGACGAAGAGGTTTCTGGCCGAGCGGGGAGTCCCGGTGAGAACCGACGGGTTGGCAGTCTAGGACGCCGGCAAGGGCCTTCGGCCTCGATCATCAAGGAGTCAGACAGCAGATGGCCACCGAACTCGACATTCCCCCCAAGTCAGAGGCTGAGGGAGATGAGCTGGAAGTCGACAAGATTTTCCGGCAGGTGATCAAGCACGAGGGTTCTGACCTGCACCTGCAGGTGGGCAAGGCTCCGATCCTGAGGGTCAAGGGGTCTCTCCGTGAGCTGCAGATGGAGCCGATCGACGCCGAGAAGATGAAGCAGCTGTTCGGGCCGATGATGGACGCTCGGAGCCGCAAGATCTTCGACGAGGACGGCGGGACCGACTTTGCTTACGTGGTCGAATACGAGGGCGAGACGTGGCGGTTCCGGGTCAACCTGTTCATCCAACTGAGCAACTGGGGCATGGTGGCTCGGAAGGTCGAGAGATGGATTCCGGACTTCGAGGGCCTGTTCCTGCCCGAGGCGATGGAAGACATGTGCAAGTTCCACCAGGGCATGATCCTGCTGGCCGGCGTGACCGGCAGTGGCAAGAGCACCACGATCGCCTCGATGCTCAACTGGATCAACGCCAACTACCGCAAGCACGTGTTGACGATCGAGGATCCGATCGAGTTTGTGTACACGCCGGACAAGTGCCTGATCAACCAGCGTGAGGTGGGGCTGGATGTCAAGGACTTCGAGGTGGCTCTGAAGCACGCGGTCAGGCAGGATCCCGACGTGATGCTGGTCGGCGAAATGCGAGACGCGGAGACGTTCGAGACGGCGATGCATGCGGCCGAGACCGGTCACCTGGTCTTCGGTACCATCCACGCCTCGACGGCCCCCAGTTGCATCGGACGGATCCTGGATCTGTTTCCCCAGGACATGCACAGGGCCTTGCGGAGCAGCATGGCGTTCAACATGCGAGGGATTATTGCTCAGAAGCTGGTCCCGACGGTCCGCGAGGATCCCAAGCGGGTGCCGATCATTGAGATCATGAAGTTCACGCCGGTTGTGCGGAAATTGCTTCTCGAGGAAGAGGATTCGAAGTTGGTCGACGCGATCCGGATCGGCAAGGAGGACGGCATGCAGCTGTTCAACGACAGCCTGTACCAGTTCATCGAAGACGAGTTCATCAGTCGGGCCACGGCCTTTGAGGTCTCGGGAGCTGTCGAGGAACTGAAGATGATGCTCAAGGGCATCGACGTGAAGTCGGCGGCGATTCTCTGACGGTTGAGGAATACCGTTCCGAGTCGGTCATCAAGAGGGTGGGGGTCCTGGAGATTCATTTGTGAGTGGCGTGAGTGGTCCTCGAGTTGGATGGCTGGTGTTGGGGCTGGCGTGGGCCATCCTGTCGTCATCGTCGGCTGCCCCGGCCCAGGCTCAGGCCCCGGCCCCGGCCGGCGGCCCGTCTTCAGCCGAGGGTGATTCCGGGGCGGTGCCGGTATCGAGTCCGCTGGGTGGTCAGAGTTTTCCGGACTTTCCGTCGGTCTTCACCCGAGGGAATCACCTGCCGCATCCTCGCTCGGACATCCGCCAGGGGGGCGGCAACTACTTCAACGTCTTTCTCTACGTGCCTCTGCTGGGTTTGTTCTTCCTGTGGACCTGGACCTGTTACTGGGTCGACGACGACAGCCAGGCTCTGCAGGTCCGCAACGAGTTCTGGACGGCGGTGGTGATTCCCAGCGGCTGGATCGGGTTCCTCTCGGCACTGTGCGTGCCGAAGCTGCTGGGTTATCCGGTGTTGCTGCTGGCCTACGCGGTGCCGGTGTGGCTGTACATCATCGAGCGGAACGCCAAGGTGCCCGATTCGGCCAAGGTGATGACCCGGGCCCATTTCCGCCGGATCCTGAGGCGGATGGGCTTCGCGGTCGGCGGCGGCAGGACCGAGGGGGCGGTGGTCGGTCCCGACATCCAGTTCATGGGCAAGTCGGACGGTCGGGGTGGAGACGATGGCCGCAGCCGCCAGGTGGAGACGTCTCGAGGCTACATGGCGACCAAGGAACTGGTCTATGACGCCATCGTCAGACGCTCGACCGACATCCATCTCGAACCCAAGAGCAACGAGATCTCGGTTCGGATGCGGATCGACGGGGTGCTCTACAGCATGGAACCTTTCGACATCGCGGTGGGCAACGCCGTGGTCAACGTCTGCAAGGTGCTCGGTGCGATGGACATCACCGAGAAGCGTCGGTCGCTGGACGGCAGCTTCCAGGCATTGACCGAGGGTCGTCAGATCGACTTTCGGGTTGCCACCCAGGGGACCAATCACGGCGAGAAGCTGAGCCTCAGGATCCTCGACCAGTCCAACTCGGTCAGCACCCTCGAAGATCTGGGGCTCCGTCAACAGATGTCCGACGGCCTGGACAGCGTGATCCACCAGCCTCACGGGCTGCTGCTGGTGTGTGGCCCGACCGGAGCCGGCAAGTCGACGACGTTGTACGCGGCGATCAACGAGATCGACACGCTTCAGCGGAACGTGATCACGATCGAGGATCCGGTCGAGTACCGGATGGACAACGTGAACCAGATCGAGATCAACTCGAGGGCAGGCAACTCGTTTGCCACCAGCCTCCGCAGCGTGCTGCGGCAGGATCCCGACGTGGTGATGATCGGTGAGATCCGCGACGCCGAGACGGCGAATATTGCCTGCCAGGCTGCGAACACCGGTCACATGGTGTTTTCGACCGTCCACGCCAACGACACGATCACCGCCTTGTACCGCATCATCGATCTCGAAGTCGAACCCTTCATGCTCGCCAGTTCGCTCTCGGGCATCCTCGCCCAGAGGCTCGTCCGCCGACTCTGTTCAAAGTGCAAGGAGCCGTACAAGCCCAAGCCCGAGTTCCTGAGGAAGGCGAACCTGCCGGCCGAGCGGATCAGCAAGTTCTACCGGCCGCCGAAGAATCCCGAGACCGAGTGTCCGGCGTGTGGGGGGCTGGGTTTCCGGGGTCGGGTCGGAGTCTTCGAGTTGCTGCCGGTCAACGAGCGGATGCGGGAGATGATCCGTGACCAGACGGCGATGACGGCGATCCGGGCCGAAGCCCGCAAGAACGGGATGTTGTATATGAAGGAAGAGGGATTGAGGCTGGTGGTCCGCGGGATCACCTCCGTTGACGAATTGCTCAGGGTGGTCAAGTAACCAACTGCCGCTTTGCGAGCGGCCAGTTCGAACAGGCGACACGACGATGGGTGGAATCGACGTCATCCTGCTGATTGTGCTGGGGCTGGTCACGTGGAGCGTGGCGAGTGAGGGCATCTGGGGTGCGGCGTTGACGAGCCTGATCGTGGTGATCAGCGGGCTGGCGGCGATGAATTTCTTCGAGCCGGTCGCGGGGATACTCGAGGGTTCAGGCACCAGCGTGTGGTGGCGCGGTCACTGCGACATCTTTGCGTTGCTGGGTCTGTTTGCCGTATCGGTGATGGTTCTGCGAATTGCCACGGACCGGATTGCTCCCCGATTCATCACTTCCGACCGCCTGGCGTACGAGCTGGGTCGCTGGGGCGGTGGGTTATTGGCCGGTTACGTCACGATGGCATTCCTGTTGACGGCCCTGCACACCGGTCCCTTCCCCCGAGACTTCTGGGGATTTTCTCCTGAGCGACGCAATCTGTTGGGCGCGGTGGCACCCGACCGGCAGTGGCTGGGATTCACTCAGTGGGTCTCCGAGGAATCTCTGAAGCGGAGCGACCTGAAGGTCTTCGACGGTCCCCGGACCATCCGGGTGGCCACGGGCGAGGGGATCGGGCCACGCAACAACACCACCTGGCCATCGTTCATCATCCGTTACGCCAGCCGCCGTCAGCAGCTCTCCAGCGGAGTCATCCCCGGCGGGGGTGTCACCACCTCTTCGGGCGATGGCACAACGACGAGGCAGGGCAGCGGCAGCGGCAGCGGCGGCGGATCCGGCGGCCGGCCCTCCTTCTGAATCGTCCCCAGCGGCGGCGGTCACTTTCGAGTGGGGCTCGTTCTCTTCGACGTCGGTTCAGTCGAGCCCGTGTTTCTTGAGTTGGCTGAAGAAGGTGCTGCGGGGGAGTCCCAGCGAGCGTGCTGCTCGAGCCTTGTTGCCTCCC
>CAUZJR010000272.1:0-7467 GCA_963580005.1 Planctomycetota bacterium
GAAAGCCTCGAACGATCCGGGGTCACTCACCTCGCCCGCTCACCCGAACCCCAGCCCCCCGAACCCCAGCCCCAGCACTCTGAACCGGATGACACTCAGGTGACCTCGACAGGCGAAGGAGAACAGGCGAGCGGTCTGGAGGTTCTCTCTGAAGAGGTCGCCGCCTGCCGGCTCTGCGGGGAATTGGCCGAGACGAGGACCCAGACGGTGTTCGGTGTGGGCGACCCCGAGGCAAGAATCCTGTTCGTCGGTGAAGCGCCCGGAGCCGACGAGGATCGGCTTGGTGAGCCGTTCGTCGGCCGAGCCGGCAAATTGCTCGACCAGATCATCGAAGCCTGCGGGATGCGTCGAGAGCAGATCTACATCTGCAACATTCTCAAGTGCCGCCCGCCGGGAAACCGGAACCCGACGCCTGAGGAGGCGGGAAACTGCCGCAGGTTTCTGGACGGTCAGATCGCCGCGGTCGGCCCCGAGTACATTGTCTGCTGGGGCTCGGTGGCGGCCAGGAACCTGCTCGACTCGACCGAGACGATCGGCCGCATGCGGCGGCAGTTTTTCGAATACGCCGGAGCGAAGGTGCTGTGCACGTACCACCCGTCGTACCTGTTGAGAAACCCATCGGCGAAGAAGGATGTCTGGGAGGACATGCAGTTGCTGTTCGCCGACATGGGCATCACGCTCACCAGCAAGTCGCTCAAGAAGAGCTGAGCAGGGATTTCTGGTAGAGGGCCTTGATGTAGGGGATGGGTTGGTTGCCGAGTGCTTTGAGGATGGTGCCACCGGCGGTGAAGCAGTGTGTGACCCAATCGGGTTGCCCGTACCGGGCCAGCGCAGTCCCTCCTTCGCCTCCGCCGACGTAGACTTCGGCACCCGCATCGGTCATCCGCTTGAGTTGTCCGATGAACTCTCGTGTTCCGGTTTCGAATGCGGGCTCTTCGAACAGTCCGAACACACCGTTGTAGAACGCGATGGCTGGTTGGTGTCCTGCTGCGACGTTGGTGCGGTGTGTTTCGAGGAAGCGGCCGACCGCTTCGACCTGTTCGGCTCGAGTTTCGGGCCCGACATCAAATTGGGCCTCACCGTCGGGGATGGTCCGACTGGCGGATCCGTCGCCGAGAATGAAGTCGGCCGGCAGCACGAATTCGACTTCGGCCTCGAGTCCCTGTCGGTACATCGTTGCGGCCTGTTCGATGCGTTCCGGCGGGATATGGATCTTGGCCTGGGTCGAGTCTGCGGCGAGGCCGAGTCCGAATTCACGGCCGTGGTGTCGAGCCTGTGCGGCCTTGAGTGCCAGCGCGAGTCCTCCGGCGGCGATGACCGTTTTCACGACCTTGCGTTGGAGGATCTGCTGGAGGTCATCGAGCTTGTTGATCTTGATCCCGCTGAAGACGACCAGGTCGGCCTGGCGGGTGCGGGTGACGTATCGGGTGAGTTCGTTGTGGATGTAGCGTCCCAGCGCGACCTGTTGGCAGCCCAGCGGCACGAGGGTACTGGAGAGGTCACGATTGGAAGCGGCGAATCCTTCGTTGACGTGGATCTCAGCCAATGACTCCGCCACGCTGTTGACGTAGTTGGTCAATCTCGGAGCCATCTCCGCGATCTGATCATCTCCGGTCTTCCAGAGTGCCCGTTCGAGCGAATAGCGGCGAGTATTTTCGAGGACGGCGATGGTCCCCTCGTGCAGTTCGGCCACCTGCCGGGCGGCTGATTCGAGCACGGAGCCGGTCTGGTCGTCGAGCCACTGGCCGATGAACGCCACCGGCCGTCCGCTTCGAGCTTCCAGCGGAACGAGTCTCTCGAGGTGTCTTGCGACCGGTTCCAGCGACAGTTCGGGGTCACGTCCCCGGTGCCCAAGGACCAGTTGCACCCATCCCCGGCGTCCTCCGAAGCTGAGCGTTTCCACGAGCGAGCGGATCCGGACGTCATTGGGGATCGATCCATCATCCTGGACCACGACGTCGGTATCGCCTCGCACCAGCACTCGGGTTCCTCGAGGCAGGGAATCAAGCGAGTCGAGGTTGGGGATGGCCTCGAGGCAGTCTTCCAGCGAGGGGGTTTCATCGGAGTCGTCCGCGAGTGCACAGCACCAGCGGATGGTGTCTTGTTGGGAAACGGTCATGGTAAATTCGGCCGCGTGTTGAGTGGCCGTGGAAGGAAGTTGTCGGTGAGGTATGGGAATAGAGGGTGTTGTTGTCGGACGTCAAGGCAATGGGAAAAGCGATCGACGGGGCGTTCCGGTCCCTCGACCGATTGCCTATGATCGAATTTCTCCGGTTCATTGTGGTGCCGCGCGAGCGTTCCTGGTCCGACCGAGAGTCGTTGTGAATCAAGCGTCCCGTGGCTGGAGTGGGCTGGAGTGCCGGGGGGCCCTGGCGGGGGCGCTGCTTGTGGCGTGCCTGGCGGCTGTCGGCTCGACGGCCAGGGCGAAGGACGGACCCACGATTCGATCCGTCGCGGTCGGCCTGGGGGGCTGGGTCAAGGCGGGCAAGTGGGCGCCGGTACGGGTTGAGGTCGATGGAGGGGATTCGAGCGGTTCGTTGAGGCTGGTGCTGACGACCTCGGATCCTTCGGAACGGACCGCGGCCTTTGAGTCTCCGGCGGTCGAGTTGATTGCGGGTCGTCGCACCCGGCTGGTCGGCTGGTTCCAACCCGGTCGGCTGGGCGGCGATTTGGGTGTCGCGATCGAATGTGATGGTGAGAGGGTCGATCGTCGCACGATTGCGATGTCGCGCGTACCTCGGCGTCCGTTCCACTGGCGGATGCGTGTTGGCGGTACGGTGGTTTCGCGTGGTGTGGACCGAATCGAGATCCCGGTGCATGCCGGCCAGACGGTGGTCTTTCTCAACGGCGACCCTCATGCGGCTCATGGCCTGGTGGTTCCGGCCGGTTCGGTCGAGGGTCTGCGTGAGACGAGCGGATCGGTTGGCGGCCTGGTGGATCCGCTGGGCGTGTCGGCCACTTCCTCGGGTGCCGCGCTGCCGGTGGTGGCACGATTCGAGGTCACCGGCGAGTTGTCAGAGTCGGTGGCGTTTCACGGACTCAGTACCGGCTGGGCTCTTTCGGGCCGTTTCATCCCCGGCGATGCGAAGCGTTCGGATGCGGAGGCGGGTTCTTCGGTGATCGAGGTCGTTTTCGAGGGGAGCCCGGTGGTCTTGAGCCAGTCGGAGACGCTTTGGATCTCGTGGGGCGGAGCGGCGGGCATGGACGTATCGGGTCCCGAGCGGAGCGGGGACCGACTGGTCGAATCGGATCGTCGCACGGTGGCCTGGTCGGGGTCGTCGCGGCGGATCGAGCGAGTCATAGATCTCGACGCGATCGACGCGATCGTGATGGCGGCTGGAGATGAGTATGCGATCGACGAGTCAGACAGCCTCGCGTTGTCCGAGTGGGTGGCGTCGGGTGGTCAACTGGTTCTGTCGGTGGGAAGCCAGCGTGCGGCGTGGCTGCGCAGTCCCTTGGCGAGTTGGGTACCGATCACAGCCCAGGGCGACCGGCAGGTCAGTGACAGTGATCTGCGGGGCCTGGAGACTCTGGCGACGGCCGGAGGGCGGATTCCGTTCCAGGGTCGTGTGAGTGGCACGTTGCTGGGCCAGCGAGATGGCCGCACGTCGGCGGCGTCTCTGAGTGGTCCGCTGGTCGGCGAGGTGGCCTGGGGCTTTGGCCGCGTGACGATGCTGGCCGTCGACATCGACCGTCAGCCTCTGGTCCGCTGGGGGGATCTGCCCCGGCTGGTGGAACGCCTGGTCGAGGGATCCGGTCTCGACGAGTCGTTGGCGTCCGCTGACGGCTCGAGATCGAACCTCCGCACCGGTGGTGCCCTGTCCTATTCGGGCATCTCGGATCTCAAGACCCAGCTGCACGGAGTGCAGGACGAATTCCAGGAGGTGAATCGTCCGGGGATCTGGCGGGTCTTTTTTCTGGTGATCGGGGTGCTGCTGCTGGTGGGCCCGGTCGATTTCGTCGTGGTCCGCCACCTGCTGAGACGGCCTCGAGCCACCTGGGTGACGCTGCCGCTGATCATTGTCATCTCGACCGGCCTGGCCGTCTGGAGCGGGACGTCGGTCCGTGGTCCGGAGGTCCTGGTCAATCAGCTCGACATCGTCGACCTCGATACGCTCGAAGGGCGTGTCGGGGGCCGGAGTTGGGCGACGGTCTATTCGGGGCAGAGCCAGAGGCTGCGTGTTGAGGCTCGGCCGCCCGGTTGGTTGGGCGGCGAGCAGGGTTTCGGAGACACGGATTGCCGGTTGGGTTGGAGTGGAGTTCCGGAGGTGACATTTGGAGGTATGCACCGGGACGGTCGGAGCCTGGTCGAAGAGCCGGATTACCGTGTGAGGACCGGATCGACGGAGACTTCGATCGACGACCTGCCCGTCGCGGTTTCCTCGACCCGCACTCTCTCGGTGGCCTGGCAGGGGATACGGACCAAAGATCTGGTGTCGGTTTCTCTACAAAGCAGTGGAGTGGGGCAGCTGACGGGTGAATTGAGTCACAAGCTGCCCGGCTCGATCGACGACTGGCTGATTGGGTTTGGCAGTCGTGTCTACATGCCTCGTTCGTCGGAGGGCCGGAGCGGGTCGTGGGCGTCGGGGACCAGGTTGGAACTGGAGGGTGCCGACGTTCGCAACGAGTCTCTGAAACGGTACCTGACCCGCACGACCACTCGGAGGGTGGCCCGGAGCCAGGGGTATGGCAGCGACGTGCTGACCGTGGCCGGGCAGTACGCACCTCTGAACCGCGATCCGTTTGATTGGTTCGAGACTCTGACCTTTCACCGTGCTGCGGGCGGAAGCGGTTTCACCGGCCTCGAGAACCGTGATCTCGCCGCCCTGGACCTCTCGCAACTGATCCAACTCGATCGAGCCGTACTGATTGGCCGGCTGGTCATCTCGGGTGATGAGCACCGAGCCGGGTCGGGGTCGGGGTCGGGGTCGGGGTCGGGTCGCGGGTCCGGTGGGACCGAATTGTTGATTGAGGGTCCGGGAGTCAAGTCGTCGGGGAGTCGCCGGGTGACGTTCATCCGCATGGTGTTGCGTGTTGTGAGTCGACGTCCGCGGCCGAACCAGTCGTTTGTGGATCCTGACAAGGCACCTGCGAAGTGACGTCTTATCGTGGAAGTGTTGAAGTGTTGAAGTGTTGATTCGAATTGAGACTGACGCGAGGGGATTGAGGTGATCAGCACTCGGAAACTGACCAAGCAGTACGGCGATTTGATTGCCGTGAACAACATCGACCTGGACCTGTCCGAGGGCGACGTGTTCGGCTTCATCGGTCCCAACGGATCGGGCAAGACGACGACGATGCGGATGATCGCCACCTTGCTGAATCCGACACACGGCGAGGCCTATGTTTGCGGCAAGTCGATTTACACCGATCCGGCGGAGATCCGTCGGATGGTCGGGTTCATGCCCGACTTCTTTGGTGTCTACGACGACATGACGGTGATCGAGTACCTCGAGTTCTTCGCCGCGACGTACCGGATCGACTCGCACGCGCGTCGGGGGATTTGCGAGGAGAAGCTCGAGTTGGTCGACATGTCGTTCAAGCGAGACGCGATGGTCAACCAGCTCTCACGCGGCCAGACTCAGCGGATCGGCCTGGCCCGGGTGCTGCTGCACGAACCCCAGGTCTTGTTGCTCGACGAACCCGCCAGCGGCCTGGATCCTCGGGCCCGGATCGAGATCCGCACGCTGCTGAAGCGGCTGGGCGAATTGAAGAAGACGGTTGTGGTCAGCAGCCACATCCTGCCCGAGTTGGCCGATGTCTGCACGCGGGTGGGGATGATCGAGAAGGGTCACCTGATCGTCGATGGCAATGTCGGGGAAGTGATGAGGAAGGCTCGCGAGCGGTTGGTCCTGCACATCAGGGTTCAGCCGGGTGAGGGTTCAGTTGAGAGCCAGGCGACGGCGACCGACACGGCGGCGGGGTTGATCGAGCAGACTGACGAGGTGGAATCGGTGACGATCGAGAGTGGTACGATCCTGGCCACGCTGGTCCCCGAGATCGACGACTACACGACGTTGCCGACGATGCTGTTCGAGCGAGGGTTTCGGATCGAGCTGTTCCGCGAGGAGGATGTCAATCTCGAGACGGCATTCATGCACCTGACGAAGGGACTGGTCCAGTAGGTCCGCGGCGGGATGTGTTTGGAAGAGGCTGAAAGAGGCTGAAAGAGGCGGGAAGAGGCGGGAAGAGGCGGGAAGAGGCGGGAAGAGGCGGGAAGAGGCGGGAAGAGGCGGGAAGAGGCGGGAAGAGGCGGGAAGAGGCGGGAAGAGGCGGCGTCATGGGTGAAGGGTTTCTGGGTTACGACACATCGGTGATGCTCGACGTGGTTGTCGTGGCCTTGGTGGTGGTGGTGCCGTTGCTGATGTTGAGTCTGTGGCAGGTCCGAATTGGGCGGCGGCACCTAGTTCATCGTCGGCTGCAGTTGACCCTGGGAACGGTGCTGCTGGTGGCGGTGTCCCTGTTTGAGATCGACATGCGTCTGCACGGCGGGTTCTGGGCGATGTCCGAGAACCACTCGACCTCGATGCACGTGTTGCTGTACGTGCACCTGTTCTTTGCCATTTCGACGGTCGTATTGTGGGCCGCGACGATCGGCCTGGCCTTGCGGCGTTTCGAGAGTCCGCCTCGGCCGGGGGCTCACAGCCGGCTGCATCGCCGCCTGGGCTGGCTGTCGACTCTCGACATCACCGCCACGTCCATCACCGGACTGCTGGTCTATTACTTCGGCTTTGTGGTCGAGGTGGTTGCGGGTTGAGCGGCGTGGGGGTGCGGGGCATCGGGTGCGGGTGCGGGTGCGGCAGGGGATTCAGCAGCCTGCCCGCTCTCGATTCTCAGCAGCTGTTCACTCAGCAGGCGGACTTGTCGGTTGACGTCTTCGTGGGTTTGTTCGAGTCCGCTGGAGACGAGTGTCACGATGCCCAGCAGCAGCAGCATTTGCCCTGCCGTGCCGATCAGCCATGCCGTGGGTGTGTTGAGTGGTGCATGGCCGAACCCGTTCCAGATGATCAACGCTCCGCCGACGGTCAGGCCGAGGACTCCGATGTAGGCCAGGAGTTGTCCCCAGAGCGAGGTGGAGTGGGTCAGGGGGTTGGTGGTGGTGCCGGTGGGAATCGCGACGATCGGTGGAGGAGTTTCGGTCGGCTCGGTTCCGGCTACCGGTTCTGTCTCGACTGGTTTTGTCTCGACTGGTTTTGTGGCGTCGGCTTCATCGAGTTGAGTCGTTTTGGCTGAAGTCTCTGTGTGGGTGTCCTGGGTGTGCGGGTCATGAGAGAAGTTGGCGAGGGACTGGGCGACGGCGGCGAGCGGATCGATCGGTGGTGGGCTGTTGTTGTCGGCTCTCGGTTGGGGATCGGAGCGTTTCGCTTCGGGCTGTGAGCGTTGTGGTGGATTGGTGTTGGGTTGGGGTTGGGTGTCCTGGCTGGTGTTGTGTTTCTTGTGTTTCTTGTGTTTCTTGTGTTTGGCGTG
>CAUZJR010000273.1:0-7441 GCA_963580005.1 Planctomycetota bacterium
ATCCCCAGCTGGCTCTTCGGCGGCATCCTGCTGCCGTGGATCGCCGCCGACCTGTTCACCACCTGGGTCTGCTTCTTCTTCATGCAGGACGACGAACTGGGCACCGCGGGTGACGAGGAAGGTCACGCGGCGGCGGAAATGGCTGCGACCGAAGGAGGTGTGGCATGACCGGACTTCATCTGAACCTGTTGGCTGCTGGCGATTCCGGCAACGCCGTGCTGTGGACCTTCCTGATCTACATGGTCGGAGTCTTCGTCATCGCCGGCCTCTCGAACCGGCTGCTGAAGAACCGCGACTTCCTCAGCGAGTACTTCCTGGGCAGCCGCGGGCTGGGGGTCTGGGCCTTTGCCCTGACTCTCGCCGCCACCAGCTCCTCGGGCGGCAGCTTCATGGGCTTCCCCAGCAAGATCTACACTCATGGCTGGAGCCTGGGGCTGTGGATCGGCAGCTACATGGTGGTGCCGATTTGCGTGATGGGGATCCTGGGCAAGCGGATCAACGAGGTGGCTCGGACGGCCGAGGCAATCACGATCCCCGACGTGCTCCGCGACCGCTTCCGCAGTGTCGCCTTCGGCCTGGTCTCGGTCTCGCTGATCGTCTTCTTCATGACCTTCAACCTGATCGCCCAGTTCAAGGGCGGCAGCACGATCCTGAAAACCCTGCTGGGCCCCATCGACGCGTTTACGTCCTCGGCTGCCAGCCTGCCCGACTGGATCGGAGCGATGTGCTCCCAGGGCAACGAATACCTGGTCTGCTTGGTCGTCTTCGGTGTCGCCGTGATCGTCTATACGACCTATGGCGGCTTCCACGCGGTGGTCTGGACCGACGTGATGCAGGGCGTGGTGATGGTGGTTGGCGTCTTGATCATGCTGCCGCTGGCGATCATGCAGGCCGGAGACGTCGCCAAGACCGACAAGGGGGCGGGGCTCGAACAGGTCACCCGGGCCATGGCCAAGATGGTGCCTCCGCGGAAGGGGACCGCCACGATCACTGCCGTCAGCACCGACCAGGATATCGTCGTGCCTTCGGGATCGTGGATATTTGTGGGTACCGGAGAGAGCCAGAAGCTGCTGAAGATCAAGAACCGGTACGACCTGACGGCCAGCGAACCGAGTGCCACCGAGGCGGAGGTCTGGGAGATTGTCACTCCGGCAGACATCGTGCAGGTACGGCGGCGACTCGAGTCGGGCAGCGAAAGGAGCAACGTCACCGGAATCGTGACGATTTCCGACGAGGACCTGAAGGACTATGCCTACGGGGCCAAGCCCGAAGAGGCCGGGTCGTATGTCACGGGCCCGGGTCCCGAGCGGGAAAAGGCCAACGGGTTCCTGCCGGTGTCCCTGGCCATCTCGTTCTTCTTCATGTGGGCGATTTCCGGCACAGGCCAACCCAGCAACATGGTTCGGCTGATGGCCTTCAAGGACACCATCACGCTGCGCCGGTCGATCTTCACCGTCGCGATCTACTACTCGGCCATCTACTTCCCGCTGGTGATCATCTTCTGCTGTGCCCGGGTGCTGATGCCCGGGGTGGAGTCCGAACCCGACCGGATCATGCCTCAGATGGCCGTCGAGTTGACTCAGAACATCGGCATGGGCTGGTTGGCCGGGCTGCTGATCGCGGCGCCGTTTGCCGCGGTAATGTCCACCGTCGACAGTTTCCTGCTGATGATCTCCTCGGCCCTGGTCCGCGACATCTACCAGAGGAACATCAACCCCGAGGCAGAGGAGAAGAAGATCAAGACGCTCAGCTATGTGATCACCATGGTCGCCGGGCTGGGGGCGCTCTTTGGAGCGATGAATCCGCCGGAGTTCCTGCAGGATATCATTGTCTACACAGGCAGCGGGCTGGCCGCCTGCTTCCTGGCGGCGGTCGTCTACGCGCTCTACTGGCCCCGCTCGAACGCACAGGGCTGCATCGCCGCGATGACCTCCGGCTTCGCCGCCCACCTGTCGCTTTACCTGATCGGTTTCTTCCAGGGCAACGGGTTCTCACCCTACCGGCCCCTGGGCATAGACCCGATCCTCGTCGGCCTCGCGGCCTCGTTCGTCATCGGCTTCATTGTGACGCTGAAGACACCACCGCCACCCAAGGACCTGGTCGAGAAGTACTTCTACGAAACAAGTTAACCGTAACCAGGGACTGGCTCTGCAGCCGCAGGCGAAAGTGCCTGTCCCCCGTTCTACAATCGACCCACACCGAGAATGGGACAGGCACCGCCGCCAGGGGCGACTGAGCCAGTCCCCGACCACCCGCCATGAAATTCATCGACGCCCACTCGCACATCTGGACACCCGATACCAAGGCCTACCCGCTGGGCCCCGGCTACCGGCGATTCAACATGAAGCCGCCCAGCTTCACCGTCGCCGAGCTGCAGGGCAATATGAAGCAGGTCGGAGTCAATCGGGTCGTGCTGATCCAGATGTCGTTCTACGGATTCGACAACAGCTACATGCTCGACTCGATCCACCAACACCCCAAGTCCTTCAGCGGCGTGGCGGTGATCGACCAGGACAAGCCGCGAGTGGACCTGGAAATGAGAAAAATGAAGGGGCAGGGGGTTCGCGGATTCCGCATCTACCCCAAGAACCAGGAAGTCCAGCAGTGGCTCGACAACCCGACCATGCACACCATGTGGAAGACCGGGGCCGACGAGGACCTGGCGATGTGCTGCCTGATCGACGCCGACGCACTGCCGGCCATCGATCGCATGTGCCGCCGCTACCCCAAGACCACCGTCGTGATCGATCACTTCTCGAGGATCGGCGAGAGTGGTCAGATCAAGCCGGCCGAGGTGAAGGCGTTGACCGACCTGGCCCGACACAAGAACGTCTACGTCAAGATCTCGGCCTACTACGCACTGGGCAAGAAGAAGCCCCCCTATCACGACCTGGCCCCGATGATCAAGCAGATGCTCGATGCCTACGGCCGCAAACGCCTGATGTGGGCCTCAGATGCCCCCTTCCAGGTCGTCGACGGACACACCTATAAGGACTCGATCGACCTGATCAAGTCCGGCCTCGACTTCCTCGACGATGACGACCGGGACTGGTTGTTGAGAAAAACGGCCGAACGGGTCTTCTTCTAGGATCCCCGCACGCCAGGCCTACTCATGACGAGCACTCCCACCATCAACGACGCCTCGGGCATCATTTCCCCGGCGATGGTCGTCTTCCGCGACCGGCTGCTGGACAACATCGCCGCGATGATCCGGATCGCCGGTGACCCCTTGCGGCTGAGGCCTCACTGCAAGACGCACAAGACTCGCGAGGTGGTGGCGTTGCAGCTCGAGCGAGGCATTCTCAAGCACAAGTGTGCGACGTTTGCCGAGGCCGAGATGCTGGTCGAGGCGGGCGTGGCAGACATCTGCCTGGCCTACAACCTGGTCGGCCCCAATATCGACCGTGCCGTCGCCTTCTGCTCCGCATACCCCGACGTCGTCTTCTCGGCCACCGCCGACCACCCCGACCCGATCCGCGACCTGGGTGCCGCGATGTCTGGGGCCGGCAAGCAGATCGAGTTGCTGCTCGACATCGACACCGGTCAGCATCGCACGGGGATCGGGGTCGGAGACGAGGCGGCTGCCATGTACCGGCTGATCTCTGAGACCGACGGCCTGGCCCCGGGCGGGTTCCACGTCTACGACGGGCACCAGCACCAGGAGGATCGGGACGAGAGGCGTGAGGCTGTTGATGGCGAGTTCAACCGGGTGGTCGAGTTCCGCGACCGGCTGCTGTCCGAAGGGCTCGCCGTGCCGCGGATGGTCGCCGGGGGCACGGCATCATTTCCGATCTATGCCGAGAAGGACGATCCGACAATCGAGCTCAGCCCCGGCACCTGCGTCTACAACGACGGTGGCTACGGCAGCTATTTCCCCGACATGGTCTTTCCTCCAGCTGCCGCGGTGCTGACCCGGGTGGTCAGTCGACCGACCGACGACCGGGTGACCCTGGACCTGGGCTACAAGGCGATCGCCAGTGATCCGCCGATGGGCAAGCGGGTGCACTTTCCCGATCTGCCCGACGCCCTGCAGGTATTGCAGAACGAAGAGCACCTGGTGTTGCAGACCGACCGCGCCGGCGAGTACTCACCCGGCGACGTGTTGCTGGGGATCCCCTGGCACGTCTGCCCCACCTCGGCCCTGCACCGGCAGGTCTTCGTGATCGACGGGGGCGAGCTGGTCGATCGCTGGGACGTGGCCAGCCGCGACCGGTGGATCACGATCTGAGATGAACACGACCGACCCGCCGCGACTCTCGACCGGACTCCCGGATCTCGACAGCCTGCTGGGAGGCGGACTGTTGCCGGGATCGCTGAGTGTGATTGTCGGAGCCACAGGCATCGGCAAGACACAGCTCGGCCTGGCCTTTGCCAACGCGGGGCTCGGCCAGGAAGGACAGCGCGGAGTGCTGTTCGACATGGCCTCTCGAGGCGATTCACAGAACCACGCCGACTACGCCAGAAGGCTGTTCGACTGGACGCTGACCGAGAAGCCTGCCGAGGCGGCGGCGTTGCCTGAACACGTCTGGGAGATCGAGCAGGCTCGGTTCGACTACACACACATCTTCCGCCAAAGCGGCCGGCGGGTGACCAAGAGTGATCTCGAGCCGGAAGACTGGAAAGAGTGGAAGGTCGAGCTGTCGCGAAAGCTGCAACGGGCGATCGCCTTCTTCTACGGCAACTTCGCTCACGGCGTGCGTCGCTGCGTGATCGACGGGGTCGAACCGACTGATCGGGCCAGCGACAGTTGGCAACTGGATCTCTTTGAATACGTCTACCACCAGATCCTCCGCAAGGACCACGACTGGGTGGCCCGGGACCTGTTCCGCGAGCGGTTCCGCAAGAACGCCGAGCGGGTCGATCGGCACGGCTGGCAGCAGTCGGATGTCGGCTGCCTGCTGCTGTATACCTCGCACGAGGTGATGCTCGACGACTTGCTCGAGCGGCCGATCGAGAGTGGCGACCTGCTCAGCAACGCCAACACGGTAATCCTGATGGGCAAGACCCGCGACGGAGACAGCATGGGCCGAGCTCTGCACATCGCCAAACACCGCGGCAGTGCCTGCGACGATCGGATCGTGCCCTTCACGATCAACGACACAGGCCTGCAACTGGGACCAGCGACCGCACCCTGACAGTTTCAGTCCAAGACCATGGGGCCGATGTGATCTACGCCGCCGAAGGGGACGACACCATCACCGTCAGTGACACGGCATTTGCGCGGATCGACACAGGATCAGGTGACGACACGCTGGCACTCGACGGCAGCGGATTGACACTCGTTTTACCGACATCGCCGATTCGGACCTGGCGGGTGTCGAGACAATCGATATCACCGGCAGCGGCAACAACACGCTGACGGTGATCGGGAACGCCGGTGACCGAGTCGTCATCGTTCTGGATGGTGATTGGGCACCGACCGGGACCGAATCGTTGCCCGGAGTATCATTCACGGTGCTGGCCAACGGCACCGCCAACGATGACACGATCCTGATCGACTTCTCCTCAGGCAGCCCGCTGCCAGCAGGTGACCTGTCCTTCGACGCGACCAGCGGGGGTGGCACCGACCGTCTGGAACTGCTCGGCACGGGGATCAGCAGCGTGGTCCACACGTTCGCAGACAATACCAGCGGCACCGTCACGGTCGACGGTCGACCTATTGATCACTCGGGTGTGGCCACTAGCTCTCCAGGCCCAGCACTTCGCGCAACAGCACGGTGGCGTAGACGCCGGAAGGAAGCGTCACCTTCAGCTTCACGCCTCCTGTGGCCGGTTCGGTCTCCAGGTCCTCGGCGGCCACCATCAGCCGGCGGCGAGTGCCATGAGCCACCCGCGAGAACTCGGCGAACTGCTCGTCGGTCAACTCCCACCTCGCCAACCCCGCTTCGTCCCACTTCGCCGCATCACCCTCGGCCCGCCGCATCTTCGGCCCATGCATCGGGCCGGTCAAAGCCACCTCGCCCGCCTCCAGTCGCGACTGGTCCACCCCGGCATTCTCGCAGACGAACATCCCTCCCGATTCGATCTTCTGCAGCACGTCGCCGACGGTCACAGTCTTGATCCGGCCCTCGGCGATCCGGTTACCCAGCACGCTGTTGAAGACCATGGCCTGGGCGGCCGAGATGCACAGTCGGATCAGAAAGCGGCGGCGTTGGCGAGGGATCTGGTTGGTGCGGAGCTGTCCCTTGAGCAGGTCGAAGCCCTGGGTTGCGGTCTGGCCGCCGTGGCCGAACCGTTGCGGCCCGAAGTAATTGGGAAATCCAGCCGCAGCGACCCGGGCTGCCGATTCGCAGACCTCGTCACGCAACGGCTTGGCAATGCCCCGCACGTGGATCTCGAACCGGTTCGCCACCAGGTGACCCGTCTTCAGCTTGTTGCGGTGACGTGCCGACTTCAGCACCTGCACCGCCGCGGTCTCGACACGATCCAGTTGCGACTCGGCTGAGGCCGGGACCGAGACCCACTGGCGTGTGATCGCCCGACGGTCCTTCATGCCCGCGGCACCGATGTCGCGGGTCGAGATCTTCAGCGTGGCGGAGAGGTGCTGCAGCAGCCCCTCGGCCGAGATGTCTCGTTTCTGGATCCACAGAAACAGGTGGTCCCCCTCGCCGCACGGCTCGTACGCCGCCACTTCCTCGACCACGAAATCCTCGGGGTCACGCTTGATCACCGCCTCGATCGACGGCGCGTTGGTGTCCAGGCGAGGCAGATAGGGCCAGATTTGCATGGGAGATTGCCTACGGCCGGATCCGGTAGGGCAACTCTTCGCCGGCCAAGCCCGCTTCGAGGTTCTCGATCGACATGTTCATCATCATCTCGCGGGCCCGGTTCGATGCACTTCCCAGGTGAGGCAGGATGATCACGTTCTCGACATCCAGCAACGGATGGTCTCGAGGCAACGGCTCGGGATCGGTCACGTCCAGGGCCGCTCCGCGGATCTGGCCGGTCGTCAGCGCAGTGTATAACGCGTCGGTCTGGACCACCGGCCCGCGAGCCATGTTCACCAGGAACGCCGAAGTCTTCATCGTCTCGAATTCGGCCGGCCCGATCATCCCGGTCGTCTCGTCCGACAGCGGGCAGTTGAGTGCCACGAAATCGCTGGTCGCCAACAGCTCGTCCCGCGTCGCGAAACGCACGCCCAGCTCCGCCTCCGCCGCCTCGTCCCGGTTGCGGTTGTGGTAGAGCACGGTCATGTCGAACCCGGCAGCCCGCCGTGCCACCTCCTTGCCGATCCGACCCATGCCGATGATCCCCAGCGTGCTGCCGGTGATCTCCTGTCCGATCAGAATCGACGGGTCGTAATGCAGGAACTCGGAACCGCGTGCGTAGAGATCACCGATCCGCAGGTTGCGGCCGACGGCCATCACCAAGGCCATCGTCATGTCGGCGGTTGCCGCGTCCAGGCAGCCGGGAGTGTTGCCAACCGGGATGTCCCGGTCCT
>CAUZJR010000274.1:0-7421 GCA_963580005.1 Planctomycetota bacterium
ACTCGCATGTTTGCGGGGCTGGTTGATCAAGCCGGGCTGGGCCTGTCGTTGGTGGGCGTGGGCGGTGCCTCGAGTGCCTCTGACGTCCGGGCCTATCTGGACGCGGGAGCCGAAGCGGTCCACATCGCCACCGCTGCGATGGTCAACCCCCTGACCGCTCAGCAGGTGCGTCAAGACTGGAATCGGGTTGCCCCCCCAGCCGACGAGTAGACCCTCGGCCCAGTCCCTGGGGGGCGCAAGAAATCAGGCGGCCGCTGGATGCCGACCGCCTGCTCGAGTACCCCCTACGGGATTTGAACCCGTGTCGCTGGACTGAGAATCCAGAATCCTAGGCCACTAGACGAAGGGGGCCGCTGGTGTCCCTCGGCGGGACCCAATCCTTGTAGTCGACCGGTCGCGGATCTGTCAAGCCGCGCCTCGAGACGTCCCGCGACCCTCTATTCGGGGCTCGAATCGGCTGCCTCGTCGTCGTCCGGGCCGTCGTACTCGGCGGTCACGGTCGTCGTGATGCCGCCTCGAGCAGTGAACTCGGCCACGATTGCCATCCAGCGCGGCGAAGTGGCCGCAACCAGATCGTCGAGGATCCTGTTGGTGACGTTCTCGTAGAACGCTCCGTGGTTGCGGTACTGCTGGAGATAGAGCTTCAGGGACTTCAACTCGTAGCACGCTGCAGCGGCGATGTAGGAGATCGAGAGAGTGCCGAAGTCGGGCTGGCCGGTCTTGGGGCACATCGACGTGAATTCCGGGCAGACCGACTCGATCACGTAGTCGCGATCGGGGTAGGGATTCTCGAACGTTTCGAGAATGTCACGAGTCGGCTCGGGCATCGGTTCGATCACGGTGCGACGGCACCGGGAAGCGTCGTGATGGCATCGGTCCGAACCAGCGGCTGACCCAGTTGTTTGCAGGCAAACGACGACTGCAGCAGCACTTGCCCGGCATTGGCCGCCCGCAACGTGATGACGATCGACTGGGTGTCACCTCCGTTGATGGTCGCCGTCTTGGGAATGATCACCAGGTTGGCAGACTTGTCTCCAGCAGCCCTGGTTCCGCCGGTCACCTTGATCAGCTCCAGCGTGGGCGGCAGTTTGATTCGCAGCTGACCTCCGGTTACCGCCGCGGTGCCGCGGTTGGACAGCCGGTAGGTGATGTCGAAGTTACGGCCTGTCGCTGCGGGGGCCTGGACTCCGGTGATGTCCATCGACGGAGCTGCAAAACCGACCGCCTGCAGCGACTCGGACGACGTGGCCAGGGTCCGGGTTCCCGAGGTGAGACGGACCAGGCTGGTGAGTTTCTTGCCGACCTGCCTGGATCGCACCGTGGTTGAAAATGTCGCCCGGGCACCCGGCTGCAGCGACGGGAGCTGCCAGGTGATGCGGCCGTTGACCGGGTCGTACTGACCGGTGCCGCTGGCGGAGAGGAAATCGAGACCGGGGGCCAGAGTCTGAGAGAGGGTGACGGCTTCCGAGGGGTTCGGGGCCGTGTTGGTGATGACCGTTTTCAGCGAGGTTGTGCTACCGACGGAAGCCTGGGCCGGGAGGGTTTGCTCGATCTTCAGCGGCTGGGGAGTTCCGATGCGAATCGTGTCCTGATCGCTTGCGATCAACGTCTCGCCCGAAGCGAGCGTGGCGCGGTTGACGGCCTGGCCCTGGGCCTTGGCAGTCACCTGCAGCATGATCACCTTGCTGCCTCCAGGCGGCAGCGTCGGCAGAGGGTACTCGAGATCGGTGCCGGAGGGATGCCCAAGCTGCGCGGGGATCTTATTGCGGAGTACGATGCCGCTGCGAGGCAGCCGGGTGTGGTTGGTGAGAGTGAACTTCAGCGTGAGCACATCGCCCACGGTGGCTTCCGACGGGGCCGTCACATCCAACGTGACTCCGGTCTTCCTGGCTGCTGAGGCTGCAGCGGGGGTGGTTTGGGGGGTGGCTGGGTTTGCTGCGGTGTTTGCTGCGGTGTTTGCTGCGGCAATTCGCGTGGATGCGGCTGCTTTGCTGGCGAAACGCACCGTGGCGGTACTGCCCAGGTCGCCGGCGCGGGTCGGGACCACGCGGACCATGATCTTGTGTTCGGAACCTGGCTTCATCGTTCCCAGCGTCCAGGTGAGCCGGCCCGAGTCGAGCTCGGCTTGCGGGACGGTTCCGGTCAACTTGGCGCCTTGCGGGATCGGGTCCTCTAGCACCACGTCGTGAGCGCTTGTGACTCCGGAGTTTCGGATCCGGATGGTGTAGATCAGGGGTTCTCCGATGGCTCCTGTTGCCGGAAATGTCTTGGTGATTTGCAGTTGAGGTTGCTGCAGGCCCTGGGGGGCTTTGAGGTCGACGGTCCCGGAGCCCAGCAGCGGGTCGGCTGCCGAAGTGGCCAGCGGGGCTAGAGATGCCGGTTGGGCGGCACCGGGTTTGATCACAGCGGGTCTCTCGGGCAGATCACTTCCTGAGAGTGCCGGAGGCTGCGGCAGGTCGATGACTCGGGGGTTGTTCGCCGCTGGAGCGGGCTCGCTGGTTAGTGGCACGTTCAGATCGGCGGCTGCCGGCTGGATCGCTATGGGTGCAGCGGCCGCGGAGGCGGCGGGCGGCCCGGCGATGGTGATCCCGGGACTTCCATCGCTGCCTGCTGCTGAAACTGTCGGCGGGGGGTCTGAAACCGGCGGTTCCAGAGAGGGAGGCGCGGGGAAGGACGTGGCGGACTCCAGCGGGGGAGTCGGTTCGGCTCCGATGGGGACTTCCGCTGCAAGTGATGGTGGCGAGGCGGCTGAGCGGGAGATGGGGATGGCAGTGGATTCGGACGAAAGCGAGCGGGGGGGACTGTCCAGTGGTGGCGGGTCAAAGTCGATGGGACGGCGCGGCAACGCGGGGTCCAGCGAGGTGGTGGCCGGCGGAGCCGCTGTCGGGTAGGGCTGGTCCAACAGCGGTTCGTCAGTCTCCTCGGTTCCCAGCGGTTCGGATTCGCCCAGGTCGAGTTCTTCGTTGCTGAGATCCTCTACGTCGGCATCAATCTCGACCGGATCCTCGGTCGATTCCTCGTTGAAGCTGCGGTTCACCTGCAGGGCCACGAAGGTACCCAGGAGAACGACGCCAAGAAGAGCGGTGAAGATGGTGAGACCACGGAGCATGGGAGTCCTTTCCCGAATGGGCCAAGCAGCAGGTCCGTTAATCGGTGCGCGAACGTTTCGCCACCGATCGCCGGATTGATTCCTTCCAATGGGCGGAAACGTACCACATCGCCGGTATGTCTCCTAGACGTTTTCGCCGCAGGCACCACGACTCTGGTGCCATAGTGCCTTCGAGTCGCCTGCTAGTCACCGGGAGCCGGTGCGGGTTCGGTTTCGACGTCGTGCCAGGTCATGGCTCGATCCATCGGCTCGATCCGCAGCATGACACTTCCGTCCTGGAAGATCCGCACGGTGCCGTTGGATTCCGAGACGGTGATGGCGACCGCCGGCGTGGTCTTGGTGATCGCCGCGGCTGCCCAGTGGCGGGCTCCGAGTCCCTTCGAGAGTGTCAGGCCGCGTGCCGGGGCGACCAGGATGCGGCCGGCCGACTGGACGACTCCCTCGCTGGAAACAATGAAGGCCCCATCCAGTTGGGCGATCTCCTTGACGCTCTCGCGGACTCGCGGGTTGCGGAGTTCGCGTTCTCTCTGAGGGTAACCGCGGAAGTTGTCGTGGACTCCTTCTCGCGAGAGTGGCAGGACCTTGCGGTGGCTGCCGACCACAAACATCGTCCCCACCGCCTTGCCCTCACGGCCCTCGCGGCCGATCTCCACCGCGAGGTCGACGACCAGTCTGAGTGTTTCGAGCGGGACCTTGGTTTCCAGCCGCTGCAGGTCGCGAGCGGTCAGGCGGGCGAGATGATCTCGGAGACTGATGACCGAGAGCGAGTCGATCGTGTCTCGCTCGTAACCCGAATACAGCGCCACGATCGTGTCGCCGCTCTCGAGATGCTCGTCGGCAATCGCTTCGATCAGGGCCTGGCTGACCTGGACCTGCCGTGTGCGGGAGGATGAGCCGAGCTGGACGAGGTCGACCTCGTCGGCGGTGG
Organism: Planctomycetota bacterium; assembly: GCA_963580005.1. Lineage (GTDB taxonomy): Bacteria > Planctomycetota > Planctomycetia > Planctomycetales > Planctomycetaceae > UBA8437. The sequence goes on from CAUZJR010000274.1 coordinate 4,038, forward strand.
CGGCCCGCTGCACTTCGGGGCGATCACTGGCCACCAGCAATCGCAACCGTTGCAGTTTCTTGCGGATCTCGGCAAAGTCGTAGGGCAATTCGGCCAGCATCACGATCGCCGCCGCATCGGTCTCCTTCGCCACACGCTGAGCGGCGGCCAGGAGTGCAGCGACAGACTCTGATAGAGGCTTGCGTTTCATGAGAAGCGACACAATCGGCCTGTTGACACCGCAGGACAGCCCACCGCAGCCGGAGACCAAGGCCACCCGGTGTCATTTTAATGACAACCCCCCCGCCGTCAATTGCCCTCCTTGAGTACGAGTTCGTGTTTGGTCTGAGCCGTCATCAGCGTGTCGGCTCCGAAGGGGCCGACCAGGGTCTGGTCGATCTGGCTCGTCTTGGAAACCACAAGGCCACGGTCGATGTCCAGTACGACCTCACCGGTGGAAATGAGCTGGATCAACTGAGCCAGCAGCCGGGGGTTGGTGATGGGTGTGAGGCGGACGGTTTTCCAGGTAATCGTCGCCCGGCCGTTTTCGACCTTCTCGAGCGAATAGATCTTTTTCAGCGAGATCTTGTGGCGCTTGCCGACTTCGTCGGCCGTCGTGGCCTCCAGCGGCTCGTCCCAGGTTGCCCCGACCGCCACCGGCTTGTCGGGCAGCGGGACCAGGAATCCCTGCTTCTGCAGAGTCTTGGCCAGTGACTGATTCGAGTTGCCCGGGTTGGCCTTGAGCCAGGCTTTGCTGATTGAGAGGACCCGGACCAGTTGGCCGGAGGTGGCACAGCGACTGCGGGCGATGGGACGGCCGACGGTTGCCAGCAGGGGCCTGAAGTCGGCGGGGCACTCATCCAGCTTGTTGTTGCTGTCGATCCTGATCGCCGGTTCCTCGCCCTGCTGAGCGTGGATCTTGACGTGGTCGATGACCGTTTCGAGCAGGCCCTGACCCTTCATGTCGACCGAGAGTACCCGGTAGTGCTTTTCGCTCTCGCGGTTGTTCAGAATCCGAACCTTCTTCTCGCCCTTTTGCAGCCGAATCGTGCTCTGGAACGTGTCCTGGTAGTGAACCGTCTGGTCGGCCTTGAACTTGAAGGCGAGTGTCCAGGTGGTCGATTTCTCGGCAGAGGGCTTGGCAGAGGGCTTGTCTGCCGCGGTCACTCCACGGGCCAACAGAGAGACGAGGACCAGGAGAACTGGAAGAGTACGAGTATGAGAGAGCATGGCCAACGGGCTCCGCGCGGACGATCGGCGCGGGACGGTAGCAGATCAGTCGGATCGTTGGGAGCCGAATCGGAGAGGATTCAGCGCCCCTGCCCTCGCACATGCCCACTCCAGCCCAGCTTGTTTCTGAGTGCCGAGTAATAGCTGTGGCCGGGGATCCGGGCGAGTTGGAAGGCGAGTTCGGAGCGGACCACGTGGATCACATCGCCGGAGTCAAACGGGCGGCGGACCTGGCCATCGACGACCAGGGTCACACCCTCGGGAGCCTCGTCCATCTTCAACGTGTACTTCCGATCGGCTCGATCGACCAGCGGCCTGTTGTTGAGCGTGTGCGGATTGAGCGGGGTGACGACAAAGGCCTGCAGGTCTTGCCTGAGGATGGGTCCTCCGGCGGAGAGGCTGTGTGCGGTCGAGCCGACCGGGGAGCTGATGATCACGCCGTCGCCGCTGAAAGTGGTCACCTCCTCGCCGTCGATCTCGAGCCGCACATCAAGCATCGTCAGGCTGGCTCCGGCCGAGAGTGCCACTTCGTTGAGCCCGGTGATGATCTCGGTCTCTCCCGAGGCCGACTCGTGATGACACTCGAACATCAGGTGCTCGATGATTCGGTACTGCCGGTCCCGGATCGCCGGCAGGTTGTCGCGAAACTGTTCGACCGAGAGATCGGCGAGGAAGCCGAGTCGGCCGAGATTGACTCCGAGGATCGGCCGCTGCGTGGCGGCGAGTTGGCGGCAGGCCCGCAGGATCGCTCCATCGCCGCCCAGCACCACCACCAGGTCCGCCTCGGGAGGATTCTCCTCGAGGTCCTCGGTCACCGCCGCGGCCACCACCTCGACACCCTCTTGCTGCTCGAGGAACTCCGAGAGCTCAGACCACGCGTCCTGGACTCGGGGTCCCTGGTCGCGTGCCAGCACGATCAGATTGAGATCCTGGTCGGGCATGATCAGACACTCTCAGACACGTTCAGTCGGAATCGGTCGGGGTCGGCAGGCGAGTGTGGTGTTGTGTGGAAACGGAGGCCAAATTGTCCACAATGACCCGGGGAACATCAACGGGGGTCACGGTGAATTACTTCGCGCATGGACTTCGTTTTGTCGAGAGGCCGTGGTTCCTGGCCGGGACGGCGGTGCCCGACTGGCTGAGTGTCGTGGATCGTCGGATGAGAATGCGGCATCGGCTGGTGTCGCCGTTTGTCGACGGGAGCGGTTCTAAGTTGGCCGAGGTGGCTGCCGGGACACTGCAGCACCTGGACGACGACCAGTACTTCCATCGCTGCCGGGCGTTCACCGAGATTTCGGGGACGCTGGCAGTCGCGTTTCGTGACCGGTTGCCCGAGGGTCCGGAGTACCGACCCGGTGTGCTGGGACACATCACCTGCGAGTTGGTGCTCGACGGAGTACTGATCGACCGGGATCCCGGGCGACTCGAACAGTACTACGAGGCCCTGGGGCGTGTTGATGTGGAGGTGGTACAGCGGGTGGTAAACGGGATGGCCCGTGGTGGCCCCACCGGGCGATTGGCTGAGATGATCGTGCAGTTCCGCGAACGGCGGTTCCTGGGCGACTATGTTGATCCGTCACGATTGCTGTATCGCTTGAATCAGGTCATGTCGCGAATCAAACTGGCTGCTCTGCCCGACGGCGTGCTCGAGGTGATCGAGCGGGGTCGCGAGCTGGTCGAACCGCGTGTCGAGGAACTACTGGGCTGGGCGCCTCCGGACCCAGTCCCGTTTGGCGAGCGGGCCGAAGAGTCAACCGAGGAAAGGACCGAGTGACATGAAATACGGAATGAACCTGCTGTTGTGGGCCACCGCGGTCGACGAGTCGCACGACGGGATCCTGGATCAGATCAAGGAGATCGGCTACGACGGGGTCGAGGTTCCGATTTTCGAGCACGACGCGGCTGCGTTCGAGCGATTGGGCGGCAGGCTTGATGAGCTGGGCCTGGGTCGGACGGCGGTCACGGTTTCGACTCCCGACGCCAATCCGATTTCGGCCGACCCGTCGATCCGGGCCGAGGCCGTGACCCGACTGTGCAGCGCGGTGGACATGTGTCGGCTGGCTGGAGTCGAGATGCTGTGCGGGCCGTTCCATTCGGCTCTGGGGGAGTTCTCTGGAGCGATGCCGACGCAGGAGGAATGGGATCACGGCAAGGAGAGTCTGCGGGAAGTGGCCG
>CAUZJR010000275.1:0-7363 GCA_963580005.1 Planctomycetota bacterium
CACCGCCACCACCACCCATCGGGCCGCCGCCTCCACCACCCATCGGGCCGCCGCCACCGCCGCCGCCCATGCCGGGCATGGCGCCACCGCCACCGCCCATGCCGGGCATGCCACCACCGCCCATGCCGGGCATACCACCACCCATACCACCGCCCATGCCGCCGCCACCGCCACCGCCACCACCACCGTAGGCGTTGTTGCGTCGGATCGGGTTCTTCTTGCGGCGTCCCTTGCCCTTCTTCTTGCCCTCGTCTCCCTTGCCACCGGCCCCGTTCGAGTTGGCCTCGCCGCCACTGAACTGGAAACCGGAGTTCGAGTTGGCCGCGCCGGGCTTCTTCTTGTTCAGCAGGTCCTGCCAGGGCCGACGGTCGTAGGCCAATTGCTGCACCTCGCCCTGCTCGCGATTGAGTTCCAGGGGACTGCGACTATGCGAAACCAATTGCCCGTAGCGATTGACCACCAGGGCTCCCGATGAAGCCACCTGGATCTCGCGGCGCTTCTTGAGCGCTCCGATCGGCAGGTCCGGATGATCCGACTCGTCGAGCGACATCGGGGTATGAATGTCCAGCAGCACGTCCCCGGTCTGCAGGTTGACACTCTCCTCCTCGAACGTCTCCTCAGCAGGCCGCAACACCAGCGTGTCGAGTTCGGTGGAAATGAACTGTCCGAACTGGGCCTTGATCTTCCCGTTGACGTCGGTGCCGGCAGCGGGATACCACTGGTAAACGTTGAAATCGGCCATGCCAGGTGTGCTGCGGCGTTCGGGCAAGACGCGGGTCAGGAAATACCGCACCGAGCGTCGGATGACGGCCGAGCCTGGGACCACCGCCTGGCGGCGGACGTTCCAGACTCCACTGGGTGCACTCCAGGGAGTCGACAGGGTTTCCTGGTCGGCCAACGCCACGGCCGACTCGTGCAACATCGAAGGTGGCTTCTCGTAATTCGGATTCCTCAGCACCAGCCGCACGCGGTAGCGATAGGCGTTGCCGGGAACCACGTCGAAGTCGAGATATCGAAACAGCAGGACCTGCCCCGAGAGGCTGGCCTGGAACTGGTCGGCGCCACGCTGGCCACCGCCGTTGATCCCGGAAAACTGACCGGTGAAGCCCTGGAACCCCTTCTGGCCCATCTCCTTGGTCGCATCTTCGCTGATCTTGTTGCCCGCCGCCCCCTGCATCACCTTGCCACGGATGCCGCGGATGTCGTGCTGAAAGGCTGCGAAGCCACCCTTGGAACGTCGCTGCTTGGCCGAGGTCTTCTGATTCTGAGACTCCTTCAACGCCTTCTCATTCTCGAGCACCTGTCGCTCACGTGCCTCCGACGACAGCAGCCTCAGACGCGGATGTGTCCCGAACCAGTCCCACTCGCCCGCCTCACGCCGCGGCAACGGCATGCTGACCACCTGGTCGGTCAGGTCCGACGACACCACGTCGGCTTCCCATTCGACCGAGAGCACGATGTCGCGGGCGGCCTGGAGATTGACTTTCTGCCACGCTGCACTCCACGGGTTCGCCCCCGCCGCGGCGGTCTGGCGTTCGAGCTCGAAGTCGATGATCTCGAGACGTTCGAGTGCTTCCGAGAGCGTGTCGAGGTTCAGGGCCCGCTGGAACTGCTCGGCCTGGTTCTTGAGCATCACGAGGCCGCGGATCGAGACGAAGTTGTACCCATGCGGAGTCCCGACTCGCTCCTTGGCGTTGTAGACCGATCCGCCTCCGCCACCACCCATCGGACCATTCTGGCCACCGATCTGGGCACCCATCGGGTCCATCGGAGCCCCACCGCCTGCACCGCCGCCACCGACCTGAGCCGAGCCCGCTCCGCCACCACCCATCGGGCCGCCACCACCCATCGGGCCGCCACCAGCATTGGAACCAAAATTGCCCCCGCCTGCCTGCCGCTTCTTGCGAGGTGCCACGGAACTCTTGGGGCGTCCGACCCGCGGAGCACCCGGCTGGCCGACGATCCGACCGGCCACCTTCTCGTCACCTCCAGCCTCCAACTCCTCGTCTGCATCCTCGTCAGTCGGTGTCGGCCGCATGATCGCCTGGCTGGCGTCGGCCAGTACGTCGATCACCGGCAGCAACACGGGATTGCGGTCCCGGTCCTTCTTCTCATAGGGCGGAAAATGGAACGGGGTCACGTACTCGAACCGCGCCACATCGATCTGGTTCTTCTGAGCACTCACCGCCGCTCGCACGTCGGCCAAACCCTCGAACGCCGCCTTCTCCTTCGCCTCGGTCCAACGGGCATTTGTATGAGCCACCTGGGCCGCATCGACCTTGGTCTGGAAATCGTTCGGGTGAGTCGCAAAGACTGACCACTTGCCCGAATTACCCATCAGCGGCTGGTAGATCAACACGTAGAGTACAAACAGGCCGACGCCTGTCAGGATCACCTTCTCGATGTGGGCCAAGCCCATCTGAACGAGTTGCTCGGGTTTGATTTTTCCAGCCATGTTCCTGTCTCTCTTTCCCTGGCCCCTCAAAATGACGACTGGCGATGCGATCGATCACCAGGACTCAAGGCCGTAACGTGTCTCTTTGTACTTGATGACTCTCGATGCTCCAGGAACATCCCGGACCATCCCGGAACAGGCCGCAAGGACCTGCCGAGTGTTCGTCCTGTTTCAGGTGATGGGTCAACTTGCCATCTCGATCAGTCTGTCGATCGACTCAACGACCGGGATTCGCGCCCGGCTGCGATCGAGGAGGTGTGTTCGCTGGAGGTGTGTTCGCTGGAGGTGTGTTCGCTGGAGGTGTGTTCGCTGGAGGTGTGTTCGCTGGAGGTGTAGCCGCGGGGGCCGTGCCGGGTGCCGTGCCGGGTGCAGCCGCGGGTGCCGTACCGGGTGTAGCCGCGGGGGGCGTACCGGGTGTAGCCGCGGGGGGCGTGGCAGCGGGAGCCGTTGTGGGCGAGGCCACCGGGTTTGTGATCGGGTTGCCGTCGGCATCAACCGGTGCGTTGGGATCGGCCGCGGGCTTCTTGTACAGGGTCATCAGGCCAACGATGACCACGGTGGCCAGGTGAGGATTCTCGGTGGGGACCACGTTGACGTTGGCCAATCCACTCGTCGACGGCATCGCGGCTCCTGCGCCCTGGAAACCACCAGCACCTCCAAAACCTCCACCACCCATCGGCCTGCCGCCGCCTGATCCTGGAGCCTCGAGACCCACGCTGGCCGCTCCCGCTCCACCACCACCTCCTCCAAAACCGCCGCCCATCGGGGTCCCTCCACCGGCACCGCCCATCGGGGTCCCTCCACCGGCACCGCCCATCGGGGTCCCTCCACCGGCACCGCCCATCGGGGTCCCTCCACCGGCACCGCCACCACCCATCGGGGTCCCACCTGCACCGCCGGGGAATCCGCCGCCACCGCCGCCCATCGGATCGCCTTCATCACCGGCGGAGGCTTCGGAGGGATGGTAAATCGTGGTGGGTGAGGGTCCCTGGTTGACGTGAACAATCTCGATCGGCCATGGCGAGCGGCTGAGTGCTGCGAGCAATTCGGGCAGCTTGCGGTGATCGACGACCAGTTTGAGCTTGAAACCGCGGGTGCGGCGGAACTCGGAGTCTTCACAGTAGTACTTCTGAGGAGTCGCGGCCTCCGAACCGCCTGCCGCGGCGCCGCCACCAGGACCACCGGCCCCCATCGGACCACCACCTCCGCCACCCATCGGAGAACCGCCGCCGCCCATCGGACCGCCGCCACCGCCGCCCATCGAACCGCCGCCGTCCTGGTTGGCCTCGCCGCCGGCAATCAGCACACCGCTGAATTCCTCGGTGAGTGCAAAATCGACCGCGATACTGAACTGGTCACCTGATGCCTGGCCGCCTCCGCCACCTTCCATCCCCGCCATCGTACCGCCACTGGCACCGCCGACTCCGGCCGAGACACCAGTCGGACCACCCGCGGGAGGCCCTCCCGCTGCGCCGCCGCCGCCAGGAACTCCACCTGCACCAGCCGCGCCACCGGGACCACCAGCCGCTCCACCTTCGCTGCCGCTGGCTCCATCGGTCAACCGCGCACCACGGAACAACTGGATCAACTGCAGTTCCTTCACATGCGAATCGACCACCGAGACCGTCCCCGAGTTCACCTCGCGGATCGCAGTCAAAAGCGACGAAACCAGCCACAGGTCCTCCTGCGCCGAATAGATCTCCTCGATCGACGGATCAACTGACTGCCAGGGATAACGGGCCGGGGTGGGGAGATTCCTGCGAGGAAATCGCACCTTCCGCGGACCCTGAGGAGCACCCTCGGGCTCGACCAGCATCCAGACTCGATCCAGCTCCCGCTCGTAATCCAACTTGTAGAACGTGCGAATCACGTTCGCGTTGCCACCAGGCGACTCGAGAACCGTCGTCACATCCTCGAGACAGAAAAACTCCGGGGCCCGCCGCGCGATCCGGATCGGCCAGGTCTTCAACTGCTTCTGTCCGTCCCACAACTGCGACGCAGCCACCCTCGTTCGTGACGACATGCTCGCGTTGATCTTGGTCAACTCGTCAATCCACGCGTCGTTCTTCTCGCCAGCCGTAGAAGCCAGGCCGTCGATCTTCTTGAAGGACCCCTCGAGTTTCGTCTTCTCGCCCTCGATCCCATCGGTCAATGCACCCGTCCCACTGCTCCAGCCCAGCACCGCCACGATCAACACCGTGACAAACAGCATCCAGAACTTGTGGGCCAGTATCGGTTGCAACTTATCCATGATCGTCCTCGTCGATTCCCCGCAAGGGGCTTGGGGCTTACGTCCGTGTGGTGCACAGGCGTATGGGGGTTATTCTAGTCAATCGGATCTCTGCCAGCCTCTGGCCATTATGAATTTCCTCGGAAGACCGCGCGGGTCGCTCAGAATGCCCCCGTCCCCGTTGGCGGGGTCGTGGCCGGTTGTGTCGAGGGTGGCGTGGGAGTTCCCGGAGTCGCGGTACCCGGTTGGCCTCCATCGGCGGGTGCCTGCACCGCCGCTGTTCGTTGACTCAATGGAGTCGGTTTCCAGACGAATTCGAGCTTGAAGGTGGTCTTGTCGACCTTTTCGAACTTGACGTCCTTTGCGGCTTTCTTGGCGTTGGCCGATGAAGCCGCTCCGACGGCTCCAAACATCGGCCCGCCTGTACCAGATCCCGAGCCACCCGCATCGCTCATCTTGACCCGGCCGGTCGGATCGTAGTTCACGATCTTGCGGTCGACCTGGGTCAGGGTCGCATGCGAGATGCCCAGGGTCTTGAGCTTCGGCCGACGCAGGTTCTTCAGCAGCGTATTGGCCACGTAGAACTGCAACTGGTCGGTTTCGTCCTGGCCCTTGTGGTAATGCTCGCCGATCATCGTGAACACGTAACCGCTCCCGGTGGGAGCCGTGGCCCGCTCGGTCAGATCCATGTAGTCTCTTCCGTCGCGGGTCCCCAGCACCTTGTCGAACCAGCCGGTCTTCAGGTCCCCGTGACGCTTGTGGACCATGTAGGAAATGTGGATGCGGTTGCGGCGGACCAGGCTCTGGATGTCCTTCTGGTTGCCCACCTCACGAGGCAGGCACTCGTTGATCGCCCGGAACACCTCGGGGATCAACTCGGCTCGCTCCGAACCGCCTCGCAGGGTCTGCTGCCTGAGTTGTTCGCCGTCGAATTCTCCGACCAGGGTATCGTAGCTGCCCTGGGTGTTGGTGATCTCGCTGTAGGCCTTGTCGCTGGCCTTGGACGCTGCCACCACCGCCAGGTCGCGGACCGAGCGATCGACACAGCCTCGAGGAAACACGTCGACGGCCAGTCCGACCAGCAGGATCGATGCCGCAATCACCGCCCAGGGCTTCTTCTGGCGGATCAACCGCGCCGTCTTGATCTCGCCGGGCAACAACGTGGTGTGCACGCGGGTCACGCCCAGGCTCTGAAGCGCCAGGCCCAACGGCACCGCGAACGTCAGCACGTTGTCCTGGAATTCGTCCGAGTTGAGGACCTTCTCGCCGATCACCCCCTTCAACGACTCGACCCGCTCGACGTCGTACTGCAGGCTCTGCTGCAAAAACTTCTGCAGGCCAGCCAGCTTGAAACCATTTCCGCAACCCAGCACCCGCACGATCTTCGCGTCACGATTGACACTCGAAAAGTACCCGATCGAACGCTGGATCTCGGAAACGTACTCGTTGAATACCGGACGCAAGGCCTGGAAGACCGCCCGAGGATCCTCGGACTTCGTCGCATGACACTTCAGATGCTCGGCCTTCGTAAAGGTCAGCTTCATTTCCTTGGTCAACGCGCGAGTGAAATGGTTGCCGCCCAGAGGGACGTTGCGGATCCAGATCTTCGCACCGTTGGTGATCAACAGCGTCGTGTTGTCGGTCCCCATGTCCAGCACGATCGTGTGCTCTTCGAAGTCATCCGGGTCGTCCTCGACCCGTACCCCCATCTGGTCGTAGCAGACGAAGTTGTACAGCGCCAGAGGTGCAATCTGGACGAGATCGACCTCGATGCCCGCGTCCAGAAACGGCTGAAGCGTCTCGTAGACCTGGTCCCGCTTCATCGCGAACAGGCCGACCTCGGCATTGAGCATGTAGCCGCTGTCTTCGTCGACGCTGCCGGAAATCTTCTGGTACGACCAGATCACGTCGTCGAGATCAAATGGGATCTGCTGCTTCGCCTCGTACTCGACAATCTGGGCCACCTTGTTCGACTCGACCGGCGGCAGATTGATGAACCGCGCCAGAGACGTCGGGCCCGGTAGACTGATCGCCACCCGGGATCCTCGCACGTCGTTGGCTTCCAGGAACGTGGCGATCGCCTGAGGGATCAACTCCTCGGGGATCGCGTCGGGCTGACTGAGAATCTTGGGGTGGGGGATGTACTGGTGACCCATGGCCAACACCTGGTCGGCCGCCTCGGCGTAACGCAAATGCACCGCCTTCAGGCCGGCCTGGCCAATCTCAATTCCCCATACGTCCTGGCTGTCAGCCATCAGAGCCCCACTCACACCGTCTTATGAATTCCCCGTCCCCCATCCGCAGCACACCGCAGAAAAACGCCCGGGAACTGCACCCGAAGCACGCCGCAGAGGGGATCTCAGTCTCGTATCCTAACGTAAGGCTATCATGTGGTTTTCCATCGGGTCAATTGAAACCGACAACCAGAACAGGTTCGCCGACTTCGAAGCTTTCGACGACCGGACAATCGATAGAGTTCCGCCGTTTTTCCCGATGCTACGCAGTCGCTTGGACCCCAACCAACCTCCTACTACACTCACAATCCGAATCAGCCCACCCCACACCCACCCCCACCGCAGCAATACCCGCCCTCAGCGGCGATTCCCACTCAGCCCAGCGGCACACGGCCATGAGTCTCACAGACGTCGTCATCCTGATCCCCAGCCACAGCCTCGAGG
>CAUZJR010000276.1:0-7335 GCA_963580005.1 Planctomycetota bacterium
GCTGAGCTTGAAGCCGGCCTTGCCCGAATTGTGGCCGTGGCAGGCACCGGCATTGCACCCCGCCTTACCGAGCACCGCCATCACGTCATTGGTAAAGCTGACCGGGCGTGTCTCAGGAGCCGACATGGCCGCTGGGGCCAGCAGCAACAGCACCACCACTGAACGCATCATGGCTGCCTCCCGCCAGAGACCACCACGCCAACCAGTTTTCGCGACCGCCACTCCCAGGGCATGTGAGTCATCTGGGGATCGCTGAGATAGAGCATCCGCTCGGCGACACGTCTCAGTCGCGTGCCATCCCGTCGCGTGGCCTCGCCGATCACGGCCACGGCAAACGGCTTCAGCGTGTCCAGGTGCGGGTCGGCTCGAAACGTCAACTCGCCAGAATTGCTCCCCGAAGCAATCTCACCTCCGCTGACCGTCACCCCCTTGGGCAACCCCACAACACTCAGGCGAATCGCTCCGGCGAAGCCTCGAACCGGACCCTTGTAGTACCCATCGTCGGGTGGCTTGCCAGGCAGGTTCCTCCGAGCAGTCACCCGCACGCGCACCTCGCCCCCGCGAGGAATTGTCACCGTGTCGTTGGCATCCATCTTCGCCCATCCTGAATTCTCAAACGGATTCTGCCGCCGACCCATCCACAGGAAGAAATCGGGACCACCCGCTTCAATCGTCAGGCGATAGGGAAACTCGCGGCCACCCCGGTCCAGCGTGTCGCGCAACGAAAGCACAACGCTGGTCACTTTGGGCGGAACTGTGAATTCCAGGCCCGGGTCCACATTGGCCCGATACCTCAGGTCGTCGCCCGTGGCCAGCAACTTCTTGCCCACCGGATCCCAGGCCATCAGCAGGCCATCCAGCGCACTGCCCAGGTACCAGGCGGCCACCTGGCAGCGGATCACCTGGCCGGGTCGTACCGCCAGGCAGAACCGGTCCTCTTCACCTGTAGCCGCAATCCGGCCATTGATCGTCACCGGCCACTTTGAAACGATCACGTCGCCGTCGGCACCCTTCTGCATCTTCGACTCGTATCGCTCGGGAAACTCACCCGCGGCCATCGGCCAGGACAACGAACCGGGGTGACCCGGCAGAGGCAACCGCCAGCGGTCCTCGACCGGATCCGACGGCACCATGGCCTCCTGGCTGCTGACTTTGCCGTCTCGGCCGATCACCTCCACATCGATCGTCTCACCCCTGCGACCCCCCAGCGGATAGACCGTGCGGGCGTACTGGTGTGGGCCGATCTTCAGGATGTAGTGGTTCGTCCAACCGGCGACTCCGAAGGACTGCAATTCCACCAGGTACTCACCGGCTTGATCGAAGGTGTAATCGAGCCGTTCATCCTTGGCCAGCGTGGGCGTGTCGTGCACCAGGGCCAACGTCCGACCCCGTGAGTCTCGCAACCGGATCACCGGATCCGGTGTCAGGCCCAGACGTCGAGTCTGCGTGCTGAACACCAGACGCTGACCGGCGTCGACCCGAAAGCGAAACAGGTCGATGTCCTGGCTGAGTCGACCGCCGGCGATCCGACAGGGCCAGCCGACCGACTTGGCGCTGGCCAGGTCGATTCGACCGCCACGGTAACGCCCGTTGCCCGCCGCCTTTGTGTGGATCACCGGATCCGCGGCGACGCAGACCAGTCGCAGGTTCGACATCCCCGCCGGACCATATGTCCGCAGCGGATACACACCCGGTGAAACACTCTTGGCCACGTCGATGACAAATCGAGTCGACTCGGTGCCACCGGGCTCGAGTCGCACGGTGGCGTCAAACGGCAGCAGCAGGTGCGTGGCACCATCCAGGTTCTTGCCTACCAACTGGATCGTGCTGCGGCCGCCAATCACCAGTGCCGGAGGATCGACCGTGTTGATCAGTGGCGAGGTCAACGGCGAGGGCTCACGGGCGAAACCCGAGACGGCCGATGCAGCAACGAGGCACAACGCCAGGAGCCGGGTCACGAAACCAACTCCTCGATCACGCTGCCCCCTCGCAGGATCGGGATGTCGCGTCCGCTGGTGGATGGCAGAAATCGCTCGGCGTCGATCCCCAACTGGTGGTAGAGCGTGAAGTAGAGCTCCTCGGGTGTCACGGGACGATCGATGGGCTCGGCCGCTCGGGCGTCTGTCTTGCCAATCACACGACCGCCGCTGATCCCGCCGCCTGCCATCAGCACCGAGAAGGCATTGGCCCAGTGGTCCCGACCGGCGTTCTCGTTGAACTTCGGTGTCCGGCCGAACTCGCCGGTCACCAGGACCACGGTCGTCTCGAGCAGACCACGCAAGTCCAGATCCTCGATCAATGCCGACAGGCCACGATCGACGTCCGGCAGCTTCTGGCCGAGTCGAGAGACCAGGTTGCGGTGGTCGTCCCACTCGTGAGCACTGACCGTGACAAAGGGGACCTGGGCCTCGACCAGCCGACGGGCCAGCAACAGCCTCTGGCCCATCACCGCACGGCCGTACCGATCGCGGGTGCGATCCGATTCCAGGCCCAGATCAAACGCGGCCCGGGCACGAGGCGAATTGACGATGTCCCAGGCCTGGTCGGTGTAGCGAGCAACTGCGTCGGCAGCCGGGCTGGGTCGCTCGGCCGAGAACCGTGAACGGACCAGGCGAGCCAGCACGCGGCGACGAGAGACCCGTGTCGAATCTAGAGACTCCGGCGGAAACAGGTCGGTGACGCGAAAGTCACCCCGGCTGGGATCCTCCGGAATCGACAACGGGTTCCACGCCGCACCCAGGTGGCCACCTCCTCGTACCGACTCGTCGGGCAAAGCCACGTAGGTGGGCAGGCCGTTGCGAGACGAGAGACCCCGACGCTGGTGACCCACCACCGAACCCACGCTCGGAAAATTGTGACCGGGACGGAACCGGTGACCGCTGATCATGTAGGCCTGGCCCGGCTCGTGAGCACCCTGCAGGTGATTCAAGGTGCGGAGAATCGACAGGCGATCGGCCTGCACCGACAGGTGAGGCAACGTCGCCGAAAACGATACGCCGGGAATCGCTGTCGCAATCGCCCCCAAAGGCCCGCCAGCCCCGTCGGGGGCCTCGGGCTTCGGATCAAATGTCTCCAGGTGCGATGGCCCCCCCGAGAGCCACACCAGGATCGCACTCTTCGCCCGAATCGGAGCGGCAGCTCGCGACGACGACCCAAGGAACAGGCAGTCGGCCAGAGACAGGCTCCCCAGGCCGGCAGTCAGCCCCAGCAGTCTGCGACGTCCCAGGCACTCTCTCGACTTCAATGCGACGCCTCCGTCGACTCTCGCTGACCAACTGACAACTCAGACTAACAACGACCGTCTCCGTCTGTCGATGGAATCCGCCCAATCCGTACAACCGGCGTCCCCGACCGACTCACAACTCGCTCGGGACTAGAGGTTGTTGACCACCGGTCTTTCTCAGTGTTAATTTGGATAGGTTGGGAAGGCGGGTGAGCTTTGTCGGAGCATGCCCGGCTACCTGCTTCAGACGCACTGAAACCGTCGGAGTCTCCACGGTGTCGGCAGATACTCTGTTCACCCCTGAAGAGTCGCAAGCTCTTGCGACCAAGACGACCAAGTGGAACCTCAACTCGGTTCGACTCGGTCTCTTCGGTCTGCTGATCCTGGAAGTGGTCTGGCGTCAACCTTCGGTCGGGTACCCCACCTGGCTGGCCACCGCCGACCCCCATGTGGCTCATCTCTGGTGGCACGTGGCGTACACGTTGCTGCTGAGTTACTTCATCTTCTGCTGGACCAGTGCCTTTCACGAGACCGTCCACCAGACTCTCAGCGCCTACAACAGATTCAACAAGCACCTGGGCCGACTCATCGGCACGGCGATGCTGATCCCCTACACCGCCTATCGTGAAACGCACATCAGGCACCACGCCTATCTGAATCGCCCGCACGACTGGGAACTATGGCCCTACAGCGACCCGACCCGCGGCCGCTGGTTCCGCCGTGCGTTCGCGCTGTTCGACCTGCTGCTGGGCTTCTGCGGCGCGATGATCATCTACGGGCGGATCTACTGGCACAAGGACTCTCCCATCACCGAAGCCTCGCGCCGGATCATTCGTCTCGAGTACATCGCGGCGATCGCCGCCTGGCTGACAACAGCCGCAGTGGTGACCTGGACTGGCAGTTGGATCGGATTCTTCGAGGTCTGGCTTATCCCTCTGACGCTGGCCGGGTTCCTGCAGACCCTGAGGAAGTTCACCGAGCACCTGGGAATGTCGAGTTTCGACCCGTTGCTGGGCACCCGCACAGTTCGCGGCCACAACTGGTTGACCAAGCTCACGTCGTTCCTGAACTTCGACATCTTTGTCCACGGCCCCCATCACCGTCACCCTCGAGTGGCCCACACGTCGCTGGGCGAGTTGATGGATGATTACATCGAGGCCAACCCCGATCGTGAACTGCCGGTCTATTCGACATACTTCTCGGCCAGCCTGGCCATGCTGCCGTGGCTGATCCGTAACCCCGGCGTGGGGGTCAACGTCCGCAGCATCGAGACTCCGGCTGCGTCACCGACAATCGACGTGGCGGACTTCGTCCAGGACGTCAGTCGCGACGTCCTGCCCGCCGAAGAGGTGGGCATCCTATAGCGAGCGAGCGGTCCGCGGTTGACCTCGTCACGGCAACCGTGACTCGCCCATCAGGAACCGGTCACACTCACGAGCCGCCCCACGCCCCTCGTCGATCGCCCAGACGACCAGGCTCTGGCCGCGGCGACAGTCCCCGGCCGAAAAGACTCCCTCCAGGGACGTCTGGAACTGGCCATATTCGGCCTGGTGATTCGAACGCGGGTCAGTCTCGAGCTCCAGTTCCTCGACCAGCAGTTGCTCTGGTCCCAGGAACCCCATCGCCAGGAAGACCAGGTCCGCCTCCCAGAACCTCTCGCTCCCCTCGACCCGGCTGAAGGGCGGGCCGTTTTCCTGAGGCTGACTCCAGTCGACTTCGACCGTCTTCAAACCCGTCAGGCTCCCGGCCTGGTCACCCTGAAATTCCACGGTCTCGATACAGAACTCGCGGGGATCATCACCAAAGGCCGCCGCCGCCTCGGCGTGGCCGTAATCGACCCGGAAGATCCGCGGCCACTGCGGCCAGGGGTTGTTCTCGGATCGCTCATCCGGCGGCCTGGGCACGATCTCGAAATTGACCAGGTTCTGGCAGCCGTGCCGCATGGCCGTACCAATGCAATCGGTCCCGGTATCCCCGCCACCGATCACGATCACATTCTTGCCCGCGGCGTCTATGTAGTTTCCGTCGGCGTGTTCAGAATCGAGCAGGCTGCGGGTATTGGCGTGGAGGAATTCCATGGCAAAGTGCACACCGGCCAGATCCCGGCCGGGTACCGGCAGGTCACGCGGACGGGTGGCCCCGACACACAGCACCACCGCATCGAAGTCCTCACGAAGTGACGAGGCCGACACATCCCGGCCGATCTCGGTCTCGACCCGGAATTCGACACCCTCGTCGGCCATCAAGCCGACACGACGGTCGACGAACTGCTTCTCGAGCTTCATGTTCGGGATGCCGTACATCAACAGGCCGCCCACCCGATCGTGACGCTCGAACACCGTCACCAGGTGACCGGCCCTGTTCAACTGATCGGCACACGCCAATCCGGCCGGTCCCGAACCCACCACCGCCACGCGGCGGCCGGTCCGAGTCGAAGGCGGTTCGGCCACGATCCAGCCCTCGGCGAAACCCCGGTCGACAATCGCCTGCTCGATGTTCTTGATCGTCACCGGCGGATCGGTGATCCCCAGCACGCAGGCACCCTCGCACGGCGCCGGACAGACCCGACCTGTGAATTCCGGGAAATTGTTCGTCTGGTGCAGGCGGTCCAGAGCATCACGCCAGCGGTCGTTGTAGACCAGGTCGTTCCATTCCGGGATCAGGTTGTTGATCGGGCAACCCGATGCCATGTTGGCGATCATGCCGCCCGTATGGCAAAACGGCACACCGCAATCCATGCAGCGAGCCCCCTGTCGGGCCAGGTCCTCGACCACCGGCAGCTCGACGAACTCGCTCCAGTCGCCCACCCGGGCCACCGGATCGCGGTACGGAGCCGCCTCGCGTGTGAATTCCATGAAACCTGTCGGTTTCCCCATCGTCGTCCGCCTCGCTTCAAACCTGCTTTCAGCCGAATGTTCGCCTCGAGCCTCGTAGCCCCTCTCCCAGGATCACTGCGACTCGATCGCCTGCTCCTCGGTCGCTTGCCGAGACATCTCCTCCAACGCCCGCTTGTAGTCCACCGGCATCACCTTGTGGAACTGGCCGACTGAGACTCCCCAATCACTGAGAAGCCTCTCGGCCACCGCCGACCCGGTGTACCGCTGGTGCTTCTCAATCAACTCACGCAGTTCCAGCTCGTCCGCCTCATCCTCAACTCGTTCCAGGGCGACCATTTCGAGATTACAGCGGGGCAGCAGGTCTTCCTGCGGGTCGTACACGTAGGCGACCCCCCCCGACATCCCGGCGGCGAAGTTGCGTCCGGTCTCGCCCAGGATCACCACGCGGCCACCGGTCATGTACTCACAGCCATGATCCCCCACGCCCTCGATGACGGCGTGAGCACCCGAGTTGCGAACACAGAACCTCTCGGCCGCCACCCCTCGGAAAAACGCCTCGCCCTTGACCGCACCGTACAACGCCACGTTGCCGATGATGATGTTCTCCTCGGCGGCAAATGTGCTCGACTCCGGAGGCGACACGATGATGCGGCCTCCCGAGAGCCCCTTGCCGATGTAATCGTTGGAGTCGCCGACCAGCTTCATGGTGATGCCCGGTGCCAGCCAGGCCCCGAAACTCTGGCCGGCTGATCCCGACAGCGTCAGCTGGATCGTCCCGTCGGCCAGGCCCTCGGCACCCCAACGCTTGGAGACCTCGTGGCTGAGCATCGTGCCGGTGGTGCGATCGGTGTTGATGATCGGCAACTCCAGTTGCACCACCTCGCCATCCTCGATCGCCGCGGCACACTCGGAGATCAGCCGCCGATCGAGGACGTCGGCGAGACCATGATCCTGGTCGCGTGTGCAGTAGACATCGACCGCCTCGTGAGGTTTCGACGCCGGGGCGAGCACCAGCGAGAGATCCACGCCCTGGGCCTTCCAGTGATCGATCGCGTCGTTGACCTCCAACGCGTCAACACGCCCAACCATCTCGTTGATCGAAACAAAGCCCAGCGATGCCATGATCCGCCGAGCCTCCTCGGCCACCAAGAACAGGTAGTTGACCACGTGCTCGGGCTTGCCGGTGAACTTCTTCCGCAACTCAGGATCCTGCGTCGCAATTCCGACCGGGCAGGTGTTCAGGTGACACTTCCGCATCATGATGCAGCCCAGGGT
>CAUZJR010000277.1:0-7295 GCA_963580005.1 Planctomycetota bacterium
ATTCGGAGTGGTACAAGATCTGGGGGTAGGTCACTGCCAGACGAGATGCTGGTGATGTCGTCGTCGGTTCCTTCCTGCTTGTCGGGTCCAGACGACCAGATTAGCGGCTTTCCGGTGTCACCGGTCTTTTCGGTCGGATACTCGTACTGCAACGGCTCACCCCAGGCATCCATGGGAATCTTCTCGAGGTAGGCCGCCTGCGGTTGTCCCTTGTCGTCCTCGGTCATCATCAGCAGCATCACCACGTCTTCGGTCTGGCCCTCGGGCCAAGCGTTGTTTTTTATCATGTACATCTGGGCCGCCTGCCCGAAGGACCAGATGTTGATCCGGGTCAGGTCCCTGTTCGCCTCTTCACTGCTACCCACGGCGTTTGGAGTCACCACAAAGCCGATGGCGAAGACCAGGAACAAAAGGCCGCCAACAACCAGAGCCACTATGCACACAATACAGTGGATCATCGCGATCAGCTTGGCCGTCCGAGTGGTGTCAGCACCACTGGGGTCCATCAGCCCTTCATCCATCTGTTTCAAGTCACCACGAGCCACGTGATGTGGCTGAGGATCGCGCAAACCACCAGCCAGCCGCAAATGCTGAGAACCAGGAGCAACGTGCCGCGGTGAGGAGCCGTGGATGACAACGGACTTCTCCACACTTTGTGTCTGGTGATCAAGAAAGCCGTCAATGAACTCGCGATGTCATTTAACGGCCATCAGTCTCTCGTTTGGCCCCGAGGAAATTCGAGTGTACAGCACCGTGGTCCCACTCGGCGGCGCCGACAGCGTTATCGCGTGGACACCGGCACATCCATTTCCTGTGGTTTTGACGTTCTCCCCGTTTCCTGATCCACGCGGAATGTGAGTTTTTCGGGTACTGACCTTCTCGGATTCCGGATCCGGTCGAATCCCCGGTCAGGATTCGACATGGGAACTCCGGCGATCGGCGACCAGTTGCAGCAATTCCCGCTGCGGCGCCGCAAACTTCTCGATGCCCTCTTCCATCAGCACCGTCTCCAGCCGTTCGAAATCCACCTCGCGGTCGATCTCTGCCAGTACCGCCGAATCGGTCGGTTCGTCGATCGTCTGTGTGTACGTCCGTTCGACCAGTTCCTGGATCGCGGCGTTTGTCTCGGGCGGGTTGGTCTGGATGTCGGCCCCGGCCAGCGCGGCGACGTACTTGTCGACGGGGTCTTCGGGGTCCTTGGTCCCGGTGCTGGCAAAGACGATCTGTTGTGCCAGCGGCGTTGGCTTGTCACTCCAGAACTCACGGTTGGCCTGGTAGATCTGCCTGGCGTTTGCGATGCCGACCAGTCCGCGGACGGTGGCGGAGAGGTCCGAATGAGCGGTGGAGGTGTAGACGTCGAGCCGGCTGACGAAGATGCTGTAGACGCTCTTAAAGGAACTCAGGTCATCGAGCTTCTCGGCGCCCCGCCATGCGGCCTCGCAGGCCAGCCGGTGCTGTCGGCCGGTAAAGACCAGTGTCACGTTGACCGGCACGCCCGCCGCAACAATGTCCTCGAGCGCCAGCAGCCCCGCCGGTGTGGCCGGGACCTTGATCATGCGGTTGGGGTGGCCGTGTGACCAGTGCTGTGCCAATTCGACGTAGCGACCGGCGATCTCATCGAGTGACATGCCTGCGTCGGGCTCTTCGAGCAGCGGGTCGAGTTCGAAGCTGACGTAGCCGTCGTCGCCGGCGGTCCGCTGGAACACGTCGAGATATGCCGCCTCGGCCTGCGTGACGATGCGGTCGGCCAATTGCCAGGCGAGTTGGTGATCGTCGAGGTCACGATCGAGCAGTTCGGTAAGCTGGGCGTCGAAGCGGCCCGTGCGGATCAGGTTGGAGATGATGAGTGGGTTCGAGGTGGCTCCGCTGACACCCCAGTCGCCTGATGCCTCGATCAACTCGGGGTCCAGGCTGTCGAGCCAAAGTTGGGTTCCGCTGGCGACCAGTGATTCAAGCGGCGTCGGCATGAGTCTCTCCGGAGTCAGTCCTGACTTCAGCCGGCAATATAGCCGGGGCGAGACAGCGGGTCAGGTCCAGTTTGCCTTGAGAGATTGGCGTGAATCGTTGCCGTTGCGTTCGAAATTCTTCGCACTGCGAGCGATACTGTCCAGCGGGTGTTGTGTTGTAACCCGACGGACCGAAGAGCTTCTGGATCCGCTTGAGATCTGTGTCCTGGCAAGAAGGGTGTCCATCCATGATCCGAATGATCTTCACGACGACATGCGTTGCGGTGCTGGTGTTGAGTGTGACGCGTCCGGCTGCGGGGCGACCCCCGGCGACTCGGCCCAACATTCTCTTTGCGTTCGCAGACGATTGGGGACGATGTGCGGGGGCGTACGCGCGAGGCGACGGGCCGGGGGGGATCAATGATGTGGTCCGCACGCCCCACTTCGATCGGATCGCCCAGAGCGGTGTGCTGTTCAACAACGCCTTCGTCAATGCCCCCTCCTGCACTCCGTGCCGCAGTTCGCTGTTGTCGGGGAGGTATTTCTGGCAAACCGGTCGAGGCGCGATTCTGCAGGGCGCCGTGTGGGATTCGAAAATCCCGAGTTGGCCACTGCTGTTGAAGGACTCGGGCTATCACATCGGCAAGACGTGGAAGGTCTGGAGTCCGGGCACCCCGAGGGACGCACCGTTTGGCGGACGGGCTCATGCGTATGAGAAGTCCGGCGGCCGGTTCAATCGCTTTTCGCAAACGGTGACGCAGTTGATCGCCGGGAATAAGTCGATCGAGCAGGCCAAGGAGCTGCTGATGGCCGACGTACGAGGGAACTTCGCCTCCTTCATGGCCGAGCGCGATGAAAATCAGCCGTTTTGTTACTGGTTCGGTCCAACCAATGTCCACCGGAAGTGGACGAAGGGCTCGGGCAAGCGATTGTGGAACATCGACCCCGACTCGCTGAAGGGGAAGCTGCCGCCGTACCTGCCGGACGTCCCGGAAGTCCGCGAAGATCTCGCCGACTACTTTGGCGAGATTGCCGCGTTCGACGCGGCGCTGGGGGTCCTGGTCAAGGAGCTCGAGAGACTCGGTGAAAGAGAGAACACGATCATCGTGATCAGCGGTGACCACGGACCGCCCGGGTTCCCTCATGGAAAATGCAACCTCTACGATTTTGGAACGCGAGTGCCACTGGTTGTGGCGGGGCCGGGAATCCGCGGCGGCCGAGTCGTCGATGACTTCACCATGCTGCCCGATCTGGGCCCGACATTCCTGGAGGCGGGCGACGTGAAGGTCCCCGCGGGGATGACCGCGCGAAGTCTCTGGAGCGTGTTGAAGTCGAAGCGGGAGGGCCAGGTCGATCCGGCCCGGACCGAGGTCTTTACTGGTCGAGAACGTCATGTTCGAATCGCGCGGGCAGGCAACCTGCCCTATCCCCAGCGTTCGATTCGTACGGCGGACCATCTGCTGGTCGTCAACTTCCGCCCGAACCGCTTTCCGCTGGGCGACCCCTACCGGCTTGCCGGTGACAACCCGCCCACCCTGCAGCAATTGGAACAGTCCACCTTTGTCACTCTGCCCGACGAAGACGCCGGTCCCACCAAGGCCTGGCTGGTCGAGCGGCGCAACGACACGAAGTGGAAGCCGTATTTCGAGCATGCCTACGGCAAGCGGCCTCGTCATGAGTTGTTCGATCTGAAGCGGGACCCTCACCAGATGAAAAACGTTGCCGGTGAGAAGGCGTACGCGAAGATTCGCGGTCAATTGCTCGAACGCCTGATGACGGAGCTGCGGCGTACGAACGACCCGCGGTTGAAGGACAACGGCAGGTTCTTCGAAACACCCCCGATGGCCGGTCCCGCTTCCGGCAAGAAGAAGCGGAAAGGCGTTCCTCGTTAGAGGCACCAGGAGCCAGGACACGATGCGAATTGCGATCGGCGGACTTCTTCACGAGACCAGTACCTTCGTGCAGACCCGGACCACGCTGGCTGACTTTGAGCATGCCTCGGGGATCGCCCGCGGCGGTGAGATGATCGAGCGGTTTCGTGGGACCAATGTCTGCTCGGGCGGGTTCATCGATCGTCTTGAGGAAGAGGAGGGAGTCGAGATTGTTCCTTTGCTGAGGGCCAGTGCCTTTCCCGGCGGCCTGGTCGATGCCGGGGATTATGCGGGAATCAAGAACGACCTGCTGGGGCGATTGGCCGAGGCCGAGCGGGCCGGCGGACCGGTGGATGGTGTGCTGCTGGACCTGCACGGCGCGATGGTCGTCGATGGGATCGACGATGCCGATGGGGATATGACCGCGGCAGTGCGGCAGGCGATCGGTCCGGATCGCCCGATCGTGGTGACCTACGACCTGCATGGCAATCACACCTCGCTGCGAGTCAAGTCGGCAACGGCGGTTGTGGGGTTTGATACATTTCCTCATGTCGACATGTCCGAACGCGGCCGGGAAGCGGCCGAGATCGTACTGGCGACCATAAGGGGCGAACTGGCTCCGGTGGGGGCCATCCGCAGCCTGCCTCTGTTCTGGGCGACTCGAAAGCAGGTGACGGCTCATCCTCCGATGGATGATGTGATCCGGCGGGTTCATGAACTGGAACAGCGGCCGGGGATCGTGTGCGTGACGATCGCCACCGGGTTTGCCTGGTCGGATGTGGCTGACGTCGGCTCTTCGGTGCTCGTGGTGGCCGACGGTGACGAGCAACTGGCATCAGACACCGCCGATGAGTTCGGGGACTGGGTCTGGGAGAACCGCCAGACCTGGTATGCGGCTCCGGTTTCGGTGCAAGAGGGTCTCGACGCCGGGCACGCGATCGGGCAGTTTCCGATCATGCTGGCCGATCATTGCGACAACACCGGGGGTGGATCACCCGGGGATTCGACCGAGGTGCTGCAGACCTTCCTGGAACTCGGGCTCGAAGACGCCTTGATTCTCTACATGGTCGATCCCGATGTGGCAGCCCAGGCCCACGAGGCGGGTGTTGGGGAATCGATCGACGTGTCGCTGGGTGGGAAGTCTGATCCGGTCCAGGGGCCGGCGGTCGAATGTACCGCCGAGGTCGTTGCCGTGACGACCGGCGAGTTTGCCTATGACGGTCCGATGCTGCTGGGGCTGACCGGCACCATGGGGCTCTCGGCCTGGCTCAGGATCCAGGGGGTGAACGTCGTCGTGGTGACGTCTCGGGAACAGCCCTACGACATGGCGTTCAGTCGCACGCTGGGCATCGACTGCAGCACGATGAAGTACATCTGTGTGAAGTCCGCGGCTCACTTTCGTGCCGCCTTCGAACCGATCGCCGGATCGATTCACAACATCGATGCCGCGGGAATTCACACGCACCAATTTGCGGACCTGGTGTTCCAGAAGAGACGCCCCGAGATGTTCCCGGTTGAGATTGCACCGGACGAATCGTGATTGTCGAGTAGTCCGGCTCGAGCACCCACGGCGGCCTCTCCAGCGGTATACTGTGAGGCATGATAAGTCACACAGACAACGCAGTGCTGACACGGACCGCGTGCCTGGTCCGCTACGGACGATTGGGATGGGTGGCGCTGTTTTCGGTCGCCCAGGAGATGGGTGTCGAGCGTGGTGATCGCGTGGTGATCCAGACCGAGCGGGGCGCGGAACTCGGCGAATTGCTTTCCAACGTCGCCGAACACCTGATCGGTGATGTCACCTCCGCCGGCGAAGTGTTGCGGCGGGCCGATGCCGACGACACCAGGGTGGACGCAGTCGGTGCTGTGGATCTGGACGAGTTGATCGAGACGATCCGCGAGCGGGAGTCCGAGCTCGAGCCGGTCGACGCCGAGTTGCTGGTCGATGGGCATACCGCGGTGGTGTATTGCCTGGGCGAGGTGGGTCCGGAGTCAGAGCGGCTGGCGGTCGAGTTCTCAAAGCAGTCCGGTTGTGATGTCAGGCTGCAGCCGATGTTCGACCCCGAGCCGGGCGGATGCGGCAGCGGCGGCGGGGGATGTGGCAGCGGGGGATGTGGCAGCAAGTAGGCAGCCGAGAAGGAGTGGGCCCGAATGAGTGCCTCGAAAAGATCTCTGCTGTGTCTGCCCCGCCTGGTGGCCCCGGTGTTTTGTCTGGGGCTGATGATCGTGCTGGTGGTCGGCGTCGCGCGGGCCGAAGAGGCTCCGATCGATGCCCGGTGTGTTCGCGACGTCCTGAAGCGGACGGTGCCGCTGTTGCAAAAGAGTGCGGCGACCTACATCGAAAAGAAGGACTGCTTCAGCTGTCACCACCAGGCGCTGCCGGCGATTGCCGTGGCCCGGGCCAAACGGGTCGGTTTGAGTGTGGATGCGGAGTTGACCGGCGAACAGTCGGATTTCACTCACGAGTACTTCCTCGGACGTGCCAAGCGGGTGCGAGTCGGCGAGGGTGTTCCGGGCGGGCCCTACAACGCCGGCTACGCGCTGTGGGGCTTGCACGCCGAGGGACACAAGCCCGATTCGGTCACCAAGGACCTGGTGGCTTATCTGAAGACGAAGCACCGTCGCGATGGCAGTTGGCGGATCCGCACACATCGGCCTCCACTGGAAGACAGCAATTTCACGGCGACGGCGTTGAGTCTTCGAGGCTTGCAGTTGTATGCGGGCCAGGAGGGGGCCAAGGACCTGGCCGAGCGGATTCCTCGGACGCAAAACTGGTTGTTGAAGGCCGAGGCCAAGACGAACGAGGACCGGGTGTTTCGGCTGGTGGGGCTGGTGTGGGCCAGGGGGAAGTCGGATGACCTCGAGCGGCTTGCCAAGCAACTGATCAAGCAGCAGCGGCCCGATGGCGGGTGGACGCAGTTGGCAGAGGGGGCGAGCGATTCGTACGCGACCGGGCAGGCGCTGTTCGCTCTGAAGACCGCCGGCATCAAGGTCGGGCATCGGTCGTACCAGGACGGATGCCGGTTTCTGCTGAAGACGGTGCAGCCGGACGGGTCGTGGCTGGTCACGACCCGCAGCAAGGCGATCCAGACGTATTTCGAGTCGGGGTTCCCCTACGAAAAGTCGCAGTTCATCTCGATCTGCGGCACCTGCTGGGCGGCTCTTGCGCTGGTGGAATTGCTGCCGGCGAAGGCCAACTAGCCCCGGTACTCGTCGCCGCAGTCTCCGATGCTGCTCATCAGGTCCTGGTGACCAGCGACGGATTCGTCGAGCACGGCCCAGTCGGATTCGTCGAGGGACAAGTCGAAGACGCGGGCGTTGTCGGTGCGGTGTTCGCTGAGCCCCAGTCGGCAGCCGACGATGACTCCGGCCACGCGTTCCTGGTCGAGGATCGCTCGGGTGGCCACGTTGGCCATGCCGACCCCGTGTTTCGCGGCGACGTCGGCCAGGCCTGCCAGCAGCCGCTGAAACAGGTCCC
>CAUZJR010000278.1:0-7268 GCA_963580005.1 Planctomycetota bacterium
TTTGCGGATTTCCGCTTGGGTTGGCAGATAGATGTCCATCGACTTTCCCCCGGTTTCTTCTACCTGCATCCTACGCGCCGCGGCAGGGTGTGCGTTGGAGGGAATTGACGGAATCGGGTTCACAGGGAGCTGAGCATGTCGGGTGCGGACCTGTCTGAGCGTCTTGCAGAGCGAGAAAACAGCGGGAATCCGGTCCGAATCGGGCTGGTAGGAGCCGGGAAGTTCGGCACGATGTTCCTGGCCCAGGCCCGCACGACAGCTGGTTTAAGGCCCGGCGTGGTGGTCGATCTGGACACTTCGCGTGCCCGCTCGGCGTTGACCCGAGTCGGTTGGCCGTCCGAGCAGGTGGTGACGGCGACGACTTCGGGTGAGCTGTCCGAGGCGGTCTCGCGGGGCCAGGTCGGCGTGACCGACGACGTTTCGGCTGCGATCGCTTCGGGGATCGACGTGCTGGTCGAGAGCACCGGTGTGGTTTCGGCTGCAGCCGGTCATGCGGTGGCGGCCATTGAGGCGGGCGTGCACGTGGTGATGGTGAGCGTGGAGGCGGACGTGCTGGTCGGCGTGGCGCTGGCCCGCCGGGCGGCGGCAGCTGGAGTCGTCTACACGATGGCCTATGGCGACCAGCCGGCGTTGATCTGCGAGATGGTCGACTGGGCCCGCTGCTGTGGGTTCACGGTCACCACCGCCGGCAAGGGGACACGTCACCTGGACGCCTTTCACCAGTCGACTCCCGAGACGGTTTTTGACCATTACGGTTCGGAGGCCGAGTCGTTGAAGCGGGACGGGGTCAATCCTCGAATGTTCAATTCGTTCCTGGACGGGACGAAGAGTTCGATCGAGATGGCGGCGGTGGCCAATGCGACGGGGTTGCTGCCTCCTGAATCGGGGCTGCGATTCCCCGCGGTGGGCACCGACGGTTTGGCCGAGCAGCTCAGGCCTCGCGAAGTCGGCGGGTTGCTGGACCATGCGGGGACCGTCGAGGTGGTCAGTTGTGTCGAGTCCGACGGGTCACCGGTCCGAAACGACCTGCGTTGGGGCGTGTACGTGGTGGTCGAGGCCGAGCACGAGTATGTGCGGGAGTGTTTCCGTCAGTACGGGATCCCGTCGGATCGATCGGGTCGCTACGCGGCGGCCTGGCGTCCCAATCACTGGATCGGGCTGGAGCTGGGCCCGTCGATTGCCGCCGCAGCGCTCGACGGCCGAGCGATCGGCGTGGCCGGGTCGCACGTGGCCGAGGTGGTGGCCTGTGCCAAGACCGACCTTGTGGCCGGGCAGGTCATCGATGGCGAGGGGGGATTCTGTGCCTGGGGTCGGCTGACCACAGCAGAAGCGGCCCGTGATCGGTCTCAGCCTCCGCTGGGACTTCTCGAAGGAGCCCGCCTGCTGCGGGATGTGCCGTGTGGGGAGGTGATCACGGCCGAGGATGTCGAACTCGACGCCGACTCGCTGCTTGTCGAACTGCGTGCCGAGACGGTGGGTGGGTGACAGGTCACCCTGCGAGGATGGCGTCGACATCGGACTCGCTGTTCCCGTCGAGCACGGCATCCCACTGGGCCAGGAACTTCTGTTCGCTGAACCGATCGAGCACCTCGGGAGCGCGAGCCGCAAACCGGCTCCGCAGTGCGTCGTCACTCATCAGGCGGTCGAGTGCCTGTTCGAGTCCTTCGAGGTCGTTGGCCGGGACGACCAGCCCGTCGATCTCGTTGCGGACGATTTCACCGGGTCCGCTGGGGCAATCCCGAGTCACCACCGGCACGCCGCACGCCAGGGCCTCGGCGACGACGTTTCCGAAACCCTCGTATCGCGACGGCAGCACGAAGAGCTCGGATCGTGACAGCGATCCTTCCACATCGGCCACCCACCCCGGCAACGAGACGTGTTGCTGCAGGCCCAGTTGGGTGACCTGCTGTTCGAGACGTGCTCGCTGGTCCCCTTCGCCCAGCAGCACGAGGTGCCAGTCGGGGTGAGACGGGATCAGTCGGGCGAAGAGGGGCAACAGCAGGTCGAAGCCCTTCTGGGGATGCAGTCGACCCATGCCCAGCAGTACGCGTTTCCCCTGATCGTCCCAGGCAGGAGTTGCCTCGGAAGATCCGGTCTCCGGTCGGCGTGCGGGGTTGGGAATCACGTGGACCGGTTTCGCCGAAGCCAGCCGCCGGCACCAGTCTCGGACCGAATGCGTCAGGACGACCTGAGCCGTACACCGCGGGTAGGTTTGCCGTCTCAGCCAACGCCAGATCCGCCCGGGTTCGTGGTGCCTGGGGTCGATCCGTTCCGAGACGATGACCGGGTCACCGAGTCCGGCGGCGGCCTTGAGAGTCATCACGTTCATGCGGTCGATGAAGCTGACGACGGTCTGGGGTGATCGTTGTTGCAGCACGTCACGCAATGCTGCGATGCGGCTGCGGTTGTTCGAGACGGCCTGGATCCAGCCTCGCGAGACTCCGACCATGCCGAGCCCGATCCGGGTGACCGAGTCGGCCAGTGGGTAGCTGTCGGAGTCGACCGAATCGAGGGTCACCACGGCGACGTCATCGCCACGCTCGGCCCAGCAGCGGGCCAGGTGCGCCATGTCTCGCTCGGCGCCGCCCTGGGCCAGCGAGTGGATCACGAGAGTCAGTCGGCGGGTCACGGTCGTGCTTGCTCCTGGGTCACGGGGGACCATGTACCAAAACCACCCGGTTGTCGACGAGAGCTATTTTGTGGGGTGCAGGGGGGTGCGAGGGAGTGCGAGGGAGTGCGAGGCCAAGAAGACTGGTTGCGTGTTTTTGCTACCTCGACATACGATGCAAATCGCGTTCTCGAGGGAGTCGATTGTCTTTGTCATCCGCGTCCGAAACGGCCAGTCCGTCGCACCAGGCATCCGCCGCGCCGAAGGGGCGTTCGAGACGGTGGAAGCGGCTGGTGCTGCTGGTGGTCGTGCTGGTGCTGGTCCTGAAACCGGCCGACTGGCTGGTGGGAGTCCTGGCCGACACTGAGCTGCGTCACCTGCTGCGGCTGGAACCCGGCGTCGAGGTGCCTCATCGCAGTGTCGAGTTCGACTACGTCTTCCGCACCAATTCGCTGGGCTTCCGCGGTCGGCTGGTGCCCGAGCAGAAACCCCCCGGGCACAGGCGGCTGGTCGTGCTGGGCGATTCGTTCGTGGCTGGTGTCGGCGTGTCCGACGAGGCGGTCTTCACCGAGCGACTGGCCGAGGATCTGGCGGGGCAGCGGATCGACGTGGTCAACGTGGGGCGGGCCGGGACGAGTACGATTCGCGAGTTGACCCTGTTTCGGCACATCGGCAGTCGTTTCGATCCCGACGTGGTGTTGCTGGTCTATTACCTGGGCAACGACCTGGCCGAGGTTCTGGAGGAGGAGACCGACGAGGAACTGGCCGCCTGGCGTCCCGCCGGAGGTCTCAGGCAACTGGCTCACTTGTGGTGTCCCAACATCTACCTGGAACTGGCGATGCAAAAGCGGAAGTCTTCGGCGGGTGATGCGTACCGCAAGCGGACCGAGGCTGAGGTGTTGGCGTGGATTCGGGGCGAGGCCGAATCGGGAGGCGTTGACGGGGACCTGGCCGAGGCACGTTACCGGCGAATGCCCGCGGCGATTCGCAAGCGTGCCGAGTCGGGACAACTGCCCGGGTACCGTTACCTGCAGGCCTGCCTGGACCCCTCACGCTTCCGCAACAGCCTGGATCCCGACGAGCAATTCGTGCACAGGGCCTGGGGTCGGACTCGAGACCATCTCGACAGCTTGCGTGAGCAGGTCGAATCGGCCGGAGGTACGCTGTTGCTGGCGATGATCCCGGACGCCTCGCAGGTCTCCGAGGCGGCCCTGGCCTTCAACCGGGAGCTGGGATTCGAGGTCGACGAGGGCTGGCTGGATCGGCCTGGACGGACGGCGGAGCTGGTTGTCGAGTGGGCCGACGGGGCTGGTGTCGGGCTGTTGGACCTGCGTGGAGTGCTCAGCGAGACCGAGTCCGGGGCGTTCTTTGTCCAGGACGGTCACTGCACTGAAACGGGTCACCGAGCGATCGCCACGGCGATAAGAAGCTGGGGGCGGTTGCGTGAGGTGCTGTTCGAGGCGGAAGGAGACCGGGAGTGACCGAGGGGTCGGCAGGGGTGTCGGAATTGGGGGTCGAGCCGGGGTCGCCGGTGCGGTCTCGGTCCAGGCGGTTTCAGTTGACGGTCCTGGTGCTGGGCCTGTTGTGCGGAGTTGTGCTGGCCGAGGTGGCCTACCGCATCAAGCTGGCCGTGGGGGTCGGCGAGACTCCCCTGGGCGTGGGGACGACGTTTCATGCCTGGAGCGAGGCGACGATCCGGGATGACAAGGTGGCCGGGTACTGCCATGTGCCCGGGAAGCAGGTGGTTGGGGTTCGCGTGGCCAACGGACGTGCGGTCTTGAGTCTCGAGCGGACGATCAATGCCGCCGGAGTCGTTGGGCATTCCGAAGCGGGAGCCGAGGAGGCAGAGACCCGGATCCTGGTCGTGGGCGATTCGTTCACCGAGAACCAACGACAGGGCACGACATGGCCGGCGCTGATGCAGGTGGAACTGGCTGAGCGGATCGGGAGAACGGTCTCGGTGATCAGCCGTGCCCGCAGTGGGCACGGACTGCTGCAGATGATCGACGTGGCCGCTGACACGGTGGGGGCCAGGGACTTTGACGTGGTGGTCATCGCCTTCATCAGCGACGACCTGAATCGAGCACGATTCTGGCAGCACACTCGCGAGCACGAGAACGTGTCGCGATTGTCGACCCGGTTGAGTCGAGATGAGGAGGGTTGGTTGGCGTTGTCGGAATTCTACGACGCCCGGATTGATGCTCGGTGGTGCCGCACGGTGGTCGAGACGGGCGGGGCGGATGACAAGTTGATCGCCGAACTGGTGTCTCGTTTTGAATCGCGCAAGAGAGCTAATCCGCACCGGATCGATTATGCTGCTCTCTCCTCATCATTCCTCTACAACCGCCTGGTCTACGGGGACCCGTTCTTTGGGATCGAGGGGATCGCGGCCACGCCGCGGTTTTCCTGGCAGGACTTCCACCGGGATCCTGGCATGGTCCGGGGTTGGGGGGAGTTGAGGGCGCTGGAGGCGAGTGTCGTCCTGGTGCAGTTGCCGCAGTACGAGGAACTGGCTGCGGGGACCTACCGGATGACTTCTCAGCAGCGGTCGTTGTTGAGCAGTCTCGAGCAACTGGCCGGCGTGCCGGCTGTCAACCTGATCGAGCGTGGCGAAGTGCCCGAGGAGCCCAAGAGGCTGTACCTGCTGCCTGTCGACCATCACCCGTCGCGTGAGGGCTTGGGCTGGTTCGCGGGTGCGGTTGCCGGGGTGCTCGAACAGATGGGGACGGCGGCCGGACTGGAATTGAACACAACCGAGCCCAACTCGAACAACCAGGATAGTGCGGATGAGCGATCGCGAACTGCTGAAGAGGCTGGGGTCCGGCGAGACGATTGACGAATTGGCATCCGGCTGCGGCTGGGACCGGGCGGAGTTCGACCGGTGGTGGAGCGAAGTGGTCGCATCGCGGCTACCCGATTACGAGGCGACGCTGGAGGTGGAGGTCAAGGCGGGGGTGCGGATCGCGCGGGACGATCGCGGGATCCCTCATGTGCTGGCCGACACCGACACCGACTTATTCCTGGGCTTCGGCCTGGCGGTGGCCCAGGACCGGCTGTTTCAACTCGACTACCTGCGTCGCAAGGGCCAGGGTCGCCTGGCCGAGATCCTCGGTCCCGATGGCCTCGAAATCGATCTCATCGCCCGCACCGTCGGTCTCAATCGCATCGCCGCGGCGCACTGGGATGAGTTGCCCGAGGAGACTCGTCGGCTGACCGAGTCGTTTGCCGCGGGCATTAATGCTGTGGTTGATTCGCTGGCCGAGGACGCCTGGCCGGTCGAGTTCGACCTGTTGGATTACCGTCCCGAGCCGTTTTCTGGTGTGGACCTGCTGGCGATCGAGACCGAGTTCCGTTGGTACCTGACCGGCCGGTTCCCGATCATCGTGCTGCCCGAGCTGGCACGTCGTCGGCTGGGCGATGGGCCGTTGCTCGAGGCCCTGCTGCGTGGTGAACAGGAGGACGAGGCGATCCTGCCGGCGGGTGTGTGGACACCGCCACCGGGAGGCGATTCGGAGCCGACCGATCCGGTCGGGGCCGTGGTGGGAGACCCCGACCAGGCGACCGGGAGCAACAACTGGGTTGCCGCGGGCCGCAGGACGGTTTCGGGCCTGCCACTGGTAGCCAGCGATCCTCACATCGCGTTCGAGGCGGTCAGCTGCTGGTACCAGGTCCACCTCTGCGGCGGGTCATTCGACGTGGCGGGCATGTCGTACGTGGGCATTCCGGCGGTGATGTTTGGCCGCACTCCCCGGGTGGGCTGGGGCATCACCAACAACATCTGCTCGCAGCGGGACCTGTACCAGGAACGGACCGACGAGTCGCACTCGGGGTGTTTCGAGTTTGACGGCGAGTGGGAGCCTGCAGGCGAGCTGGTCGAGCGGATCGAGGTGCGGGGTGGCGAGGCGGTTGAGCGGACGGTGCGGTTTTCTCGAAACGGACCGCTGGTCGACGACCTGCTGCCGGCACCCGCGGACAGGACCGGCCCGGTGTCGCTGAAGTGGCTGGGTGCCTACGGCGGCGGCTGGATCGAGGCTCTGCAGGGTATGGGCCGGGCAGGTTCGGTCGAGGAGTTCTGCAGTGCGATGCGGCCCTGGCACGTGCCGACCTTCGTGTTGGCCATCGCCGACACCGACGGGCAGATCGCCATGCAGTCCAGTGGGCGGGTCCCGTATCGCCAGGCGTTGTGTCGAGGCTATCGCCGGGGTTGGGATCCGCAGGACGCCTGGATGGGCCTGATCCCTGTGGAGGCGATGCCCGGTGCGGTTGATCCCGAGCGGGGCTGGCTGGGCAGTGCCAACAACCGGATCACCGACGACAGCTATCCGTACCGCATGTTCGGGTGCTGGGCGAGCGGGCACCGGGGTCGGCGGATCCGCGAGATGTTCGAATCGCACACCGGTGCGGTGGACCGTGACGAGTTTGCCCGCATGCAGCTCGACGCGGTCTCGGGCCGGGCACGTGAATGCTTGGGTCACCTGGTGTCGGTGCTCGGTGAGAGCGGAGACGAGGCGATGGGCGGTGCGGCGGAGATCCTGGCGGGTTGGGACGGGGAGTGCCTGCCCGAGTCGGTGGGGCCGACGCTGTTCAACGTCTTTTACCGGGCGTGGTGCCGACGGGTGGCCAAGGCGAGGTTCGAGGCTGACGAGGTCGAGCTGATGGC